>CAZYEA010000431.1:0-2949 GCA_964646485.1 uncultured Acidobacteriota bacterium
GCGGCTCCGGCTGCTCGAGCGAGCGGCGGAACTTGGCGCGGAACGGCTCGCCGCGCACGAGCTGCTGATACCCGCCCATGGGCACGGCGTTTTCGGGACGGGAGGAGGCCGGCGAAAGGTACGAGGGAGCGTCGCCCGGATAGACGTCGATGAGCTTCACCACGAAGTCCGCGTCGGTGGCCGTGGAGGAGACCTTGAGCCGAACCTTCACCGGACCCAGGCTCCGCACGTCGCCATCGAGCGGCGTGGTCTCGTAGACCAGCACGTCGGGCCTTGTCGCCGCGAAACGCTGGTCCTCGGTCATGTAGTCGCCGCGCATGCCCATGTTCACGTAACCGAGATAGGGCACCGGCTTTTCGGGGTCGGCCAGGTACTCGTCGGCGCTCATGTCCAGGGCTGAAGGCGCGGTCGAAGAGAGCGAGCCGCGAGCGCCCAGGTAGTAGGTCGCGGGCTTCGCCTCGGCGGGCGGCCAGGCATCATGCGTGTGCCATTCGTTTCGCCCGGTCTCGAACACCCACGCGCGGGGCATCGCGGCGTCCACGCCCTTGAGATGCTTCATGAAGAACGGGAGCTCGATGGACTGGCGGTAGAAAGCACTCGTTTTCTGGCCGAAGTCGAGGTTCCCGAGGCCGTGGCCGTCGCCCCGCGCCCATCCGCCGTGGCGCCAGGGCCCGAGCACCAGGGTGTTCTCGGTCCGAGGCGAGTCCTTCGCGATGGCGCGGAAGAGACGCTGCGGTCCTTGCAGGTCCTCGGCATCGAAGAGGCCGCCGGTGACGAGGACCGCGGGAGTGATGTTCTTCATGTGCGCGGAGATGTCGCGCGAACGCCAGAACGAGTCGTAGGTGGTGTGGTCGAGATACGCGCGGAAATAGGCCTTGCCGGTCACGGTATCGAGGGCGCGCTGCAGGGTTCCAAGCTTCAGGTAGTACTCGTAGCCGTCGGGCGTCCCATAGTCGAAGTCGGGAGTGTCCACCGGCCGGGCGGGCGTCTTCTGCTCGACGAAGTTCACGTAGAAGCCGTAGTTCGCGGCCAGCATGAACGCGCCATTGTGAAAGGCGTCGTCCCCGCGGAAGAGATCCGTCACCGGGGCCTGGGGCGAGACCGCCTTGATGGCGGGATGCGCCTCGGGCAGGGCCGCGGCCGCGTAGAACCCGGGATACGAGATGCCCCAGATTCCAACCTTGCCCGTATGGCCCTTCACGTTCTTGAGAATCCACTCCACCGTGTCGTAGGTGTCCGAGGCCTCGTCCACGTCTTTCGCCGTGCGCTTGACCGGCTGGTGTGGAGTCATCTCGACGAAGGCGCCCTCCGACAGGTATCGCCCGCGGACGTCCTGATACACGAAGATGAAACCCTCTTCGAGAAAGGCCGGAGAGGGACCGAGGCTGGAAGGGTAGTTGTCGATGCCGTAGGGCGAGACGCTGTAGGGCGTGCGCATCATCATGATCGGATACGCGCGATCGGTGTCCTTGGGCGTGTAGACCGCGGTGAAGAGCTGCACGCCGTCGCGCATTCGGATCCGGTACTCGTGCTTCGTGTACTTCTCGCGCACCGGATTGGCGGCGGGCGCGTCCTCGGCGGGAACCCGCACGCTTGAAACGACGAGAAGACTGGAGGCGAAGACGAGACGGAGAAGGGGGCGCATGGCCTCAATCCTAGACCGGGCGAAGGCCCGAGCGCGGCGGTCTACACGTCGACGAACAGCTCCTTCTTGAAGGCTCGGACGAAGCGGTCGCCGAGGCCGCGCGGACGCCAGGCGCTCACCCTCGTGGCATGGACGATCACCCGGTCTCCCCGAACCGATACCCGCAGCTTCGGCAGGGTTCCGCGCGGGGCGCGTTCGAGCAGATCGTCGGCGAGGAGGAGAATCACGGCCGCCCGCTCGACCGTGGTTCGATCGGCGTCCGTGATCAGCGGATCGTATTCGTCGAGGTCGATGCCCTCCTCGTCGGCGGCGTGCAGGACGGCGGCGATGCGCGCCACCTCGACCTGGGAAAAACCGTCGAGTTCGGACGCGAGCACGATGCGGGCCGCATGCTCATGGCGATCGAAGAAGTCGACCGCCCGGCCGATGTCGAGCACCCGGGCCGCGTAGTCGAGGGCCGCGGAAAAGAGCCGCCCCCGCTCCCCCTCCTGCCGCATCAGGGAGGAGAAAAGGGTGACCGCGAGCTCGGCCCGGCGCTCGCCGTGGGCGGGGTCTACCCCGCGAAAACGCGAAAGGAGCGCCTCGATGGAAGTGGCCCGCACCCTCGCAGGCTCGGCGTCCATCTCACCGAGCGCCGCGTAGGCGAGCCCCTCGCGCAGGCCCTGGCCCGAGACCAGGATGTCGTCCGCGTCGACGTAGTCGAGCAGTCGGCCAATCACCACCGTGCCCGCCACGATCGAGTCCGACCGGTCCTTCGAGAGGCCGAGGACGTCCGTGCGCTTGCGCCGCGGCAACGACCGCAGGTCGGCCTCGATCTCGTCGATGGCCTCGCGCGAGAGCTCATGCCCATGAAGGCGCGAACCCGGGGCTTTGTCACGGAACCGTTCGATCTTCGCGAGGTTCCGCACCGTGCCTCCCGTTCCCACCACCCGCGAGCCCTGGGGCAGGCGCTTGAGCGGCAGCTCTTCGAGGAAGCCGTCGATGTGGGCGCGCAGGCTGCGAATCTCTTTTTCGGTGGGAGGATCGCTCTCGAGATATCGACGGGACAAGCGGAGGGCGCCTAAGGGCACGCTCCAGGACCGAAGGCGCGCCCGGTTCCGGAACTGAGTGAGCTGCAAAGAGCCGCCCCCGAGATCGAAGAGCAGGCCCGAGTTTGCTTCCAGGCCGCGAAGGGCGCCGTGGAATCCGTAGAGGGCTTCTTCTTCCCCACCGAGAATCTGCAGGGGGGCCTTCATGGTCCGGCCCACGAGCCGCGCGAACCGGGAGCCGTCGGTCGCCTCGCGGACCGCTGCGGTGGCGTAAAC
>CAZYEA010000432.1:0-2943 GCA_964646485.1 uncultured Acidobacteriota bacterium
CGGAGCCGCTGACCCCGGGGAAGGTCGAGACCATTGAGTTCGAGATGCCCGACATCGCCCACACTTTCCGGAACGGGCACAAGATCATGGTTCAGATTCAGAGCAGCTGGTTTCCGCTCGTCGATCGCAACCCGCAGAAGTTCATGGATATCGCGAAGGCGGTGGGCGCGGACTTCGTGAAGGCGACGCACAAGGTACACCGCGGCTCCGCGGTGACCCTCAGCGTCGTGCCCTGAGGCCTACTTCTTCGCGGGGGCTCCCATGCCGTACTTGTCGAGGAGTTTGTCGAGCTCGCCCGACTTGCGGATCCCCTCGATATAGGCGTCGAGCGCGGGCCTGAGGTCGCTGCCCTTGCGTACCATCACGCCCTGGTCCGAGCGGCGGACGCGCAGACCCACATGGAGGTCGCTGAACTGGGCGCTCACCGGCTGCCCGACTTCGGCTCTCGAATCCATCAGCGCGTAGTCGCTCTGGCCTTCAAGCACCGCGGTGTAGCTCTCCATGTTGAATCCGGTGAGCCGGATTTCGGGGTTGAGGTTCAGGCCGGGAAGGAACTCGAACTGGCTCGAACCCTTCATCACCGCCACCCGCTTCCCCTTGAGATCATCGAGCTTGTCGAGCTTGCTGCCGGGCTTCACCGCCGCCACCACCCACTGAGAGAAATAGGGAGCCGAGAAGTCCGCCGCCTCCTGTCGCTTTGGAGTGATGGTGAGCCGGCTTGCCACGAGGTCTCCCTTGCCGCTGGTCAGGGCGGGCAGGAGGTCTCCGTAGCCGCCGGTCTCAGGATGGATCTCGAGCTTCAGGCCCAGACTCTGCGCGAAGCCTTTCACGAGCTCCACGTCAATCCCGTGAAAGGCCTCGGGGTCCCGCATGTCGGTGAGCTTCACGCCCTGGGTTCGCATGGCGTCGAGATCGACGGACACGAAGGGGTCCTCGACCGCGGGGAAGGTCAACATGATCAGCTTGCCCCGGGCCTTGACGTCGGCGAGGTCGGAGGCGCTCAGCGCTCCGGCGCCCAGGAGAACGAGGGCGGCGAGCAGTGGCACGCGAGCGAAGAAAGAGCAGGGCGCCTTTGGCTTGATGGTCATGGCAGGTCTCCTCGGGGCCGCGCCCTCCAAGCATCGCGGTCTCCAAACGCGCAGAATGTAGCACAGCACGGCCCGAGCGCTCCGCCAATGCGGGGCGCGGCGCATGGCATACTTCCCTCTGGTCCTTCATAAACCAGCAGGAGATTGCCCATGCCGCGCATCGTTCGTTGTGGACTCATCCAGGCGAAGAACGTCCTGGGGCCCGAGGCGGGGCTCGCACGGGTCAAGAAGGCCATGATCGACAAGCACGTGAAGCTCGTCGCGCAGGCCGCGAAGAAGGGCACGAAGATCCTCTGCCTCCAGGAGATCTTCTACGGCCCCTACTTCTGCGCGGAGCAGGAGACCCGCTGGTACCACTTCACCGAGCCCGTGCCCGACGGGCCCACGGTGAAGCTCATGCAGAAGCTCGCGAAGAAACACAAGATGGTGATCATCGTTCCCATCTACGAGGTCGAGCAGGCGGGGATCTACTACAACACCGCCGCGGTCATCGACGCGGACGGGAAGTTCCTCGGCAAGTACCGGAAGAACCACATCCCCCACACCAAGCCCGGGTTCTGGGAGAAGTTCTATTTCAAGCCGGGGAATCTCGGCTATCCGGTGTTCGAGACCGCCTACGCGAAGATCGGGGTGTACATCTGTTACGACCGCCATTTCCCCGAGGGGGCTCGCGCGCTTGGCCTCGCCGGCGCGGAAATCGTTTTCAATCCCTCGGCGACGGTGGCCGGACTCTCCGAGTATCTGTGGAAGCTCGAACAGCCCGCGCACGCGGTGGCGAACGGATACTTCGTGGGCGCGATCAACCGCGTGGGCCACGAGGCGCCCTGGAACATCGGCGAGTTCTACGGTCAGAGCTACTTCTGCGACCCCCGCGGCCAGATCGTGGCCGAGGCTCCCCGCGACCAGGACGCGGTGGTGGTGGCCGACCTCAATCTCGACATGATCGACCAGGTCCGCTCGACCTGGCAGTTCTTCCGCGATCGCCGCCCTGAAACTTATGGTCCATTGACCGCGCTCTAAATCCCCCTGGAGGTCTCCCCATGACCGCTGATCTCTCCGTGAATTTCACGGGTCTCAAGTTCGAGAACCCCTTCCTCCTCTCCTCGGCGCCGCCCACGGAGTCCGAGAGCAACATCATGCGGGCCTTCGACGCGGGGTGGGGCGGAGTGGTGGTGAAGACCATCGGCATGCATCCGGTGGTGAATGTGGCCGGGCCGAAAACGAAGTTCACCCGCTCGAACCCGGCCACGGGTTCCCTCTCGATGAACAAGGGGCGGGACGGTGCGCTCGTTTCCTCCTGGAACTGGGAGCTCATCTCCGACAAGCCGCTCGACTGGTGGATCCCGCGGCTCGAGCGGATCAAGAAAGCCCATCCCACGAAGATGCTCATTGCTTCGATCATGGCGGGCTCAGGAAGCGACAAGGAACTCGATCATTGGCGAGACCTCACCAAGGCCTGCCAGGACGCGGGCGCCGACGGGATCGAGATGAACCTCTCCTGCCCCCACATGGACCGCGCGGACATGGGCTCGAACATCGGCAAGGATCAGGCGCTGTGCTCGTTCGTCACCCAGGTGGTGAAGGGCGTGGCCAGGGTTCCGGTGTGGGCGAAGCTCACCCCCGCTTCGGCCGACATGACCGTGGAGGCGGGCGCCGTGTTCCGCGGCGGCGCCGACGCGGTGGTTTCCTCGAACACGTTCCCGTCGCTGCCCATCATCGACTCCGAAACCCTCGAGTTCGAGATGAACGTCGGCGGCCTGGTGTCGAGCGGCGGCATGGGCGGGCCCGCCATCCTGCCCATGTCCCTCGCGAACATGGCGAAGATGACGAAGGCGTTTCCGGACAAGGCGTTCTC
>CAZYEA010000433.1:0-2941 GCA_964646485.1 uncultured Acidobacteriota bacterium
GCCTCGTTCTTGGTGTCGACCACGAAGATGACGTCGGGCAGGTTCTTCATGTTGCGGATGCCCTTGAGGTTCTTGTCGAGCTTCACCTGCTCCTTGGCGAGGCCGGCGAATTCCTTCTTGGTGAGGCGGTCCTGACGGCCTTCGGCCAGCATCATTTCGATCTGCTTCAGGCGGTCGATGCTCTTCTTCACGGTGGCGAAGTTGGTGAGCAGGCCGCCGAGCCAGCGCTCATTGACGAAGGGCGAACCGGAGCGCACCGCTTCCTCGGCCACCACGTCCTGAGCCTGACGCTTGGTGCCGACGAACAGCACCACGCCGCCCGAGGCGGCCACGTCGTGGACGTAGCGAAGGGCCTCGCCGAACATGGCCTGGGTCTTCTGCAGGTCGACGATGTAGATGCCGTTGCGCTCGGCGAAGATGTGTTCGCGCATCTTCGGATCCCAGCGGCGGGTCTGATGACCGAAGTGGACCCCGGCTTCGAGCAGGTCCTTGATGTCCACCATCGAGGTGGCGGGAATGCTGATCTGGGGAACGGACGGTGTGGTTTCCATATGAGTCTTTGAGTCTTTCTAGCGCTTCGAGAACTGGAACCGGGCGCGGGCGCCCTTCTGGCCGTACTTCTTGCGTTCCTTGATGCGCGAGTCGCGCGTCAGGAGGCCTTCCTTGCGGAGGCGGGCTCGGAACTCCTCGTTCAGGTCGAGGAGGGCGCGGGCGATGCCGTGGCGGATGGCGCCCGCGCGGGCGGCGACTCCGCCGCCGTCGACCGTGGCCACCACGTCGAACTTCTCCAGGGTCTCGGTGGCCACGAACGGCTGGCGCACGATCATCTTGAGGGTCTCGTGACCGCCGAAGAATTCATCGAGGCTCTGGTCGTTGAGCGAGAAGGCGCCCTTGCCGGGGCGGAGGTGAACGCGGGCCACGGCGGTCTTGCGCTTGCCGGTGCCGAGGTTTTCAGTGATTGCAGTTGCCAAGATGAGTTCTCTTCAGGTTCGCTTAGTGACTTCGACGGCGTTACTTCGACTTCAGGTTGATGGTCTGGGGGCGCTGGGCGGCGTGCCGATGCGCGCTGCCCGCGTAGACCTTGAGCTTGGTGTACATGGCGTTGCCGAGCTTCGTCTTCGGCAGCATGCCCTTGATCGCCTCTTCCACGGCCTTGATCGGCCGCTTGGCGATGAGGTCTTTCGCCGGGGTCTCGGAGAGGCCGCCCATATAACCGGAATGCCGGCGGTAGAGCTTCCCTTCGAGCTTGCGGCCGGTGAAGGCCACCTTGGCCGCGTTCACCACGATCACGTGATCGCCGGTGTCGATGAAGGTGGTGTAGGTGGGCTTGTGCTTGCCCGCGAGGAGCCGCGCCGCGGTGGTTGCGAGACGGCCGATGACGACGTTCTCGGCGTCGATGAGGAACCAGTCGCGCTTGATGTCTTTTGCGGAAGGGACGAAAGTCGCCATTTCAGTGATTCTTGGGGTCTTTATGGTTCGAAAATAGGTTCGAAGCGGCTTGCTGCGGTTCGCAGCCGAACCGGCGGCACGAGGGTGCCGGGAACTTGCAACTTTAGGTGAGCGGTCTCCGCCTTGTCAAACCGGAACGGTGGGCAACTCGAGGCCGCGGGCGCTCATCCGGTCTTTGTATCGGCGCAGGGTCAGCTCGACGTCGACCACCAGCATTTCCGTGGTGCTCTCCAGCTGGTCGAGAACGCGGTGCTGCTGGGTGAAGTCGGGCTTGTCGACCTCGCGCGAGTCGGCGAGCATCTCGAGACGCGCTCCCCATTCCATCAGGCCCTGGAGGCTCGCTTCGGAGTGGGTGTCGAGGTGGCTGGGCTCGGTCTTGCCGAGGTCCAGGCCCCGCATGAAGGCGCCGATTTCCCGGCGCCGGGCGCGGGCCCGTTCGACCAGGCTCGCGAACGTCCGCTTGGTGGGGATCACGCGGTTGGGCGGCGCCGCCTCGATGGCCCCGCGGAAACGCTCCTCGGCGGTGCGGGCCATCTCCAGGAGTTCGCGCTCCGACGGGGCAGGCTGCATCCTCTCCGACTTGGCCCGGATCTCCGCGGCCGCGACGTCGAGCGACTCGCGCACGCAGGCCACGGCGCCGCGGAAGAGGTACTGGATCTCCTCGCGCGACTTGAAGCCGTCGGGCAGGAACACCGTGCCCGGGGGGAACTGGGGGCCCTTGCTGGGCTTCGGGGCCTTGACCTTGCGGCCGGGCTTGTCGGCCTTGAGCTTGCCCTTGGGGGCCACGAGGAGGTTGAGGCCCTTCCCCTTGGGGCCGGGCCCCTCGGCGACCACACCTTCGCCGGCTTCGCGCAGCTTCTTCTTGAGGGCGATCCGCGCCTCTTTGGCGAGGGCCTTGGCCGCGATCTTCGCCTCGAGCTTGGCCTTCGCCTTTTCGATCTTCAGGAGCTTCTTCTGGGCCTTGAGCGCGGCCTTCGCGGCGGCGCGGTCGGCGGCGGTGGGCTTGGCCTGCTTCTTTTCGGGGGCCTTCGCCCGGGACGGAGCGGGCTTTGCCGGATGGGCCTTCTTCCCGGAATGGGCGGCCGCCTTCTTATGCGCGGGCTTGGCAGAGGCTTTGGTCTTGGTCTTGGTGGGCATCGCTTTGATGGCTCTTCAGTGGATCAGGGAAGGAAGGACTTGGGGTTCTTGAGCTTCGCGGGCAGGTAGTCGTCCATGACGAAGTTGAGGGCGTGCTTGGCGAAGGCCTGCTGCTCGGCGCGCTTCCCCATCTTGAGCAGCAGCTCGAAGGCCTTCGCCCATTCGGGGTAGTGCTGGAAGAAGGGGTCGTTCTTGAGGGCATCCTTGGCTCTCTTGATGTCGACGTCCTTCAAGGGATGGGTGGGCAGGTCGTAGTCGATGATGTCCTGCGGGGTGACCCCCAGGAACCGGGCCTGCGGCACGCAGAAGAATTCGTTGAGGTGGGCGTTGTTTCCCGAGCCCACCTTGAGGGTGC
>CAZYEA010000434.1:0-2924 GCA_964646485.1 uncultured Acidobacteriota bacterium
CGGCCAGCCTGCGCACCGACAACGAGCCGATCTTCACTTCGCGTCTCTTCCGGCTTGGCCTTTGGCTGCTGCGCATCCGCCAACAGCGCACGGCCACGCACTGCCCGCGGCAAAACGGGCGCATCGAGCGCCTCTTCCTCACGCTCAAGGAGAAGATCTTGGGTTGGTTCGAAGAAGCGGGCGTGCCCGACGATCTCGAAGAAGACCTCGCGACCGTCCGCGCCTGGTACAACCATCTGCGACCGCATCAGCACCTCGATGGCTTGACGCCGACCGCGGCTTGGACGGGCAAGAAGCCGTCGGGCCGCGGAAAGCCTCGCTATCTCTCCGTCTGGAATGGGCGGCTCACGGGATTCCTTTTTCCGACGTAGCTGCCGTTCCATGGGAAGCGGGAGGGGCACTTTCGCGAGTGTCCGCAGGGCAAGTGTGCCGACTCCTTGAAATGAGCAAGCTTCAGTCTTGGTTGGAGGTGATTCAACGAAGAGAACTGCCTGATTCAAGTCCTCGGGACCCTCTCCTCGCAGGTGGCGGGCTCGATTTCATCGCCCCAGCCGACCCTCCGGGTCCGCCGGACGTGCGGACGGGACACCGCATGGTCGGTTCCTTTCCGCGGCCGTAGCCGCTTTTGGTCTCCAACCGAAAGGCTAAACCCTTCGGGGAGGAACCGACCGACTCATCTCATCTGGCACCTATTCACCTATTCAGCACCTATTCAGCACCTCTCCAGCCGATACCTTGAGGCACCCCTTCAGCTCAGCTCCACAAGTCAGAGCGCCAACCTCGCGAGAAGTTCCAAGCCCTCCCTGGTAGTCGGGCTCACAACCAGGCAAGAGATACTCGCCGCAGTCATTGGCCCATGAAAGAGCTTGCGAATTTCGGTTGCCAAATCCTCAGGCGTCTCTCGAACTGCTGGAGTCTCCCCCCGGACGATGGACCAGGTTTCCGGGATAACCAGGATCCAATCGGTGTCCCCCTGCTCGATCGTGGCCTTGTTCGCGAGAATCGAGAAGTCTCCTGGAGCCGAGACGACAGCCGTCGCTACCCCCGGAGGGACTTCTGGAGTGGGCCGCAGCTCGAGTCCAGAAAGAGCTTCGCATGCCGGAGAATGAGCGCGAACCAGCCTGCGCGCCCGGTAGGGCCCAAACTCGAGGACAACGTTCGGGCCCACATTCGCGAGCCAAATCCTCTTGGACGATGGCTCTCGGCAAAGCAGCGAGACAGAGAAAGAATGCCCCCTTTCCACCCACTCCATCGGGAAGACTTCCTCGATGGCAGACTCGGCTGCGGCCGTGAGGCTCCTATCGTCGAATGGAGCCGCCTCGAGATGTTCCACCAAACTTCTGCAAAGAGCACCAAAAACCCGCGACTCTGCATCTGTTCCAACGAAGGCTGAGTAGGCTTCGACCAGAACTGAAGCCGTTCCCGACGCCCCCCCATAGAAGCGTCTTCCCTGGTCAATTGCGCCCAGGAACAACCTAATGGTCCCACTCCCCATCACCATAGGATGGCATCCTTGACCCACACCGTCTTAGCCATGAGCTCTGGAGTCTGAGTTACGTACCAATACTCGAAGGCAGTCGTCGAGTTCGGAATGATCTTTGTCGCCTCAAAGACGATCTCATCCGCAGCCTCCATTTCAGCGATCAGTTTGTGGAAATCGCGCGGGCCATCGATTGTGAGGTTGTCGAGCACTCTGCCGCCATAGGCGCTTTGCATTGTACGCGCCCATTGGAGCCCGGCCTTCACCGGAGTCGAGATCGCTTCACCATTGAAGTAGAAGCCCCGCCCGCCCCAATGTCCTAGATAGAGGCGTCCAGGATTCGAGTTCAATACCAAGTCTCGACCCTGTAGGATCGGCGCCCCGATCCGTCCTGCGAGAACCGCGGCACTGCCCGAAGCGGCTGTGCTCGAGAGCGCGACTTCCCCGGCAATTACGCCGGCCCACCATGCCGCAATAACCCCGACTGCGGCTCCCGCAACTGCCCCGCCGAGGGATACCTTCACCGTCTCGAGCAACCCCCGCGGTTGAAGCATGATGTTGGCCGCGACAATCCCAATCATCGCCCCCACTGCAACGAGGCTCGCGACATCGCTCAATCCAGATGGGTCGACTCGACCTACCGGATCCAGAGAGCCATAGAGATACCGGTGAAGCGACGAGGTGTCTTCCCTAAAGCCTTCAAATCCGTCCTCTGACGCAAACCGCCCGAGTTCAGGCTGCAGCCACCTTGCTCGACAATAAATCAATCCTGTCGACGGATCGAGGCTCTCGCCGGCGAAAGAATACCCGTTGGCATCATTTCCCACTCGCTCCTTTTGGGCACCGAATGCCTCGAACGAGTACCGGTCCGTGACCCCTCCGGATTCATCCGAAAGCGCGCGAATCGATCTAACGCCTTCAGCGTGAAAATAGCGCGGGACAAGTTGCGTCGGGCTACCAGTGTCGGGTCTTAGCGTGCCCAACAACTCATCGCCCAGGACATGGAATGCAGCTGGTGTACCGCTATCGCTGCTCTCCACCACGACTTGACTCAGGAGAGGTCTGACTTTCGCGCCTGTCCGGTACCAAGGATCGACCAAATAATCCAGGGCAGCGGCCGCGCCCGTCGATGGCGTGGTGTTCGTCCGGACTCTGGTTCCATCCGCATCGTAGCCATGCTCCACGACGGTCCCATTCGCCAACTCCACCCTCACCAACCGATTCTCAAAATCCCAGGTGTACGTCGCGCCGTCGGTGCCGCTCTTCGCCGTCTGATTCCCGTTCGCATCCCACCCGTAGGTGACGGGTCCCGAAATCCCGTTCTCGGTGAGCAGGCGATCGCGCTCGTCGTACGTGTAGACCACCGGCTGCGGCGTCCCGTTCTCGGTCTGGCGAATCTGCTCCAGCCGACTACCGACGGAGTCGTACGCGAACTGATTCCTCC
>CAZYEA010000435.1:0-2920 GCA_964646485.1 uncultured Acidobacteriota bacterium
CAAGTCCTCGGGCGAGGTCAAGCTCTCGAAAGACCTCGACACCTCGATCAAGGACCGCGATCTCATCATCGCCGAGGACATCGTGGATACGGGGCTCACCCTCAACTACCTGGTGAATCTCCTCAAGGCGCGCGGTCCGCGCTCCATCCGGGTGGCTTCGCTCCTCTCCAAGCCCTCGCGGCGGCTCATCGAAGTGAAGGTCGACTACACGGGCTTCGTCATCGACGACCTCTTCGTGGTGGGTTACGGCCTCGATTACAACGAGAAGTACCGGAACCTCCGCGACATCGTCGTCTTCGAAGGCTAGCCTCGGAAGCCGCGATGGCGCTCATCGTTGGAGTCGACGTCGGAGGGACCAAGACCGTCGGGGTGGTGTCGGACGAATCGGGCCGCATCTTCCGGTGGGCCCGGGCGGGAGGCGCCAACCTCCACGTGCACGGCGAACTCGCGGTGGAGAAGGTGCTGGCGCTCCTGCTCGACGAACTGTGTCCGGACGAGCGCCCCGAAGCGCTGTGTCTGGGCATGGCCGGGGTCGATCGCCCGGGCGAAGACGCCACGGTCAAATCGCTGCTTCGGCGGTTCGGCTTCCGCGGCAACGCCCTGGTGGTGAACGACGCGATCATCGCCCTCGCCGCCGGAACCCCGGATCGCGTGGGCGTGGTCGTGATCGCGGGCACGGGATCGATCGCGTATGGGATCGATCGCCAGGGCCGGACCGCGCGGGCGGGAGGCCTCGGGCCGATGCTCGCGGACGAAGGCTCAGGCGGCTGGATTGGGCACCATGCTCTCGTGGCCGCGGTGCGCGCGGCCGACGGCCGCGGCGATCCGAGCCTCCTCAAGGACGCGATCTTCTCGGCCCTCGCCATCCATTCCCTGTCGCATCTTCCCGCCCTCGCCTATGGCGGCGGGCTGAACCGCGAGAAGCTGGCTGAGCTCGCGCCCGTGGCCATCGCCGCCGCGCACGAGGGCGACGCGGTCGCGGCGCGGATTCTCGATGAGGCCTCGACCGAACTCGCGAGTGCCGCCCGCGCGGTGGTTCGTCAGCTCGACTTCGCGGGCGCTCCCTTTCCGATCCTCTTTTCCGGCGGCCTCTTTGCCGGATTGCCTTCCCTCGTCGACATCATCGCGAAGAAGGTGGGCATCCAAGACGCGGTCCCGCGCCGGGTGGAACGCGATCCCGCGGAAGGCGCGCTTTCGATGGCCCTCGACCTCTATCGGTCGCGGCAGTCCCCGAAGTGAAGCGGCTCATCGTCAACGCGGACGACCTCGGTCGCACCCACGGGATCAACACCGGGGTGTTCGAGGCGCACCGGGCCGGCATCGTCACGAGCGCCACCGCCATGGTGAACTACGAGGGCATCCACGAGGCGGCCCGGCTTTCGCGGGAGAATCCCGGCCTCGGCATCGGGCTGCACATCGCCTTGACCGGCGGGCGCACCGCGCTCCCCGCCGCGGCCGTGCCTTCGCTCGTGGACGCGAGCGGCGCCCAGCCGAAAAAGCCCGAGGGCCTCGCGGGTGCTACGGGCAGTGAGATCGCGGCGGAGATCGAGGCGCAGTTCTCGAAGTTCGTCACCGTCTTCGGCCGGAGGCCCACCCACCTCGACTCGCATCATCACTCCCATCGACGCCCCGAAGTGTTCGAGGCGGTGTGCGCGGTGGCCCGCCGCGAAGGGCTGCCGGTCCGCAACGCCGGAGGCGACATGGGCGCCCTGCTCCAGAGCCTCGGCCTCAAGTCCAACGATGCCTTCGAAGAGAGCTTCTTCGATCAGGGCGTATCGGTCGCGCACCTCGTCTTCATCATCGAGCGCCTGGTCGACGGCACGACCGAACTCATGTGCCATCCCGCGCACGAGGACGCGGAACTTGCCGCCTCCAGTTCCTATGCCGCGGTGAGGGTCAAGGAGCTTCAGGCTCTTTGCGATCCTCGGGTGCGCACCGCGATCGACCGGGCGGGCGTCCGCCTCGCCTCGTTCTCCGACTTGTGAAGATCGAGATTCTGGGGACCGCGGGCGAGGTCGCCCGGCGGGGCGCTTCGCTCTTCGAGACCGCCGCGGCCCGAAATCCTTCGCTCGTGGTGGCTCTGCCCACCGGACGGACTCCCATCGACATGTACCGGGTCCTCGCGGCGAAGCGGAAGGCGGGAGCCTTCGATCTGTCGAGGGCCACCTCTTTCAACCTCGACGAAGTCCTCCTGCCGCGCGCGCGACCCGAGACCTTCTTCCAGTTCATGACCCGTCATGCCTGGGACCCGCTCGGTCTCGCCCCGGAGCGGCGGTTCATTCCCGATGGTGAAGCCCCAGACCCTGAAGCCGAGTGCCTTCGCTACGAGGCGGCCATCGCCAGGGCGGGCGGGCTGGATCTCGCCATCCTCGGCATCGGGGCCGACGGGCATATCGCCTACAACCTTCCCGGCCAGGCGGGGCCGCGAACCCACGTGGTCACTCTCGACAGCGCCACCCTCGCCACCCTGGGGGGGAATCTCACGGGCCCGATCCGTGCCATCACCATGGGCATCGAGACCATCCGCTCCGCGAAGGCGATCGTCCTCCTCGCCACCGGCGCGTCGAAGGCCCAGGCCCTGCGCCGCATGCGCGACGAACCTCCGAGCGAAGCGTGGCCGTGCTCTTTGTTCCGCGATCACACCGACCTGACCGTGGTCGCGGATTCCGCGGCCGGGTCTCAGCTGTAGCGGCGCCAGAAGGTCTCGAGGATGTCCTTCTTCATGGCCGTTCCGGACTGACCGAAGACCTTCTTGAACCCTCCGTCCTCGGAACCGGCTTCCTTCATAGCCTTGAGAAGCTGGTTGACCATGCCCTGGCCTCGTGACTGCACGAGTTGCTCGGAGATGGCGAGAGAGAGCATGTAGAAGGAGCCGACGCCGCCTCCGCTCGAATTGGCCAGGCGCTTCAGCTCCGCGGCA
>CAZYEA010000436.1:0-2909 GCA_964646485.1 uncultured Acidobacteriota bacterium
TCTTCGTTTGACGCATCTGGCCCGTTGGGGGTCCGGTCTAGCGGTAGGCGCTGTCGCCGAAGTTCTGGAAACGGTCATGGAGCCTGGCCTGCTTCTCGAAAAAGCGATGCGGCTCCTCCGACACGAAGCCCGCATAGACCGAAGAAAGATTCGCGACCGCGGACGACCGGCCCAGTTCACGGAAGATGTCGTCGGGGTTGCCCCGGGAAGAAGCGGCGATCGCCCGATCGACCGCGATGAGATCCTTCAGAGTTACCCACGCGGTCGCGAGGATGCGGTGAGCCACCGTCTTCGCGAGTTCCTGGGGGAGGTGGGCGGCGAGGCTCGCCGGGTCGACGCCCTGCTTTTTGAGCCAGTCGATATGGGCCTGGATCATGGTTCCCTTGACCTGAGCCGCTCCGGTCAGATGCTCGCGTTTGCTGGCCACGGTGTTCCTTCCGCTGTTGCTTACTGTACCGCCCGAACATGGCTTGAGCCCTCGCCTCGACCAGGTTCTTTTTTTTGTATAGTCCCGCAGCCAAAAAATGCAGCCGATTCTGAGACCCAGACTGTCGAGCCGGCCTACGAGAACCGCGGCCGCTCTCGCCGCTACCCTGCTTCTCCACGCCTCTTGTGGTTCGGGGACATCCTCTCCCGCCTCACCGACGGCCGCGCCGCCTGCCGCCACCCCCGCTCCCAAGCCCCTCAACGTCGTGGTCATCATGACCGACGACCAGGAGTCGGTGAGCGCCCGCGACATGCCTCTCATGCAGTCCCTCATCGCCGCGCAGGGCGTCACCTTCTCGAACGCGATCGCTACCACGCCTCTGTGCGGCCCGTCCCGCGCCACCATCATGACCGGCCGCTACGCTCACAACCATGGGATCCGCAGCAACGCCGAGCCTCTCGGCGGATACGGCCGATTTCGGGACAGCGGCATGGAGGGCGACTCGCTTCCCGTCTGGTTGAAGTCGGCCGGGTACCGGACCGCCTACATGGGCAAGTTCACCAACGGCTACGGCGCGGGTTGGACCACCAATCCGCCGGGCTGGGATGACTGGATCGCCTTCACCGAGCCTCAGGCCTACACGAACTTCACCTATAACGAGAACGGCCGGGACTTCAAGGCCGCCCCAGGCGAGTACCAGACGGACTTTCTCGCGGCCAAGGCCGTCGACTATCTGAAGCGGACCGAGGAGCGGGACGATCAGCCGTTCTTCCTCATGATCTCCACCTACGCGCCCCACAATGTCTCGAAGTCCGCCCCTCGTCACTCCTCGATGTTCTCCAACCGGGGCGCGCCCAGGACCCAGGCCTTCGACGAGCAGGACGTGAGCGACAAGCCCAGGCACATTCGCCGCATCGCCCGCTTCACGGACGCGGTGATCAGCAACATCGACAATGAGTACCGCAATTCGCTTCGGTCGCTGCAGGCGGTGGATGAAATGATCGAGAAGGTCGTGCAGGCCCTGACCGCCCAGGGTGAGATCGACAACACCGCGATCGTCTTCCTGTCCGACAACGGTCTTTCCACCGGAGCGCATCGCTTCACCGACAAGACCGCTCCCTACGCCGAGTCGCTCGACATTCCCCTCTACATCCGGGTGCCTGGAGGCCCGAAGGGCGTGACCCTGCCGCATCTCGTGGGCAATATCGACATCCCCGCCACCATCGTCGACTGGGCGCGCGTTCCCACTCCCGGAGGCATCGAAGGCCGTTCGCTCACCCCCCTGTTCGCGGCCACCCCGCCTCCCATCACTTCCTGGCGGGGCGACCTCCTGGCCGAATATTGGGACAACACCAATCCCGCCACCACCCTCATGCCCACCTATCAGGGCGTGCGTGTCGAGAACGGCGTCGATTCCGCGATCTACGTGATGCACGACACGGGAGACGAGGAGTACTACGACTTCAAGAAGGATCCCTACCAGCTCGACAGCGCGGTCAACGGGAATCCGGTCCAGGTCTCGAAGCTCAATGCGCGGATGAAGGCCCTCGCCGCGTGCCGCGGCTCCGCCTGCTGGTAGAGCCTTAGCGGAATCCGGCGATCCGCCGTTCGATCTGGCTCACCACATCGGGATTGAAGCGCCTCAGGGAATTCGTTTCGCCGGGATCGGCTTCGAGGTCGTACAAGACCGGGACCGAATCGCGGAAGCCGGGGCGGACATATTTCCACTTGCCCGACCGCATCGCCGCCACTTCGCTCACCACGAAGTAAAAGAACTCGCGCCCGCCGCCCATGCCGCTGCCGGGGCTCCGGTCGACCTCGCCGGTCAGGAGTTTCTGGATGTTGACGCCGTCGTAGTCCCTTGAGGGCATCGGCGCCCCGGCGATGGCGGCGAAGGTGGGGAAGAAGTCGACGCTCGTGGCCGGGTCCTTGATCAGCCGGCCCGCGGGGACGCGGCCGGGCTGCCATACGATCGCCGGGACCCTTATGCCGCCCTCATTCACGTTTCCCTTCCCGTAGGTGAGCGGTCCCGGCGAGCCCTCCGCGGTCGGGCCGTTGTCGCTCAGGAAAACGACCATCGCGTTGCGATCGCGCCCGGTCTGGGTGAGCGCACGCATCACTTCGCCCACCGACCAGTCGAGTTCCTGAACCGCGTCCCCGTAGTTGCTCCAGCCTGAGCTGCCGACGAAGGGGGGCGAGTTGACGTTGGGGCTGTGCGGCGCATGGTGGGCGAGGTAGAGAAAGAGCGGCTTTTCGGCGGGCGTCCGCTTGATGAAGGAGGTCGCCTCGTCGGTGAGCCTTCGAGTTAGGTAGTCCATCCCGGGGAAATCCCTGGTGACCTGGTCTCCCATGATGAAGTCGGTGACGGGCGGCGAACTCAACATGCCGTAGAAGAAATCGAAGCCAAGGCGCAGGGGCATCTCGTTCAGCTTGGCCCCGAGGTGCCACTTGCCGACGATGCCGGTGGCGTAGCCCTGGCCCC
>CAZYEA010000437.1:0-1665 GCA_964646485.1 uncultured Acidobacteriota bacterium
CCACGATGACCTGCAGGCGAGACACCGGAAAGCGACCGAGCAGGGACACGATGTCCGTCGCCCCCTCGCGAATCCAGGCGACCAGATCCTCGTCGCGCACCCCGCGTTCTCCCTTGCCGATGGCCACATCGATCCGGCCGCCGGGAACGTCCAGAGTCTTGTGGGTGAATTCGCCGAGAACCACGTGGGGTCCGTCCATGACCACAAGGTCGGTGTCGAGGTGATTGACCCGTCCGTCCATCACTCCGGACACGAGCTCGAAATTCTTCCCGCCTTCGAAGTCGAGGCGCAGCCTTCCGCGCGCGCGCCGATCCTCGGGACGCACCAGCCACCGCGCGAGGGGAGCCAGGATGATCCGCTGCTTCTCCTCGAACCCCCAGTCGCCCCGCTTGTCGTTCGCGATGCCCTTGCCCACATCCACGGAGTAGAACAGCCGGCAGCCGTCGCGCTCGCAGGTGGCGGCCCAGTCGGGGCTATCGTCGATGTTCGCGGCCGGCGTCCTCGAAACCCCCACGGGCGCGAAGGTCCGATGGGCAAGGGTCCCGCTGTCGTCGCGCGGAAAGCGCGGCTTCAGCCCCGAAGGCCAGGCAATGGCCACGTTGAGCATGCGCGTGGCCGCGTCACCCGTGACCTTTCCTTCGACCAGAGGCTCGACCGTGGGCGGGGGCGGCGCGGGGTTGAGTAACTGGGCGAGGACGCTCCCGGCGAGCGCCAGAAGCGCGGCGGCGGCGGCGCAGTGCCCGAGCTTCATCCTGAAAAATACGGTACCACGCAAGCGCGCTTCGTCCGCTCAGGGTCGTTGGAGGTAGGTCAGCAGATCGCGCAGCCTGGCGGCGAGCTCTTCGTTCGCGAGCCGGAAATTCGCTCTGAACTGAGCGACGTTTGGATGTTCGACGTCGTCGGTGACCGCCTTCAAGGCGACCATCCTCACCTTGTAGATGGCGCAAACCTCGGCCACCGCCGCGGCCTCCATTTCCACGACCGAAGCCTCGACCTTCCGTATCACGCTCAGGTCGGATGTGGAGACGTTGACGAAGGAACTCCCGGTGGCGACGACCGCGGTCTTGATCCCAAGGGCCCGTGCGGCGTCTTCCGTGCGGGGGTGCGGGTAGTTTCCAAGCGCGTATTCCTCCCAGTCGGCGCCAAAGGGAATGTGCCGATCGTGGAAGACGATGGCCCGGCTCAGCGCGACCTCGCCCACCTTCATTCCCTTGCTCCCGAGGCCGCCCGCGGTGCCCGCGTTGATCACCAGATCAGGGGCGAAGGTCTTGACCGCCTGCGACGTGGCCACCGCCGCCGCGGTGGGGCCGGTCAGATCCAGGTGCGACTTCCGCGGGCTCTTTCCATTCACGACGACCACGATCTGAGTCTTCCCGACCTGGCCCGCAAAAGCCCGCATCGGGTCGCGGACATCGAAGGCGCCCTTGCTTTCGGTCAGGCCCAGGGAGCGGATGATCGGCTCGGCCTCCCCGCTCATCGCCATCATGATGAGGATCTTCTTCGGTCGAATCTCGGCGAGATCGAACGCTGGGTCGGATCCGTTGCGGACGGCGTCGACTCCGGCCGCCTGGGGTGGAGCCGAGCCCGCCCGCTCGGCCGAGGCCGGGCCGGGCCACAGCGAGAGGAGAACGGCGAGAACGGCGAGGTTGGGATGCTTCATGGGAC
>CAZYEA010000437.1:1765-2898 GCA_964646485.1 uncultured Acidobacteriota bacterium
TACCCCAGTCGCTTTTCGAGCGCGTCGAGTTCACTCACGAGCGGCTGCGGAACCTTGCCGTCGAACTTGCTGAAGAACTCCCGAATCCCGGGGGTCTCCGCCTTCCAGTCGGCCTTATCGACCGACAACACCGCGTCGAGATCCGCGGCGGGCATGTTGAGCCCATCGAGGTTCATGGCGTCCCGGGTGGGCACCATGCCGATCGGGGTCTCCTGCGCCTTGCCTTTGCCGGCCACGCGGTCGAGCATCCAGAGAAGCGGACGGAGGTTCTCGCCGAAGCCCGGCCAAATGAACTTGCCCGCGTCGTTCTGGCGGAACCAGTTCACGTGGAAGATCTTCGGGGGGTTCTTGACCAGCGTGCCCATCTTCATCCAGTGGCCGAAGTAGTCAGCCATGTTGTAACCGCAGAAAGGCAGCATGGCCATGGGATCGCGACGAACCACGCCCACCGCACCCGTCGCAGCCGCGGTAGTCTCCGAGCCCATGGTGGCGGCGGCGAACACGCCGTGCATCCAGTCGCTGGTCTCGAACACCAGCGGGGCGAGGCGCGCGCGCCGGCCGCCGAAGATCATGGCCGAGATGGGCACGCCCATCGGGTCTTCGAACTTCGGGCTGATGCTCGGGCACTGCGACGCGGCCACGGTGAAGCGCGAGTTCGGATGCGCGGCCTTGCCGGTCTTGTCCCAGGGCTTGCCCTGCCAGTCGATCATGCCCGCGGGCGGGTTCTTGTCCTTCCCTTCCCACCAGGGCACGCCGTTTCCGTCCACCGCCACGTTGGTGAAGATCGTGTTGTGGGTGATGGTCTTCATCGCGTTCGGGTTGGTGTCGTAGCTCGTACCCGGAACCACGCCGAAGAAGCCGGCTTCGGGATTCACCGCCCACAGGCGGCCGTCGGGGCCGGGACGGAGCCAGGCGATGTCGTCGCCGATGGTGCGGACCTTGTAGCCCTGGGCCTCGAGCGGGGAGACGATCATGGCCAGGGTCGTCTTGCCGCAGGCCGAAGGGAACGCCGCGGTGATGTAGTGGACTTCGCCCGAGGGCAGGGTCAGCTCGAGGATGAGCATGTGCTCGGCCATCCAGCCCTGGTCGCGGGCCATGGTGGAGGCGATGCGCAGCGCGAAGCACTTCTTGCC
>CAZYEA010000438.1:0-2875 GCA_964646485.1 uncultured Acidobacteriota bacterium
ATCGAGCGGGTTCACGGCCTGAAGGTCGAGGACGTGATGCGCGATGCCTCCCTCTACCACGCGCAGTCCGATCCGGGCCAGACCGCCGAGTCCCAATCCGCCGAGGAGGCGAGCCGTCGCACCATGACGGACTTCACAGTCGAGACGAAGATCCGGCGTACCGACGGACAGACGCGCTGGCTTCAGGTGCGCTCGCGACCGAGGCGGTCCCGGGATGGCCGCATCATCTGGGACGGGGTGGCGACCGACATCACCAACCGCAAGGCCCTCGAGAAGATGCTCGGCGATCACCTGGAGGAGGTCCGGGCGCGCAACGAGGAATTGAGCCGCTTCAATCGGGCCATGGTCGATCGCGAACTTCGGATGATCGAGCTGAAACACATGGTGAATGCCCTGCTCGCGCGGCTGGGCGAGCCACCGCGCTTCGTGACCGGGACCGGAGCCGAGCCCCCCCGCCCCACCGCGCCCGGGAGCGCGCCGTGAGTTCCGCCGAACCTCCGCTCAGGATCGTGGTCGTCGAGCCCGACCCCGAGAGGGCCCGCGAAGCGGGCGCCGCGCTCCGTGGGGCGGGTCATGAGGTCACCCTCGCCTCCGATGCGCAGGACGCCGCGGCCAAGGTGAGAGAGACGGGGCCGGACCTCGTCCTCCTCGGCCGTTCTCGCGCGGAAGGCGGCACCCACGACCTCGCGCGGAGCCTCAAGTCCGATCCCGCCTCGTCCGGTTCGTTCGTCATCCTGAGTCTGCGGGCGGAAAGATCGGAAGGGCCGGGGCCGCCGGACGTCGATGGGTACATTGCCGATACCCTTGGGGATCGCGAACTATGTCTCCAGATCGGCGCCTTCGGCCGGGTGGCGCGCCGGACCCGCGACCTCCGCCAGAAGACGCGCGCGGCCCAGGCGAAGGTCGAGGAATTGGCGCGGGTGGAGCAGGAGGCCGAGGCCAGGGCGAGCGACCTGAGCGAGGCGAACGCGGCCCTTGTGGACTCCAGGCGGGCCGCCCTGAATCTGATCGACGACGCCCTCGAGGCGCGGCGGGCGGTCGAAGCGGCCAACGCGGAGCTTCAGGGCGAAGTCGCCGAGCGGCGCCGGGTCGAGGACACCCTGCGCAAGATCTCAGCCGCCACCGAGCAAAGCCCGGTGTCGGTGGTCGTGACCAATCTGGCCGGCGACATCGAATACGTGAACCCCCACTTCTGCCGGCTCACCGGCTACAGCCTGGAGGAGACGGTGGGCAGAAACCCTCGCATGCTGCAATCAGGAGATACGCCCAAAGGAACCTACGAGCGCCTGTGGGAGACCATAGCCGCGGGCGGCGTCTGGGAGGGCGAGTTCCGGAATCGCAAGAAGAACGGCGAGCTCTTCTGGGAGCACGCGATCATTTCCGCCGTGAGGGACCAGGCAGGCGACATCACCAGTTACGTCGCGGTCAAGGAAGACATCACGGAACGCAAGAAGACCGAGCAGGCTCTGCGCGAGAGCGAGGAAAGGCACCGGCTCCTTGCCGATAACGCGAGTGACGTCATCTGGACGATGACGACCGACGGCCGCTTCACTTACGTCAGCCCCTCGGTCGAGCGCCTGACCGGATTCACGAGTGCGGAGGCGATGACGCGGCGCCTCGACGACATCCTCCTGCCCGCTTCCCTCGCGGAGGCAAGGGCCCTGATCGCCTCAGCCGTCCACGACCTTCAGCAAGGCCCGCCCAAACCCGGGTATCGGATCGAGGCCGAACAAAGGTGCAAGGACGGCTCCACTGTGTGGGTGGAGGTCACGGCCTCGGTCATGCTCGATGGGGAGGGGCGGTTCCTCGCGATCCTCGGAGTCAGTCGCGACATCACGGAGCGCAGGGCCGCGCAGGCCAAGCTCGCCACTCAACTCGAAGAGCTTCTGCGCTGGCAGTCCGCGATGCTCGGCCGCGAGGAGCGCGTGCTGGAATTGAAGCGAGAGGTGAACGCCTTGAGCCGTCGCCTGGGCCTGCCCGAGCCCTACGGGAACCACGACCCGGACGTGGGAAAGGCCGCGGGCTGATGAGCGGCGCCCCGCCTCCCACCCCCGCGCCACGCCGGGCCGGGTCCAGCCATTCGGCCTCGCAAGCCGCGTGTATGCTCGTCAGATTGAGAGTCGGGAAGTCGACCGGGCGCGCGGTCTCGGCGGCCAGAGACGTCCGGCAAGGTGGCCGACCGCAAGGCAGGGAGTGAGGATGGTGAGTTCACAAGCGACCGATGGGGAGGCGGCGCGGGTCGCGGGCCTTCATCGCCGGGAGGCGGGTGGGACCGCCGGCGAGCCTTCTTTCGACGAACTCACCATGCTGGCGGCCGAGATCTGCGAAGCGCCCATCGCTTTTGTCTCTCTGGTCGAGGGCCCGGCGCTCGAGATCACCGCGAAAGTGGGCCTGTCCACGGACGAGATCCCCCGCAACCGCGCTTTCTGCATGCAGGCAACCCAAAAGCCCGACGACTTCCTCGAAGTGGCGGACACCCTGCTCGACCCCCGCTTCCGCGAGAGTGAATGGGTGCTTGGAGACCTGAAGATCCGCTTCTACGCCGGAGCGCCGCTCGTGAACCGGCACGGCGTGGTCCTCGGGTCCTTGTGCGTCATGGATGCGAAACCGCGCGCCCTCTCTCCGTCGCAGCGGTCCGCGTTGCGCGTGCTGAGCCGCCACGTGGTCACTCAGCTCGAGCTGCGACGGAGTTCCCAGGACCTGGCGGACGAGGCGGACAGCCGGAGGCGCGCGGAAACGAAGCTCAGGGAGCAGAATGAGAAGCTGCTCAAGAGCCAGCAGGAGGCCTCGCGGCTCCTCGAACTCGCGGAGAGGTCGCGGGGCGCTCTGCTCAGCGTGCTCGAGGACGAACAGCGGACCACGCGAGCGCTTGCCC
>CAZYEA010000439.1:0-2872 GCA_964646485.1 uncultured Acidobacteriota bacterium
AGCTTGGCCCCGAGGTGCCACTTGCCGACGATGCCGGTGGCGTAGCCCTGGCCCCGCAGCATCTGGGCGATCGTCACTTCTCCGCCCCGAAGCACGGTGTTGTTGTTCCAGGTGACCCCGTTTCGCATCGGGTAGCGGCCGGTTAGAAGCGCCGCCCTTGATGGGGCGCAAATCGGAGAGGGCACGTACATGGCGTCGAACCGCGAGCCCTCGGCGGCCAGACGGTCGATGTTGGGGGTGCGGGTGAGGGGGTGCCCGTAGATGCCTAGGTCGCCGTAGCCGAGGTCGTCGGCAAGAACGATCACGAGGTCGGGAGGACCGGGCCTCGGTGTGGGTGCTGTGGCCGCGACCGAAGAACTCGAGGCGACACGTCCCGTGGGAGTGGGGGCGGACGGGCCCCCGCAGGCGGCGAGCGCCACTGTCGCGAGCACTCCGGCGGCTCGGGCGACCACGACCACGGTGCGACGTCCAGAAGGCATTCCGAACAGAATATTCGACTTTTTGAACGCGCGGGCGAGGGTTTCAGGCTCCGCCCATACAATTACACAGTTATGACGAACGACGATGCCCCGAAGAGTGCGCTCGAACTCGCGATGGCGCGCTTGCGCAAGAAAGACGCGGAGAGCGGCGAGGGCATCCGCGAACTCTCCTCCGCGCAGAAAGAGGAGATCGCCGAGATCCGCCGGATCTACGACGCGAAGCTCGCCGAACTCGACATCATGAAGAAGCCGAAGCTCCCGGCGGGCCTTCCCGAGGAACTCCGCGAGCAGGTCGACCTTCTCAACGAACAGTACCTGCGCGAGCGCGACCTGCTGAACGCCGAGCGCGATTCGAAGATCGAGGCGGTTCGACGCGCGGCCTCGAAGTAAGCCCTTCCCGCGCGATGGGATTCCTCCGCCGGCTGCTTCCCTCCGCTCTGCTGAGCCTCGGCAGCACTCTTCTCATCCTGGGGATCGCCGAGGCCGTGGCCCGCCTCTCCGGCGTCAGCGTGGGCACGGTTCAGATCAATCGCGCGCTCGTGCGGGTGAGTTCGAATCCGAGGCTCGGTTTCGAGCTTCGTCCGGATTCCTTCGTGGCCTCGGAGGTGGACTACGAAGTCAATGCCGATGGCTTTCGCGGCCCCGCCCTCGCTCCGAAGCGTCCCGGCATCCCGCGCCTCGCCGTGTTCGGGGACTCCATCGTGTTCGGCTACTGGGTGTCCTACGCCGACGCCTTTCCCGCCCAGCTCGGCTCGCTCCTCGGCCCGCGCGTGGAGACGCTCGACCTTGGTGTCCCCGGCTACAACCTCGATCAGGAAGTGGAGAACCTGCGTCTGCGCGTGGACTCCCTCAAGCCCGATGCGGTGATCTTCGGCTTCTGCCTGAACGATCTCGAGGGGCTGTTGAGCTTCGAATACGGTCTCACCCAGGCGAGGCGCGAGGCCCGCAGCGGTCCGCGGCGAGCCCTCGAATCGCTCCTCTCCTTCTCGAGGTTCGCGGCGTGGATCGAGTACCGCCTCACCGAACGCGACGCGCGCTCGAATTTCGCGAAGGCGCGCAACCCGCTCGGCGGCGACTTGTACGAGGCCACGCCGGAGACTCTCGACGCCCATCTTTCCGCGAGCTTCGCCGCCCTCGCCGCCATCGTGAATCCCCGCGGCATCAAGGCGGCGATAGCGATCTTCCCGATCCTCGGCAACCGCTTCGAGAACTACCCCTACAAGGACCTGCACGCCCGGATCGAGCGGGCCGCTTCGCGTGCGGGCCTCCTCTCCGTCGACCTGTTGCCCTGTTTTTCCGCCTACGGCTTTCGCGACGTTCGTGTGGATGTGGTCCACCCGAACCCCATGGGGCATCGCATCGCCGCCCACGCGGCCGCGGACGGCCTCTTCGCCTCCCTCTTCCCCGGCGAGCCCAGGCCCGCGGCTCTGGACCGTGCCTGCACGAGCTACCGTCCCGAGGAGTTTGCGACGGTGCGCGGTTACTGAGGGGCGGACGCCACTTTCATCACGATGAGGGTCATGTCGTCGTGTTGTTTGGCTCCTGAGGCGAAGGCGTCCGCACCGCTCATGATGCTGGTGACGAGGTCCGCGGCGGCGGCGTCGCGACTGGTCTTCAAGTCGTCGATCAACCGCTCCTCGCCCCACTCTTCGTCGCGCGGGTTCATGCATTCCGAGACTCCGTCGGTGTAACCGACGAAGAGGTCGCCCGGGCGGAGTTCGATCGAGGCCTCCGCGAAGGCCACGGTCTCCATCAAACCGATCACCGGCCCTCCCGCTTCGAGGCGATCCACCCGGCCGTCGGCGCGCAGCACCACCGGAGCGTTGTGCCCCGCGTTCACGTAGGCGAGCGTCCCGTTCCGATACTCGCCGTAGAAGAAGGTGGCGTATCGGTTGGAGGGGGAGGACTCGAAGATGAGTTTGTTGATGTTGGTCATCAGCCGCGCGAGATCGCGGCTGCCGAGGAGGGCCTGTCCCCTCAGCGCGGCCTGAAGTCCGGCCATGAGCAGCGCGGCCGGAATGCCCTTGCCCGCGATGTCGCCGATGGCGAGGCCGATGGCGCGTTCGCCTTCGAGGGGAATGAAATCGTAGTAGTCGCCGCCGATTCCCGCGGCCGGGCGGCAGTGCCCGCCGAGGTCGAGCCCGGCGATCTTCGGCGGCGCCTGGGGCAGGAGAGTGAACTGCACCTCGCGCGCGATCTCGATCTCGCGGGTCATGCGCTCGCGCTTCGCCACTTCGCTCGCCACCTGTTCGACCAGGCGCGAGTTGTCGAGAGCGAGGGCGGTCTGGTTCGCCACGGACTGGAGGAGCTGCAGGTCGGAAGGAGAGTAAGCGGCCTCCGACGATTTCGGGCCCAGGCTCAAGAAGCCCTCCACCGAGGTTTTCGTGCGCAGG
>CAZYEA010000440.1:0-2865 GCA_964646485.1 uncultured Acidobacteriota bacterium
CCCACCGGTCGGTTTTCCAGAAGTACCGTGCGATCTTCGACTACTTCGATTCCCTGCTCGTTGGGCTGACGGCAACGCCGAAGGAAGAGGTTGACCGCAACACCTACGGCCTGTTCGATCTCGAAGACGGCGTTCCCACCGATGCCTACTCCCTCGACGAGGCCGTCCGCGACGGATTCCTCGTCCCCGCGCGGGCGGTATCCGTGCCGGTCAAGTTCGCGCGCGAGGGAGTTCGCTACAAGGATCTCTCGGAGGAAGACAAAGAGCAGTTCGACGAACAGGACTGGGGAGACCGGGCGGCCACGGTCATCGCGCGGCAGGCCGTGGAGCCTGACGCGATCAATAAGTGGCTCTTTAACGAGGACACCGTCGACAAGGTTCTGGCGCACCTCATGACCCGTGGACTGGCAGTGGCGGGCGGTGACCGGCTGGGCAAGACCATCGTCTTTGCCAAGAACCAGGCTCACGCCGACTTTATTGCCGACCGCTTCAACGTCAACTACCCACATTTCAAGGGCCATTTCGCGCGCGTGATCACCTTCGACACGGAGTATGCGCAGAGCTTGATCGAGAGCTTCTCCCAGAAGGAAAAGGCTCCGCACATCGCCATCTCGGTCGACATGCTGGACACCGGGATCGATGTCCCCGAGGTTCTCAACTTGGTCTTCTTCAAGCTGGTGCGCTCGAAGACGAAGTTCTGGCAAATGGTGGGCCGAGGCACACGGCTCTGCAAGGACCTCTTCGGCCCGGGGAAGGACAAGACCCTCTTCTACATTCTCGACTACTGCCAGAACCTTGAGTTCTTCAGTCAAAACCCCGAAGCGACGGAAGGGGTAAGCGGAGAGTCGCTCTCCAAGCGGCTGTTCAAGCGAAGACTCGAGCTGATCGGCGAGTTGGACAAGCGCCTTGACGACAAGGCTGCCGAGCCGTGGGCGCCGTTCGGTGACCCGAAGGATGAGATGGAAGTGCGACGCGCCACTGGCGGCCTGCTGCATCGCGAAGTGGCTGCGATGAACCTTGAGAACTTCGTGGTCCGACCCAAGCGACGCATCGTGGAGAAGTACGCTCCAGCAGCGGCGTGGGCCAGGTTGGCTCCCAGCGATTTGTCGGATCTGGCGCAGGACGTCGCGGGCTTACCGTCGGAACTTGAGGCTGAAGCCGAGGAAGCGAAGCGGTTCGACCTGCTCCTGCTGAATCTCCAACTGGCGACCCTTGGCCACGAGCCTGGGTTCGAACGGTTGAGGGATCAGGTCAAGGAGATCGCCTCCCTTCTTGAGGAGAAAGCGACCATTCCAGTCGTGCGGGCGCAGATCACCCTGATTGAAGAGGTGCAGACAGATGCCTGGTGGCAGGACGTAACGATCCCGATGCTTGAATCGGTTCGGCGTCGTCTGCGGGATCTGGTCAAGCTGATTGAGAAGGTGAAGAGCCAGCCGATCTATACCGACTTCGAGGATGAGATGGGTCGTGAGACGGACGTGTCCCTGCCCGGGCTCGGAGAGGGCCCGAGCTACGCCAAGTTCCGAGCGAAAGCTCAGGCCTTTCTCCGCGCTCATCAAGACCACATGGCAGTTCATAAACTGAGGATGAACAGGGTGCTCTCCGAGTCGGATCTCTCCGAGCTTGAACGGATGCTCGTGGAGAGCGGCGTCGGAGCGGCCGAAGACGTCGTTCGCGCCAAGGCCGAGGCTCACGGTCTAGGCCTCTTCGTTCGCTCACTTGTCGGGATGGACCGGGAAGCGGCAAAGGGGGCCATGGCTGGTTTTCTGAGCGGGAAGACCCTCGGCGCGAATCAGATCGAGTTCGTGAACCTGATCGTTAACCACCTTACGGAACACGGCGTCGTCGAGGCGTCCCTGCTCTACGAGTCGCCGTTCACCGACTTGACGCCGCACGGGCCCGACGGATTGTTTTCGGCCTCGGATGTGGATCAGTTGATGGCTGCCTTGGAGGCCGTCAGGTCAACGGCCGTCGCCGCTTAGCGCCGCATTCCCCGATTGGCTCTCGCCAGCCCCCACGCATTAGCCTGGACGCTGTAGTTCACCAGAATCCGGAGGAGGCGACGCGATGGTATTCAGGAAAGCAGCCGAGGAAGCAGAGGAGATCACGCGTGGGGCCTCCGCGGAGGAGTTGGCAGACTCGATATCCGCGAGATGGGAGAAGACGGACGCCCATACCTCGCACCTTGAAACCGATGAGCGGGTGAAGGCCTTCCTGCAGTTGCGGTTGACGAACAGACTCGTGGAATCGATCGACCGCCTCGTTGCCGCCAGCAACAGCAGTACAGAGACAATGGGACGACTGACGGCGGTCTACGTCAGCCTGACCGGCGTGCTGGCTATGGTGGGGGTGGTTGGGCTTGGGCTTTCTATCGCCTCCTCCTTCGAGAATCGTCGGGCCGAGATCATTGGGGCGACGGTCGTCGCGGGAATCGCGCTTGCGACCATCGCTGGCCTGTGGGCGAGGAATCTCTGGCCCCGCTCAGCTGCGAAGGCCGACAAGCCACTGAACTCGTGACTACGGAACAGGCCGACGTAGAGCGGTGCCCGATCACGTCGAGTGCTCTCGCACTCTACCCTCTCCCTGTCAGCTTCCTCTTCTCCGACCCCGCCAACCTCCGGCTCAACTCATCCTCCGCCATCGCTGGCGAAGCGAACGCCGGAAGCGGCGACGCGAACGACGCATCGGTCACGATCAACTCCGGCACGTGAGTCCGAATCGCGGCATCGGCAAGCGCATACCCGTGATTCACCAGCACCGCCTGCTCCACTTCGCTGAAGGCGTCGAGGTCGGTGCGGATGTTCCTGATGACGTCCATCGCGAACGCCTTCGAGTAGCCGGGATCTCGCGCGGCCGGATAGTGGG
>CAZYEA010000441.1:0-2445 GCA_964646485.1 uncultured Acidobacteriota bacterium
CTCAGATGCATTCGCGGAAGGAAATCGACCTTCCCAAGGCCGACCTGTCGATTGGCCGGGATCCCACGAACGACGTGGTGATTCCCGACGCCCTCGTTTCCCGCCGCCACGCCCGCATCGTCTTCGACGGCCAGCAATACCTCTTCCACGATTGCGAGTCGTCGAACGGGTCGCTCCTCAACGGTGACCGCGTCTCCGAGCGGAGGCTCTCCGACGGCGATGTGCTCTGGCTCGGCGCCTCGCGCCTGCTCTTCCGCGCTCCCGAAGCCCCGGTGGAAGGCAACCTCGCGAAGGTCATCCAGCATCCCTCCTCACAGAGGATGAAGTGCCCGGCCTGCGAGCAGCCCTTCCAGGCGGGCGATGTTTTCTGCCGCCAGTGCGGCACCACGCTCGAAGCCCAGGCCGCGGTGTCGCTCTGCGCCTCGTGTAACGCGCGCGTGGTCGGGCCCGCGCGGTTCTGCAATGCCTGCGGCGATTCTCTCGCCCCGCGCGCGGGCCGGAGCCTCGCCTACCAGAAGCGTCTCGACCGGGCCGAGCGCGCGGAGACGAGCTCCATCGAAGGGACGCTCCCCGCCGCTTCCGCCGAGAAGCGCCTGCTCGCTTCGCTCGTCGATTTCCTCGCCACCGCCGCGATCTTCGCCCTCTTCTCTCTCCCTCCTCTCGGCATCTATCTGAATTTCGAGAACGGCGCCACCACCGCGGCCTGGCTCATGGCCCTGCCCATCCTCTCCATTCCCGCCTACTACGTCGGCTTCTGGGCCTGGCGCGGCGCCACCCCAGGCAAGGAACTTCTGGGCCTCAGCATCGTGATGAAGGAGGCGAGCCGATCTTTTGGCCCGGGCAAAGCCCTCATCCGATTCGCGGGTTTCTGCCTCTCTCTCCTCACCTGCGGCCTGGGCTTCATGCTGATCCTGGTGGACGGCGACACCCTCCATGACCGCCTGGCCGGCACCAGGGTAGTCGAGCGCAAACTGTGAGCGAGACGACCGGACCAGACCTTCAGGGAGAGTCGATCGGGGAGGCGGCGGTTTCGAGCGAGGCTCGGCCGGAATCCGCCGGCCCCGCCGCCCTTCCCCCCGCCGGGGCTCCCCGGCCCCTCCTCTCGGCTGCCTGGGACCTCCTTCACGACGTTTCGATCACCGTCCTCTTCTGCTTCTTCATCGTCACCTTCGTGGCCCAGCCCGTGCGGGTGCAGGGCGCGTCCATGCAGCCCCGCATCGAAGACAACGAGCGCATCCTGATCAACAAGGCGATCTATCGCTTTCAGGGGGTCGAGCGTGGAGACGTGGTGGTGTTCTACTATCCGCGCGACCCTTCGGTCTCGTACATCAAGCGAGTAATCGGCCTGCCCGGCGACCGGGTGGAGATCCGCGGGGGAACGGTGTACGTGAACGGAGCGCCCATCGAGGAGCCTTATCTCTTGTCTGAATACCGCGATCACTACGACATGCCCGAGACCCTGGTCGATCGCGGCCACTACTTCGTGATGGGCGACCATCGTTCGAGCAGTATGGACAGCCGCTCCTTCGGCGCCGTGCCCGAGAAATACATCTACGGCAAGGCGGCGTTTTGTGTCTGGCCCATCGCGAAAACGGGCCGGGTTCGGTGAGCAACGAAGTTTTGCAGAATCGCCCCGGGGCGGGCGTTCGGCCTTCGTGCGCTCTCGTTCTTGAAGACGGCGCCGCGTTCTCCGGCCGGAGCTTCGGCCGTGCCGGCGAGACCTCCGGCGAGGTGGTCTTCAACACCGCGCTCGCGGGGTATCAGGAGGTTCTGACCGATCCCTCCTACGCCGGCCAGATCGTGACGATGACCTATCCGCACATCGGCAACTACGGAGTGTGCGCGCACGATATGGAGTCCGCGAAGGCTCAGGTGACGGGCTTCGTGGTCCGCGAGATCGCCTCGCTCGATTCGAGTTATCGCTCCGAGGGGTCGCTCGAACACTGGCTCGACCAGCAGGGCATCGTGGGGATCTGCGGCATCGACACCCGCGCGCTGACCCGGCACCTGCGGACTCACGGAGCCAAGCGCGGCGTCATCTCGAACGCCGCCTTCGACCTTGCGGCCCTGGTGAGGCGCGCGCGCTCCTCCCGCGACATGAACGGCCTCGACCTCGCGAAAGAAGTCACCACCACCGCCGCCTACGACTTCAAGGAGCCCGGACTCGTCGTTCCTTCGCGGTTCAAGGTCGTGGCCTACGACTTCGGGATCAAGCGCAACATCCTGCGCCTGCTCGCGGCCTCGGGTTGCGAGGTGCATGTGGTTCCCGCCACCACCACCGCCAGGGAGGCGCTCGCGCTTCGGCCCGACGGCGTCTTTCTCTCGAACGGCCCGGGTGACCCGGACGCCTGCACCTACGCGATTGAGTCCGCCAAGGCGATCATGGATTCGGGCACGCCCCTTTTCGGGATCTGCCTCGGCCACCAGATCCTCGGCCTCGCCTGC
>CAZYEA010000441.1:2455-2850 GCA_964646485.1 uncultured Acidobacteriota bacterium
AAGACCTACAAGCTCAAGTTCGGCCACCGCGGGGCCAACCATCCGGTGAAGGACCTGCGCACCGGCAAGGTCGAGATCACCTCGCAGAACCACGGCTTCGCCCTCGACCGCAGCGTGTTCGAGAAGAAGCAGTTCGAACTCACCCACGTCAACCTGAACGACGACACCGTGGAGGGCTTCCGCCACCGTGACCTGCCCGTGATCTCGGTTCAGTACCACCCCGAGTCGAGCCCCGGGCCCCACGATTCCCGGCACCTGTTCGCGGGCTTCGTGGAGATGATGGAAAAGAAGAAGGGAACGCCGCCGCGGTGAAGGATCCGACCATCAAGTCCGTCCTCGTCATCGGGTCCGGCCCCATCGTCATCGGCCAGGCCTGCGAGTTCGACTACTCCGGC
>CAZYEA010000442.1:0-2833 GCA_964646485.1 uncultured Acidobacteriota bacterium
GCTGGCCGACGAGATCAACCGGACGCCGCCCAAGACCCAGGCCGCCCTGCTGGAAGCCATGCAGGAGCGGCGGGTCACCGTGCAGGGCAAGACTTTCACCCTCACCCCACCCTTCTTCGTCTTCGCCACCCAGAACCCGATCGAGCTCGAGGGCACCTATCCCCTGCCCGAAGCCCAGCTCGACCGTTTCATGTTCGATATCGTCATCGACCACCTTCCCGAAGATCAGGAGATGGAGGTCATCCGTCGGACCACCATCCTCGATACCGTGACCTTCACCCCCAGCCTGGGAGCGCAGGACATCATCGAATTCCAGAAGCTCGTGCGCCGGGTGCCGGTGGCCGACGACGTGATTCGATACGCCGTGCGCCTGGTGCGCATGACCCGCCCCGGCGATGCGGGCGCGCTCGACTTCGTGAAGACCTGGGTGGAATACGGCGCTTCGGTGCGTGCTGCTCAGTACCTGATTCTCGGGGGCAAGGCCCGCGCCCTGATGCTCGGCCGCGCCCATGTCGGCTTCGACGACATCCGGGCGCTCGCCAAGCCGGTCCTGCGCCATCGCTTGCTCCGCACCTTCGCCGCGGAATCCGGCCGGGTCAGCACCGATGCCATCGTCGATCGCGTGCTCGAAAAGGCCGTCCCTCCCCCGTCGAACCTGCGCTGATGGATTGGGGAGGCTGAGCCTTGCAGACCCGCCCGCTCCTCGATCCGGCCGTGGTCCTGCAGGTGCGGGACCTGAGCTTCGTGGCGCGGAGCGTGGTCGAGGGGTTCGTCGCGGGACAGCACAAGTCGCGACATCGCGGAACCTCGGTGGATTTCGCCGAGCATCGCCCCTATAGCGCCGGCGACGACATCCGCAGAATCGACTGGCGTCTGTTCGCGCGAACCGATCGCTACTTCGTCAAGCAGTTCGAGGCGGATTCGAACGCGAGCTTCCTGATCGCCCTCGATATCTCGCGCTCCATGCGCTACGGAACCACGGGAATCACGAAGCTCGACTACGCGCGTGGCCTCGCCGCGTGCCTCGCCTACCTCGCGACCTCCCAGAAGGACCGGGTCGGCCTCATGACCTTCGACTCCGAGATCCGCGAGTTCATTCCCCCCCGCGGCGGACGCCTCGAGGCCATCCTTCGAGCCCTCGACGGCCTGCCGGAAGCCCAGGCGGCCGGCCCCCTGGCCCCGCCGCTCGGGCGGGCCGCGGAAGCCTCGCGCCGCTCCGGCATCGTCGTCCTGCTCTCCGATCTGTATGAAGAGCCTGAGGCCGCGGTCGAAGCCATCCGCGCGCTTCAGTACCGCGGGTCCGAGGTGGTGGTCCTTCAGATTCTCGATCCGGCGGAGCGAACGTTCCCCTTCGACGACGTGGCCACGTTTCAGGATCTGGAGACGGGCGACCTGGTCCCGGCCGACCCCGAGAAGATTCGGGCCGAGTACCGCGCCCTGATGGAGGCGCACATCGCCGCCTTGCGGGAGAAGCTCGGGCGCGACCGGGTTCAGCACGTCCTCATGGAGACCTCGACACCGCTCGAAAGCGCCCTGCGACATTTCCTGCGCGATCGGGGCGGGAGCGCGAGGTCCTAGGACCTCGCCAGGATCCATGCCTTCTCTTCTGACTCCCGCGTTCCTCGCCGGCCTCCTCGCCCTCGCGATCCCCATCCTCGTGCACTTGAGGATGCGCGAGCGCCGCACCGCGCAGCCCTTCCCCTCCCTGATGTTCATCCGGCGAATCCCCCACAAGTCTTATCGGCAGCGCACGCTCCAGAACCTCCTTCTCCTCGCGGCCCGGACACTGGCCGTGGTCCTCCTGTGCCTCGCCTTCGCGCGACCCTTCTTTCCGGTGAAGGCGGTCGCGGCGAGTGCTTCGGCCGGCCCGGTGGCGCGCGTCGTCGCCCTCGACGTGTCGGCCAGCATGCAGTACGCCTCGGTCTTTGCCCGCGCGCAAGGCGAGGCCAGAAAGGCCATCGAGGAAGTGCGCGCGACCGACGCGGTGGGCGTCCTTCTCTTCTCCGATGCCGCGCAGGGCCTTTCACCTCCCTCGACCGATCACGCAAAGGCGCTCGCCGCGGTCGCTGCGGCCAACCCGGGCGTACGGTCGACGAAGTTTGCCCCCGCCCTTCGCCTGGCCGGCGATTGGCTGGGGGCGCTCAAGGCCGACCGTCGCGAGATCGTTCTCATCACCGACGGCCAGACCCGGGGTCTCACCGGCGTGTCCGAGGTCTCGCTGCCTCCGGGAACCTCCGTGAGCGTCCGCACGGTGGCGGCTCAGGACCCGGAGAACAGCGCGGTCGCGGACGTCTCGGTGGAGCAGGTCCGGGAGTCGGATCGCAGCTTCGCGGTAGTGAGCGCACGGCTCATTCATCAAGGGCCGGCGGACAGGGTGGTCAATGCGGCGCTCGAAGTCGCGGGCCGGATCATCGAGCAGCGCGACGTCGCGGTCCCCGCGAATGGGGCCGTCGGCGTCACGTTCACCAAGGCGCCCTTGCCCGAGGGAGAGTCGAAGGCGCGCGTCTTGTTGAAGCCGGATGCCCTCGGCATGGACGACGTCTTTCATTTTGTTCTCGGGGCGAGCGGGGGCGTCCGGGTGCTTCTCGTCGACGGTTCGCCCTATGTGGGACGCACCCTCGACATCGGCAACCAGCCCGCCTTCGACATTCTGCGGCGTCCTAGCTTCGCGGCCTCCGATCTCGCCGGGCGCTCCCTCGTGATTCTGGGCGAGGGCGGAGGCTCCGCCCTCGGGTCGGCCGCGTCCCAGGCCCTCGGCGAGTTCGTGCGCCGAGGCGGCGGCCTCATCCTCACCGCACCCGTGACCGCGGGGTTCCTCCCCATGACGTGGGGC
>CAZYEA010000443.1:0-257 GCA_964646485.1 uncultured Acidobacteriota bacterium
GGGCCTGGAAGCGAGCCGATCAGGCGCAGCGCATGATGCCCATGCAGATCTTCACGTTGAAGCGCGACGGTTCCGACCGGAAACAGATCACGAGCGAAGCCGGCACGAACTGGGCGCCCTTCCCCGCTCCCGACGGCAAGCACTTCGCCTTCGTCAAGATTCTCACCGACACCCCGCGGCCGAACTGGGAGATCTTCATGATGAACCTCGAGACGGGCACGCAGACCCGCCTCACCAACAACCCCGGCTTCGACGGC
>CAZYEA010000443.1:285-2806 GCA_964646485.1 uncultured Acidobacteriota bacterium
ATCAGCTCCCTCGGCATCGTTCCCGTGAAGAAGTAGGCCCAAGTCCGCCCGAAGAGGTCCAGGGGGCGCCCTGTTGGGGCGGCCCTTCTTCTTTACTGATTCGATTCGATGACCTCGATGCGTTCCTCGGCCGGGCCCCGCAACACGGCGGCCCTTCGCCCGTCGTAGGGTGCCTCGGAGATCGCCTGCGGCGCGGTGGCGGCCATGCCCTTCTCGGCCACCCTCGCTAGGATGGCGTCGATATCGCCGGCTTCGACGCTCAGCATGGAATTCCCCGGGCGAAGCTCGTCGCCCGGAATGGCGGGCTCGGGAGGAACCTCGTGCTCGTGCACATCGACCTCGATGAGGCCGTCGCCTTCCCCTTTATAGACGACCATCATGAAGCCCCAGTCGTCGGGCAGGCCGATGATCCGGTTCACGGAGGGCTGGGTCAGGCGGCCGGCGAGCCTCCGGTTCATCCCCAGCACGTCGCGATAGAAGGCCTCCACCGGCCCTTCGTCAGTGGGCGTCGAAATGGCGGCGTTGAACATCGGCCCCACCAGCGTCTCGCACAACGGCAGGGTGCGGGGCGGCGGGACCTTGAGATATTGAGTGAAGAAGAACCCGGCGCCGCCCGGACCCCTGGTGGCGAAACTGCGCGAGACCGCCCCGCCCCCGGCACCCGACAAGTCGTAGGTGTTGAGCTCGCTTACCAGCTGGAAATGCGCGGATCCCGAGAGCCGGGCGCAAAGCGCCTCCACGTCCCGAGTCAGCAATTCCGCGTTGAAGAGGCCGCGCTTGTGAAACGTGCCCGTCTCGTCGTCGCGCGGCCCCTCGACAAGGCGCATGAAGCCACGCGACACTCCAGGAGCGCCCAGGACGGCGAAGCGGGGATGGGCGACCGAGGAGATCCCGAGAGCGCGCGCCAGTTGCGCGCTCACGAGCCCTCGCCCCCGCAGTTCGAAGCCGAGGTCGGCCTGCAGGGCGTGAACGCCACGGTCGAAGCCCTGGAGGGAAATGGTCTGCATCAGCACCCGTTGGATCACGTTCCTAAAGCTCCCGTCCTGTCGTTCAATAATTCGCGGCTTGTCACCAACGCCGCTCCGCGCTATGGTTGCTCAATTGTATTGTTGTTAAGACAACTTCGCGCTCCGAAGGAGAATCCTGGAAATGACTAAGCGAACTCTGGCTGCCTTGGCCGCGGCCCTCACCCTGGGCTTCGCGCCCGCCCTGTGGGCCGCTCCCGCCGACGGCTCGGGAAGCCTCACGGTCTCCATCAAGGACAACTACGGCGTCCTCCCCGGCGCTTCGGTGCGCCTGGTGAGCAAGGACGGACTCACCACCCAGCGCGCGGTGACCGACGGTTCGGGGAACGCGAAGTTCTCTTCGCTCGCCGCGGGCGAATACGTGGTCAAGGCAAGCCTCGCCGGCTTCGCGGACGCCGACAAGCCCGGCATCACGGTAGGGGCTACCGAGGAGAAGGTCGAGCTCGTCCTCACCCTTGCCCGCTTCTCCACCACGGTCACGGTCAGCACGGCCAACCGGCGGGAAGAGCTGCTTCTCAACACTGCCGAGCCGACCACGGTCATCGACCAGGTCCAGATCCTCGACACGGGCGCGCGCAACGCCAAGGACCTCCTCTCGGAACAGGCAGGATCGGGAGTCCAGGTCAACGTGGGCGGCGGCCAGGGCTACGTATCGCTCAACGGCGTTTCCAACCGCGGCGTCCTCGTCCTCATCGACGGCCGGCGGTACCTCGGCCGCGACGCCAACGGCAACTTCAACCTCGAAGACCTCCCCATCACCGGCGTTGAGCGGGTCGAGGTGGTCAAGGGCGCGGGCTCCGCCATCTATGGTTCGGACGCCATGGGCGGGGTGATCAACTTCATCACCGGCAAGGGCAAGAACCCCGGCTTCAAGAACACCCTGAACCTCTCCGGCGGCACCTACAAGGATTACCGTGGCGATGACAGCCTGACCTACCGGGGAGACAAGGGCGGGTTCGCCGTCAACGGCGGCTACCGGACCTATGACGGGTTCGATCTCGAGCCCGTGGTGTGCGTGGTCGCGACCGAAAACCCGGCGACCTGCGCGCGGCGGCCCCCGAACCCCCAGACCATCGGCCAGCCCGAGAGCAAGTGGCAGACCTTCGGGGCCAACGGCGACTATCGGATCTCGGACAAAGTGAATGTCACTCTGGTCGGGGATTATTCGAATCGCGATATGGACAAGTACTTCTTCTCGGGCGCCACCCAGCTCTCGACCACCGTCTACAACTCCCAGCGCGGCCTGCAGCGCTACACCGTGACGCCGGAGATCAACATCACCCCGAGCAAGAACACCACCATCAACCTCGGCTACACCTACGGCCGCTACAACCGCGATGAAACCCAGATCTACACCAACCGCCCGGCAAACCCGGTGGTGGTGCTCCCCCGCTGGACGGAGAAGAACGACGAGTTCAAGGGCCGCCTGATCCAGGTCTGGCGCGCCTCCGAGCGGGACAATCCCTTCACCCTCGGCTTCGAGCACCGCAAAGAGC
>CAZYEA010000444.1:0-2796 GCA_964646485.1 uncultured Acidobacteriota bacterium
GCATCGATGATGACCGACGAGTCCTGTTCCATAAAGCTGACTACCTCCTTGGTCGATGCGGAAGCTGGTGACGCCACAACCGGATCGGGTTTCGGGGGCGGAGCGCTAATGCCCTCCCGCCGACTGCTCGGCGTCTCTCCGAACGTGGCGCGCTCCTCCTCGGCGAGCGCCCAGTCGACCTGCTCGCGCTGTGTGCGGAAGGCGCCTCCACAACCGTCGTCGCCGGCCTGCGCAGCGTGGAACTGTGTTCCAGCCGTGGTCGCCTCCGACAAGTCACGCGGCCAGGGGTCGACGAGCCGCCGCCGGACGTTATGGATGGCCAGCGCCACCGCCGAGCGGCGCTCTGCCTCAATCCACTCGCCGACTTGCCGTTCGAGGGCCGGGCCGAGGTCCGCCACGGCGCGGGCCACGCCAGTAAGTTCTTCGTCTGTTTCACGCTCCTTCCGCAGCCACCCGCGGCCGTCTCGCATGCTCTCGATCTGTCGCGACAGCGACCTCAGAGGCATAATCAGGTTCTTGCGAAGTATCCATTCCGTGCCGCCCAGGAGCGCAGTCAAGGCCACGAGTCCATAGAGCAGATGCATCGCGATGGACTCTCGGAGCGCCCCCTGCAGCCGGTCGGGGTTGGTCAAGTATCGGAGTCTGAATGCGCCGTCGCGAAGCGCGAGGGTCCGAGTCGCGGTGACCCGACTTGCCCCCTCATCGGTGGCCCGGGGGCCTTCTGGCGTGACGGAGACTACGTCTATGTCGCTACCGAAAGTCCGCAACGACTCACGCATCAGGGCCAGATGCGACGCCACGGTCTCGACGTCGGATTGAAACTGAGGCATGTGGGCGAGATGCTCCAGCAGCGCCGTGGCGTTTGAGACCTCAGCGCGGACGAACTGGCGGCGCTCCCCGTAGATCGTCGCCCCGGTAAGCACGGCCAGAGTGGAGGCTATGACTCCAGCGTTCCACAGGCTGACCCGCCAGCGAAGGCTCATGCCCTTCATTTCCACTTCCTCACCCGAAACCCACCATCCGTGTCAGAAGACATGCCTGACGCTCTCCCCCTTGACCTGGATCCTCTCGAGTTGCCTCATGCCGGCGCTGTTCACCAGGGCGTAGACCTCCGTGTTTTTTGCCGGGCCCTTCATACGCTCCAGTCGGCATCTGACGCGGGCCGAAGGTGGTGCGGAGGGCGGAGCGTCATCCCGGGTGAACCCGATGAAGTGGTCTTCACCTTCCACGAGGTGCTCGAAGCGGTACGTCCCCGACTGGAGGACCCGTTCGCCCAGGACCGTGGGACCGAGGAAGGTCACGGCCCCGTCCTTGTCGAGCCGCAGCTTCTCTGTGTAGGGCCTCGGTTCCGCCGACATGGCCCCGCCGTGCCCTGCATGCTGAGCATGAACGGGCACACTTGCAGGCGCCACGAACAGCGCCAAGAGCGAAAAGACCGCGTACGGCCGTTGATGCAACTTCATATTTCCTCCTGATTGAATCTTCTCTGGATCTGTTCCGCCCTTTGCGCGCCTCAAAAGACGATCGCGTCTTCCCTCATTCCATCGCCTCTTCTTCGGTGGCTCCCCTCACCGCCTCGGGGGCCGGGTCACGCCGCGTCTGCGGCCAGGATTTCGGCTGGACACCCAGGGCACGCAGCGAGTTCTGGATCTCCTCGGCGCAGCGCCGCTCGCATCCGTCAACCGGGCGGAGATAGTCCTCGCGATGCACGATATGCACGGTGAGCTGGACCTCAGGCGTCCACCCGCTCTCCGGCCGATGGTGCAGCGACGCATCTGAGGGTTGGATTTCGTAAGTCGTCGGGCGGTGCCCATTCGGAAGCGCGGCCCGGGCGATGGCCCGGAGTCTCTCGAAGAGCAGAACGCAATTGTCGCAACCCGCGCTTGCATGGACGTGGGGCTCGTGTTGGCCGAACAGGCGCAGCTCGAAACCCACCGTCGTTACCTGCTGGTCCGCCAGCTCCTGCCAGGGCCCAACCTCCCAGGTCACGCGGTGCTTGAGCACCCACTCCCTGATCGCGGCCTCTGTTTCCATAGCATGCTCCTTCGTCATTGGGCCATCTCGGGTTCGCTCCCCAGCGTCTGCCCTTGGCCCTCTCTCGGCACGCGGCGACTCAGCGTGACGCCCGTGCCTGCGGCGACGCGCGCCCACGCCCCATAGGGGACCTGCAGGAAAGCGGCGGTGGCATCGGGGTCAAACTGCGTGCCGCTCCCCTCACTGATCTTCAAGGCCGCCTCTTCAAACGGGAGCGCCGCGTGGTACGGGCGATCGGTGGTCAGCGCGTCGAAGACGTCCGCGACCGTGAAGATGCGGGCGGCCAAAGGAATCGTCGCTCCCGCCAGGCCCTGAGGGTAGCCTGCTCCATCGTACCTCTCATGATGCGCCAGGATAAGCGCGCGGGCCGGGAGCAGCCACGCGATTTCACCCACCAACGAGGCTCCCAGTTCAGGATGTCGCCGCATGACGCTCCGCTCCTCGGTCCCAAGGGGCCCGGTCTTGAGGAGGATCCGGTCAGGAATGCCGATCTTGCCCACGTCGTGGAGCAACGCGCCTTGGGCGAGGTTGGCTAGGAAGGCCTTGTCGCGAAGCCCCATCTCGCTGGCGATGACAAGCGCGTAGTCTCGCACCCGGCGCGAGTGGCCCGCGGTGTAGTGCTCTCGCAGGTCGAGGGAGCCCGCCAGCGCGGCCAGTGTCTCCTCGTGCGCCACCCGGGTTGCCTCGCGCGCCTCACGCTCGTGGCTGAAGAGGGTTGCCGAGATCGAGCCCACGAGCCAGAAGGTCGCGATCTCGGCCAAT
>CAZYEA010000445.1:0-2777 GCA_964646485.1 uncultured Acidobacteriota bacterium
CAAAGACGAGGCCTATATGCATATGGCCCTTCGCGAGGCCTCTCGAGGCATGCGGAAGGTCCAGGGTGGGCCCTTCGGCGCGTGCGTCGTTCGTGATGGGGTCATCGTCGCGGTCGCGCACAACCGGGTTCTGGTGAGCGGGAATCCAACCCAGCACGCCGAGGTGGTGGCGATCGGGAAGGCGGCGAAGCAGCTTGGGACTCACGTCCTCAAGGGGTGCACGATCTACTCCACCACCGAGCCCTGTCCGATGTGCTTCTCGGCGATCCACTGGGCTCAGATCGATCGGATCGTCTTCGGGACCGGCATCGCCGATGTGAAGCGGCTCGGATTCAACGAGCTTTCGATCTCGAACCAGACCCTCAAGCGGCTGGGGCGAAGCCGGGTGATCCTCGATCAGGCCTCGAGGCGCGAATGCACGGACCTGCTTCGATCCTGGGCGGCGCTGGAGACGAAGACGACGTACTAGGGCATCAGAACTCGCGCCTCGGGGCGGCCTGAGTCGCGGGCTCGATTCGGCCCGGCACGATCTCGGCCTTATGGTAGTTCTCTGCTTTGACGGGCGCCTGAGCCAGCCGCCTCAGCAGCGCGATCTGGCCAAGGTGGGTAAGGGCGTCGGCAACCGGGCCCTGAAAGAGGCGGGCCGAGGACTCCTTCAGCTCCGCGGGGTCCGCGAGCCGATCGTCGAAGCGGCGGAGCGCGGCATAGAAGCGCAGGACCTCCTCCTCCCAGGGGAGCGGCGTTTCGTCCTTCCAGGCCTGGCGGCCGTCCGCGATGGACAGGGCCCAGTCGAAGAGGTCGCCCATGTGGGCGAGGATCTGGACCGCGCTGCGCGTGCCTTCTTCAGCCTGGAAGGCGGCGAAGCCGGGGGGACAGTCGGCGAGGACCTTGCGCGAGCGATACGCGAGGGTCGCCACGGTGTGACGAAGAAGTGCGCGTTCTTCGGCCGACATCAGGCGGCCTTCCTTCCGGCCAGGGCCGTCACCACTTCGAGCACGCGGTCGATATCCGCAGGAGCCACATAGATGTGCGCGGAGAAACGCACGCCCTTGTCGTCGCCCTGGGCGCGCACGCGGATCTTCTTCTCCCACAGCGCGTTCTGAAGGTCGCGCGCCGGCACTCCTTCGACGCGAAAGGTGGTGATGGCCGAGGCGAGCCGTGGATCCGCGGGTGACGAGAGCACGGCGCCCTTGATCCTGGCGAGACCGTCGCGCAGGCGCCTCGTCAGGTCGAGGTCGAAGCGTTCGACCCGCTCCATCCCGTGACGTTGGCCGAGGGCTATGGCGGCCATGAGGCCGTCGATCAGGGCGGTGCTCCCCGTTCCGTATTGCATGAACCGGAACGCTCCCTCGGCCTTGTTGTCCCACTGGTAGCTTGCGAGCGTGGTCCACAGTCTCTCCTGCACCGAGCGCTTGATGTAGAGGAGGCCGGTGCCCTTGGGCGCCATCAGCCACTTGTGCGGGCTCGCCACGTAGGCGTCACAGCCGAGTTCGTGGACGTTGACTCTCAGTTGCCCTACCGCCTGGGCCCCGTCGATGAGGGACAGGGCATTCCGCTCACGCGCGAGCGCTATCAATTCGATCACCGGCATCCGGATCCCGAACTGCGAGGTCACGTGCGAGACCATCAGGGCGCGGGTCTTGGGCCCGGCCGCGGCGCGGAACATGGCCACGATGCCCTCGGGGCCGCCGCTCACCGCGGCCTGAAGCGGCAGCTCCTTCAACACGATGCCGCGGCGCTTCGCCATCAGTCGGAAGATGGACACGGCGCCGCCATGCTCCTGGTCGGTGGTGAGGACTTCGTCCCCCGCCTGCCAGTCGATGCCGTTGCCGAGGTCGTTCATGCCCATGGTCGCATTCTGAGTGATGGCGATCTCGTCCGCGTCGGCCCCCAGGAACCTGGCAGCCGCGGTGCGCGCCGCCATCAGCGGCTGATACCCGGTGAGGGGCTCGCCGTCCGCCTGGAAGTATGGCCAGTCGGGCAGGCCCGTCTCGGTGCTGCGCAGTCCATTCACCATCGCGTCCAGCACCTGCTTCGGCACCGCGCCGAGCGTTCCCGTATTGGCGTAGGTCACGTCCTTCGGAAAGAGCAAGTCGTCGCGCAAGTTCGCGAACAACTCGGCGTCGCTCACGGGGGTCAACACGGTGGTGCGCGGGGACATCTGCGCGGGTGCCGCGAGGGCCGCGCCGGGTCCGAGCACGCCGTGCGCCAGCGGGATGGCGGAAAGCGCCGCCAGAAAGTCTCGCCTGTTTTCCATCGGTGCTTCCTCCGCTAAGTGTTCGGCCTCAGAATACGCGGTTTCTCCATGGTCACCGCCCTCATCCTCTTCTCCGCGGTCCTTCACGCTTCCTGGAACGCGTTCGTGAAGAACGACGGTGACCGCACCCTGGCCATGGCCTGGATCATGGGCGTGGGCGGGATCGCGAGTCTCGTCGCCCTGCCCTTCGTTCCCTTCCCGAAGCCGGAGGTGTGGCCTTTCCTCATCGCTACCACGATCCTGCAAAACGTCTACTTCGCCTTCGTCATCCTCTCTTACCGCCACGGCGACCTTTCCCAGGCCTACCCAATCGCCCGGGGCACCGCCGCCCTCCTCGCCGCGGTGGCCTCCTCCACCCTCGGCATCGACGTCCTCGTGCCCCGCGAGTGGATGGGAATCGCCCTCTCCTCGCTCGGCATCGCCAGCCTCGCCTTCGCGGCCTCGGGCGCCGCCACCACGCTGAGGCGTTCGCTCGGATACCCCCTGCTCAGCGGAGCCTTCACCGCCGCCTATTCGATCG
>CAZYEA010000446.1:0-2768 GCA_964646485.1 uncultured Acidobacteriota bacterium
CCGCCGTCCGCGGCTTCGAAGCGGCCCGCGCGGGTGGCGATGGCCCCGGTGAAGGCACCCTTCTCGTGGCCGAAGAGTTCGCTTTCCAGCAGCGTCTCGGGAAGGGCGGCGCAGGCCACCTTGATGAAGGGACGATGACGCCGCGGGCTCGCCTGGTGCAGGGCCTGGGCGAAGAGCTCCTTGCCCGTGCCGCTCTCGCCGAGGAGCAATACCGAGGCGTTCGAGGAGGCGACCTGACGGATGGCCTTGAAGGCGTGCAGCATATCCGGGCTCTCACCCAGGATGTTCTCGAAGCGGTACTTGTCGGCCACTCGTTCGCGCAGGATGCGGGTCTCCTCGAGGAGGTGCTTCTTTTCGATGGCCCGCTGAACCACCACCTCGAGCTCCTCGAGATCGAGGGGCTTGGCGAGGTAGTCCTCCGCTCCGCTCTTCATCGCGCGCACCGCGTTCTTCACCGTCCCATACGCGGTCATGAGGATGACCATGGTCTGGGGGCGGGTCTGCTTGAGCTGCTTGAGGAGTTCGAGGCCGTCCATCCCGGGCATGCGCAGGTCGGTCAGGACCACGTCGGCGTCGATCTGCTCGACGAGACCGAGGCCGGTGGCGGCATCGTAGGCGGAGACCGCTTCGTACCCATCCTCCTTGAGGAGGGTCTCGAGCGCGGTGGCTGCGTTCACTTCGTCATCGATGACGACGATCCGTGCCTTGGAGGTCATGCCGCGGTCTCCTTCGAGTCGATGGGCAGCGTGATCTCGAACCGCGCGCCTCCGTGTTTGGTGTTCCCGGCGTTGATGACGCCTCCATGCTGGGCCACGATCTGGCGCGCGATGGAGAGACCGAGACCGGTGCCGCCGGGTTTGGTGGTGACGAAGAGCTGGACGATGTCGACGCTCTCGGGCAGCCCGGGGCCGGTGTCCTCGACGCTCAGGATCACCTCCGACCCTTCCCTGACCACCCGCACCGTGACCTTCCCGCCGTCGGGCATGGCCTCGATGGCGTTGCGCACGAGATTGATGAGGACCTGCTTCATCTTCTCGGAATCGAGAGGCAGGAGAGGGAGATCGGGGCAGCGCTCGTAGACCAGATGCACGCCGCAATCGACGGACTGGGGCTCGAGCAGCCGCAGCACGTGCTCGATCACCGCGTTCAAGTCGGAGAGCCCCTGCTGGACCCGGTCGGCGCGCGAGAACTGCAGGAAGTCGCCGGCCAGGGCGTCGAGCCGGCTCACCTCCTCGCGGATGATGGTGATGAGTTCGCCGATTCCCATGTCCGTTTCGAGCCGCGCGTTCCGGCGCTCGATCACCGAGAGCTGGAGAGCGATGGAGTTGAGGGGATTGCGAATCTCGTGAGCGAGGCCGGCGGCGAAGGTGCCGAGGAGGGCCATCTTCTCGCTTTCGATGATGCGCTCCTGGGCGGCGCGCAACTCGCGGTAGGCCGTTCTCGCCTCCTCGTGGCGCTGCCGCTCGGCCTCGCCGCGGCGGGCGCGCTCGACCGCGAGACCGATTTGATGGCCCAGGGTTTCGAGGAAGCGCAACTCGCCCTCGGTGAAGGTCGAGCCCCCCCGCGCGGCCACGTTCAGGACGCCGCGACTGCCGCCCCGGAAGCGGAGGGGAATGGAGGCGTGAGAGACGGAGGCGTCCTGACCCTCGACGATATCGGGCATCCGCGGGCATTGAGTGGTGTTGCGGGCCTGCATGGAATGCCCGGTCCAGAACACCTCCCGGCACAAGCATTCAGAGAGTCCGTCGCGCCGAACCCCCTCGAGGTAGCTCTCGGACACCCCCCGAGCGGCCACGAGCTCCAGCTTCCTCTCCCCATCCTCTCCAATCAGGACCCAGGCGGCGCTAACTCCCAGTTTTTCACGGACCTTGTCGAGCGCGATCTCAAAGACCTGCTGCACGGTCTCGGTGCTGTGAACCTCGGAGGCCATCTCGGACAGGACGGCGAGTTCCCGTTCCCGGCGGGCCAGTCGTTCGCCCAGAACCCGGACCTGGGCCTCATAGGAGTGGCGGAGGCGGTCCAATTCTTCAGGCATGGTGTCGGGATCGTAACAGTGGCTGACTCGTGCGCGCATGTGTCTCCGTGAGCGCACATGCAACGGGGGTGCCATGGACTTCTGGCCGGGGAATGCCGCAAATCGGGGCGAATCGCGCAAAACATGCGCTGAGAGCCGCTCCCTGCCTGCATGAATTTCGCGTCCGCGCGTGCGGTCCGGGGCCGATTTCTCCGGAGACTATCGACTCGCGGGATACCCGAGGCCGTGCAGGGCCTCCCGGACTTCGTCGAGAATCGCCGGGTCGTCGATGGTCGCGGGTGCTGTGACCGGCGCTCCCTCCGCGATCTTCTTCATGACGCCGCGGAGGATCTTGCCGGAGCGCGTTTTGGGGAGCCGCTTCAGCACCGCCGCACTCTTGAAGCAAGCAAGAGCGCCGATGTCGTCACGCACGCGCTGGATCAGCTCCGCCGCAATCGCGGCCTCCTCGCGCGCCACCCCCGCCTTCAGAACCACAAAGCCCACGGGCACTTCACCCTTCACCGGATCGGGCGCCGCGATGACCGCGCATTCCGCCACATCGGGGTGAGAGGCGATCACCTCTTCCATTCCGCCGGTCGAGAGTCGGTGGCCCGCGACATTGATGATGTCGTCGGTGCGGCCCATGATGAAGACATAGCCGTCGGGGTCGATGAAGCCCGCGTCGCTCGTCGAGTAGTAGCCCGGGAAACGGGTCAGATACGACTTCACGTAGCCCTCGTCGTTGTTCCACAGC
>CAZYEA010000447.1:0-2755 GCA_964646485.1 uncultured Acidobacteriota bacterium
AACTGTCGCGCCCACTTCGCCATCGTCTTGTGTGTGGGAGTGTTCAGCGGCGCGCTCCATCTCCTCGACCCCACGAATCCCGATGCCTTCTTCATGATCTTCTCCGGGGGCCTGATGCTCGGCGCGGTGTACATGGCGACCGACATGGTCACGGTGCCGATCACCAATCCCGGGCGCTGGATCTTCGGGGTGGGTGTCGGCCTTCTGGTCGTGATCATCCGGGTCTGGGGCGGTTTGCCCGAGGGTGTCATGTACGCGATCCTGCTGATGAACGCGCTCACCCCCTTCATCAACCGGGCGACCCAGCCCCGGGTCTTCGGCACGACCTCGAGGATGCCGTTGTGAGCGAGCCTGCCGCGGCGATGAGCACCCCCCCAGAGACGCCTTCTGCGGTCCCCGCCTCGCGCCTCATCCTGACCCTGGCCCTCGGCGGAGCGTTCGCGGGCCTGCTCATCGCCACTGTCTACGAGAAGACCCTGCCCGCGATCCAGAAGTATGCCGAGGCCAAGATCGAGGGCGCGGTCAACGAGGTGCTGGGGAAGCCCGCGCGCATCGAGACGCTCTACCTCGTGGGCGACCGGCTGAGCCGCACGCCGCCTCAAGGGGGCGATGGGCGCGCGCTCACGAAGGCCTGGGTGGGTTTCAACGACAAGGACGCGCGCATAGGCGTCGCGGTGGAGGCGGCTGAGCCCGGCTTTGCCGACGAGGTGCGCCTGATGATCGGCTTCGACCCGCGAACCGGCGTCCTGACCGGCTTCGCGATCCTCGGCCAGAAGGAGACTCCGGGCCTCGGCGACAAGGTGGAGAAGGACACCTCGTTCGCAGAGCGTTTCAAGGGCAAGGTCACGCCGCTCAAGGGAACGAAAAACACGACCACGGATGCGAGCACGGTTCAGACCATCACCGGAGCGACCATCTCGTCCCGAACCATCATTCAGATCATCAACCACGCGGTGGCCCTCTGGCAGCCGCGCCTTCTGGCCCTCGAGAACGAGGAGGCAAAGTGAATGCCCCCATTCCCGCCGAGCGAGCGGAAGCGCCTCGGCCGCCGGTTGCGCCGCCTGCGCTCCTATGGCCCGACTTCTGGAACGGGGTCTCCGCGAACAATCCCGTCTTCGTGCAAATGCTCGGCCTGTGCCCGGCCATGGCGGTGAGCAACTCGGTGACGAACGGCCTCGCCATGGGAGTCGCCACCGTGTTCGTCCTCGTCTGCTCGAGTTTCCTGATCTCGGCCGTGCGTCACTACATCGCGAGCGAGGTCCGGCTCACCTCCTACATCCTGATCATCGCCACCTTCGTCACCGTGGCCGACATGATCCTGGCCGCGGGCTTTCCCGAGATCTCCAAAGCACTCGGCCCCTTTATCCCCCTGATCGTGGTGAACTGCATCATCCTCGGCCGCGCCGAAGCCTTCGCAGGAAAGGTGGGCCCTCTGCGCGCGGTGGCGGACGCCCTCGGAATGGGGGCGGGCTTCACCCTCGCCCTTCTGCTCATCAGCGGCTTCCGTGAACTCCTGGGCAGCGGTTCCCTGCTGGGGGTCAACATTCTCGGCCCGCGCTTCGAGCCCTGGGTCTTCATGGTGATGCCGCCCGGAGGCTTCCTGACCCTCGGCCTGATCTTCCTCGTCATGGGCTGGCGCTTGGACCACGCGGCCCGGCGGGGGAAGGGAGCCGCATCGTGAGCGACCTCGCCTGGATCTTCTTCTCCACCCTGCTCGTGAACAACTTCACCCTGGCCATGTTCCTTGGCCTGTGCTCTTTCTTCGGGGTGACTTCGAAGATCGACACCGCCTGGCGTCTGGGTGCGGCCAACACCTTCGTGCTCGTGATCACCGCGGTGAGCGTGTGGCTGCTCAACACCTTCCTCCTCTCGGGGACTCCCTTCCTCCGCACCATCGCCTTCATCGTGGTGATCGCCTCGACCGTGCAGATCGTGGAAATGATCATCAAGAAGTATCTGCCCGTGCTCTTCCGGGAGCTCGGGATCTACCTGCCCCTCATCACCACCAACTGCGCCATCCTGGGCCTCGCCCTCTTCCAGACCACCCGCAACTACAACCTGATCGAGGGCATCGTCTTCGCCTTCGGGGCCGGCCTCGGCCTCACCCTCGCCCTTACCTTGATGGCTTCGATCCGCGAGCGCATCGATGTGGCCGACGTGCCCGCGATGGCGCGCCGCATGGGTCTCGTACTCGTGGTCGCCTCCTGCCTTTCCATGGCCTTCATGGGCTTCGCGGGGCTCGGAAGCCAATGACGCGCACCCTGGTGAGCATCGTCGTGTGCGCGGTTCTCTTCGCGCTTTTCGGACTCCTTCGGAGAAATCACTGCGAGAGCCCCTGCGCCGGTTGTACGGGTTCCTGCGGACGCCTCAAAAAGGGTTGATCACCATGACTGACTTACGCCACCACACCGGGCAGGCCTTCCGGCGTCGCGAGTTCCTCGCCATCGGCACGGGTGCTTTCGCTCTGGGCGCGCTGCCCCTGGCCCTGCGTCGCCACATGAGCGTGGCGCGACGCACCCTTCCCATCATGGGTACGATCGCCGAGATCACGGTGGCCGACCGCTCGGAGGCCCGGGCCCTTCAGGGGGTCGAGACGGTGATCGCCGAACTGCGTTTCGTGGACGCGATCATGACGCGCTTCCGGCCCGACTCCGACATCGGCCGCGCGAATTCCCATGCGTGGCGCGACGGCGTCACCCTCAGCAGGGAGACGGCCGAGGTCATCGAGGCGGCGCTGCGATGGGCGTCCGTGAGT
>CAZYEA010000448.1:0-356 GCA_964646485.1 uncultured Acidobacteriota bacterium
CCGCGCTCAGCCCGCCCAGCTGACGAGGTACCGGCAGTAGGGACCGCCCCGAGCCCGGCACGGCTCCTCGGCGATCTGGACCCTGGCCGCCCCGCACATCCGCAGCGCCTCCTCGTACCATCCAATGACGGTCAGGCAGTCGTTCTCGGAGAAGGTCGCCGCACCATGGGTGGTGATGACGCCGGAAGAGGGCCCCGTCGATTCGTACTCGCGATGTCCTTCATCGTAGTAGAAGCGATAGATCCGGTCGGTGCCGGCCATGAAGGCCTGGGGATTCCCCTTCTTGAGGAAGGCCTGATGCGCCCCGCCCAGGTTGGTTCGGGCGGAACGCGCGCCGATCTTCTTGAGCACGTTTC
>CAZYEA010000448.1:366-2728 GCA_964646485.1 uncultured Acidobacteriota bacterium
CGGTCGAGATCGGCGTTGATGTCGAACGGATACCATCTCGAACTGAGGAGCACGCCCTCGAGCTGTCCTCGATGCGCGGCGGAGACGCCGCCCAGCACTTTCTGCCAGGCATCATCGCCATACTCCTCACGAACGAATTCTTTCCGGGACAGAAGAACCGCTCCTTTTACCTGCGTGGACATGGTGGATAGTTTGAGCTTATCTGACCGCGACCAGACCCGGATTCCTTGCGGGCCGTTCGACATCGGTCGCTCCCGGCAAGGACGACGATGCGCCGTCCGGCGTGCTGGCGCCCCGCAGCGGCGAGGCTTCGGCCGTGAACAGGTCGAAGACGACGACTTCGTTCTCGCCCGACTTGAGGAAGGGCGCGGGGCAGTAAAGACGCGTCTGGGGGCCGATGTCCCAGTAGCGCCCGAGGTTGTGGCCGTTCACCCAGACCACGCCCTTGCGGTAGTTGCCGAGGTCGAGGAAGGTGTCGGCGGGCCGGGCGAGACTGAAGGTCCCTCGGAAGAAGCGGCCTGGTCGCGCCGCGTCCGCTTTCGCGGGGGCGGAAGGGGGCGCGGCCTTCAGTCCCGCCATCCACGCGTCGCTCAGGGGCAGGAGGAACGCCTGCCAGTTCATCAGGGTCATGCCGGACAGGGTGACCCGATCGGTGATGCCCTTGCGGTCGATGATCTCCTGCGCGAAGTTGATGTGGCCCATTCCCTCCACCAGGATGTCGAGCACGGGCATGGGATTCGTGGTCGCGGGAATGTCCAGGGTCCTCTGCCCGAGGCGGCGGTCGAGCCGGCCGATCTCCTTTCCGTCCATGAAAACGATGGCGTAGTCATGGAGATCCGTGATCGTGAGCTTCCCGCTCTTCCTTCCCACAAGAGTGGTGCGGTAGAGCACGAGGCCCTGATTCTGGCCGTACATTTCGAACGGCCGCGGATGCAGCGACACCTGGGGCGCGCCGAGGTGGTCCCATACCGACGTGAAGGGCGACATCTGGAACTCCGGCACCGCGACGGCGGGAATCGGATCGGGCACAGGCGGCAGGGACACCGAGGGCGGCAGGTGCTTCGCGATCAGCTCGCGCAGCGCGTGGTATTTCGGGGTGGCGCGGCCCTGTTCGTCGATAGGCGCGTCGTAGTCATAGCTCGTGACATCCGGCTCGTATCCCTTGCCCCCGGAATTGGCGCCCGCGGTGAAGCCGAAGTTGGTGCCGCCGTGGGCCACGTAGAAGTTGAAGGACTTCCCGGTGGAGAGGAGGAATTCAACCTCCTTCAGCAGGTCGGGAACCGAAGGTTTCGCCCACGGCTCGCCCCAGTGGGTGAGCCAGCCCGGATACGTCTCCGAGGAGAAGACCGGCACGCCGGGCCGAAGCTTCCGCGCCAACTCGAAGTCCTGCTCGTTCGATCCCGAGTCGAGGCCAACCGCGGCGCCTTCGAGCGACCCCGCTTCGAGCATGTAGGGCGTCGGACCGTCGCCGGTGAAGAACGGGCCGGCGATCCCGTTCGCCTTCCAGATCTCGCGAAGCTTGGTCAGGTAGGCACGGTCGTTCCCATAGCTGCCGTACTCGTTCTCGATCTGCACCATGAGCACGGGACCGCCCTCGCTCACCATGGCCTTTCGGACCACGCGGGCCAATTGCGCGAGGTACCGCTCCACCGCCTCCATGTAGCGGGGATGCAGGCCGCGCACCCGCAGCTCCGGATCCTTCAGAAGATAGGGAGGCAGGCCGCCGAAGTCCCACTCCGCGCATACGTACGGCCCGGGACGCAGCAGGACCCAAAGGCCCTCGGCCCGGACGAGGTCGAGGAAACGCGCAATATCCCGGTTGCCGGTGGAGAAATCGAAACGCCCCTCGGCCTCTTCGTGCGCGTTCCAGAACACGTAGGCCGCGATGGTGTTGCAGCCCATGGCCTTGGCCATGCGGATGCGGTGGGACCAGTACTCCGCGGGACTGCGCACCGGATGCATCTCGCAGGAGATGATCCGGAAGGGCGCCCCGTCGAGCAGAAACTCCGTGGCGCCCAGGGTGAAGGTGTGGTGGACGGGCGCGGGAAGGGCAACCGAGGCGAGGAGGCTCGCGGCCACCGCGCACCAGAGGCGCGGCCTCACTTCGCCACCCCCACCACCCAGACGAAGGTCCGGTAGGCGAGGCTGACCATGCCGTGCTCGTCGTGATGCGCGGTCCACAGGGCGTCGAGATCGCGAAGGAGTCGTTCGTAGCGCGGTCCTTCCTTCGGAACGTAGGACGCGCTGCGGGCGCGGCCCACCAGTCCCTCGCGGGACAAGGCCTGCGCGGAGGGAAACGAGGCCGGGCTTACGGCCAGGCCCGCGGCTTCTAGGGCTTCATCCACCGCGCCGCGCATCCCCT
>CAZYEA010000449.1:0-2715 GCA_964646485.1 uncultured Acidobacteriota bacterium
CCCACCATGCCGTCGTACTCGGCGCAGGCATTTTCGACGGCCACGTAGGTGAGGAACTTCTTCACGTCGATGTAGGTCTCCATGGCCGCGGCGTATCCGGACTGGGGCGTCTGGTTGACCGCCTTGATGAAGTCGGCGAGACCGGTATCGAGGTGGGACTCGTTGGTCTGCGGCTCGAAGGGGGAAGGCGAGTACGGCCCCAGGCCGTCACCCTTGTAGGTGAAGCGATAGTCGTCCACGTACTCGTAGTCGTAGAGGGTGCCGCTCTCCTCGCCCAGCCGCGCTTTGAGGAAGGGCTTCGAGACCGCCTCGATCAGGGTATACAGGCCCCAGAAATCGGTGTTCACGGTGAGCCGGCAGAATGCGATCTGGGGATACGGAATGCCCACGGACTCGAAGACGCTGTTGGCGAGAAGCTCGCGCATCATGCTCGGATCCTGAGTGACGTTGTCGAGCACCACGCTCTTGTAGCCGTGGAACTCCTGGCCGGAGACGTACTTGTTGAAGTCGACCTTCAGGCCCGGCTTCTCGCCGCTGCGTGAACCGGCACCGCGCGAGCGGATGCCGACCTGCCGGACGATTTCGCCGTCCACGGTCAGGTTTGCCGCGTAGTACTGGTTGGTCTGGAAGTTCGCTCGAAGAGCTGCCCAGTCCGCGGGGTCGAGTTCGAGCTTGCACTCGTGAAGCCGCCCCTGGTCGAAGATCGGATCGACGGCTCGCGCCGTCCCCGCGCCGAAAAGGGCCAGGGAGAAGGTGAGAAAGAGCACGTTCTTGAATGGACGCATGGACGTTTCCTTTCAGTACAACCCAGGGACGATCATGAGGGAGATCGGGTTCAAACCCTTGTGCCCGACCTCACCGTTCCTGGCTCAGGGGATCATCACCTGGATTCTGGCGAGAAGGGTGAAATAGCGGCCGGTCTTGCCCGGGGTGGGGGCGATGAGGGGGTCGTTGTAGCTCTCCCACAGGGCATCGCCCTGCAGCTTCAGGAAGTTCGAAGCCCAGTAGTTGAGCCCGGCCTCGATAGCGGTCGACCCGGAGGGGGCGATGTTGCGCGCGCGGTTGCCGTACCCCGCAAAGCCCGTGGAATCGCCGGTATCGTCGAACTTCAGTCCTTCGACTCTCGCCACCACCTCGACCGCGCCGAACCCACCCTTGAAGACCGACTTCTCGGGCTCGACGGTCGAACCCTTCTTCTCGCCGGTGAGGACGTACGAGGCCTGCGCGCTCCAGCCTCGCCCCTTCACATCGGGGATGTCCTGGGCGGTAGAGCCCTGACCCTTGCGCTGCTCGGTCAATTCAAGGTACTCGCCCTGCAGCCGGAACGGACCGCGCGAGTAGTTGAGATCGCCGCCCAACCGTCGCCGCGTGCCGCTCACGTGCGGGCGGTTCCAGAAGGTGAAGCCGCTGGCGGTGACCCCCGAAGCCCCCTTGGGCGATGGCTCGGAAGCTCCGACGCGCGGATCGGGCGTGACCTTGCCCCGCATGAAGGATCCGGATACCGAAAGGCCCTTCACGAGCTTGAGGGTCAGGCGCCCCGCCCCCGAGTCGCCCGCCGTCTGCGATTTCGACGAACCGTCCCCCGCGAAGGCGCCCACCGCATATTCGAAGCGACCCGCCTCGCCAAACACTTTCGCGCCCCATTCGCGGTCGGGCACGAGGCGCGAGCCCAGCATGCTCCGGTCGACGAAGTCGGTCTTGCCCGCCGAGGTCAGGAACTCCTGGCTCGAGGGGGGCTTGAAATGGCCGGCCATCACCCCGAACGCCTTCGAGAACTGATAGGCCAGAGTGGCGTCCTTCAGGCGATCGCCTTTCTGGGAATTGCGGGGATCCATCACGAACTCGAAGGACGCGCTGCCGATCTTTCCTTCGGCCCCGATGCGGAGCCTTCGGATCTCGTCTTTCCGGGCCTGGAGCTCTCCCGTCTCGTCACCCTTCACCGTCCAGTCGAAGTGCCGCAGGTCCTCCTGAAAGTAACCGCTGAGCTGAACCTTCGACTTGCCTTTCCTGAGCCCAAAGCCGTCGCGATGCCAGGTCTCGGGCACGGGTGCTTCCGGTTGCGGGGTGGCGGCCACCTGAGGCTCGGGTCCCGGGTTCACGGCCAGATCGTCGGTGAACGCCAAGGACGGCAGCGTCAACCAAACCGCGAGTGATCCCACGACGACCGTGCGTTTCAAACAGGCATTGCTCAAGGGGCGTTTCTCCATGATTCAGTTTCTCAGAGGGAAGGCGAGGGCGCGGACGGAGCTTCCGGGGAGGGGTCGGGGGTTTGAGCCTTCAACTGCGCGGCGATGCGGTCGCGCGCGCCCCGGAAGACGAGGAGACCGGCCTGATCGTCGGCGATCCACAGGTTGCCGTCGGCATCGAAGGAGAGGCCCTCCTGCTGCACCCCGGGCAGAACGATCTCGGCCTCTTCCTCGCCGGAGAGCCAGAGCATGGCCAGCCGATCCTTCGAATCGGCGATGACGAAGAGCCGCTCCAGAGTGGGCTCCCAGGTGACGGCGGTGAGATCGTCGCGATTCGGGATGCTGGTGCGGCTCACCAGGGATTCGGCGCCGATATCGCCCTTGGCCGCGAGCGGGTCGAAGGCGATGGCCACGAGCATGGCGGGCTTGCGCTGGTGAACCAGGTAGAAGAGACCGCCGCCGGGCCGACCCGCTTCTTCGCGGAAGGCGAGGCCCTGCCCCTTGAAGCTCGACTTGTACGATCCCGAGA
>CAZYEA010000450.1:0-2715 GCA_964646485.1 uncultured Acidobacteriota bacterium
GACGGCGATCTGGTGAAGCTCGCCGTGGGCACCATGCTCGTCGTCGACGCCATCGACGGCCTCATTCACTAGACCCGTTCGCGGAGGGCCGGAGGCGGCTCGTCTTTGGGGCGCACTGCGGTACGCTCCCAGGCGCCCGCGCATGTCCGACCCTCATCGCACCACCGCCATCCTCGGCTTTGGCCGCTTCGGCCGCGCCCTGAGCGAGTTGCTGCTCGACGCTGGTCGAGGGGTGCGCGCCCTCGATCCCCACGCCGTGGTTCCCGAGGTTCTGCGCGCGGTGTCCCTGGAGGGGCTCGTGAGGGGGGCGGACGAAGTGGTGCTCGCGGTTCCGGTCGAGGGCATCGCCGAGGCCGCGCGCACTCTGCGGCCGCACCTCCATCACGGGCAGCTCGTCCTCGACGTTTCGAGCGTCAAACATGGCCCGGTCCGCGACCTCGAGGAGATCCTCGGTCAGGACATTCCCTGGGTGGCGACGCATCCCCTGTTCGGTCCCACTTCCATCGCCCTCGGCGAACGCCCGCTCGTGGCCGTGGTGTGTCCCAACCCTCAACATCCGGCCGCCCTTCCCCGGGCCCGCGCGTTCTTCACCTCCCTCGGGTGTGAAGTGATCGAGCAGGAAGCCTCCGCGCACGATCGCACCATGGCCTCCACCCATGCCCTCGCCTTCTTCGTGGCCAAGGGACTGATCGACATCCGCGCCGGTGAAGGCGCGGCGTTCGTGCCTCCGTCGTTTCGCGCGATGGTGAGGACCATCGGCGCGGTGCGGTCGGACGCGAACCACCTCTTCTCGACCATCCAGAACGGCAATCCCTTCGCCGCCGAGGCGCGGGCGCGCCTCCTCGCCGCGCTCGAGACGATCGACCGGAACCTCCTCGATCACAAGCCGGCCGCCCCTTCCGGGGAAGAGGGACCCGACATTCCGCCTCCGCTCGAGGTGGCGGCTGATCTGCGCGAGGCCCGCGACCTCATCGACGATATCGATCGCGACCTCGTGCGACTACTGGCCCGGCGCGCCCAGCTGGCCCGCCGAGCCGGGCGGGTCAAGGCGGCATTCGGAAGGCCGGTCCTCGACGAGAGCCGCGAAAGGCACGTCCTTCTGGCGCGCCGGCGGTGGGCTGAAGGTGAAGGTCTCGAACCCGACCGCGTGGCCGAGATCTTCGAGGCGATCCTGAAATTCTCCCGGGAGCTGCAGAAGTAACAGAACCGTCGACGTGCAGGGCGAGCTTCTCGAGCACTCCCTTCGGCCGCAGCCGCAGGAAGTTCGCGTGGGCCTTCATCGACTGGGCGCGGAAGGCGGTGGCCTGCGCGCGTAGCCCACGGGAGAGCGCTGGGTCGTTGCGGCGGAACCGCGTCGAGTGGGCCAGGAGCCAGCGGGAGAGGACGATCCGGTCCTGGGCGTCGCCCAGGGCGCCTTGAAGAGGCTTGAGCTGGATCACCCGGGCGTGGGCTGCGCTATCCACTTCGGCCAGCACTTCGATTGCGTACCGCAGGCCGCGCACGCGCCGGCGCAGGGCGTGCAGTCTCACCGGATCGAAGCGGCGACCGAGGGCGTCGATCAGGTCGATGGCCCGTCGCCGCTGACGCCAGCCTTCCGCCCGGGTTCGCCGGATGACCGCTTCCACCCCCGGCTCGCCGCGATCGAGGAGGGCGATCAGTTCGCGATCGAGCTTGCGCGGCCAGACCGCGGCGGCCTGCGCGAGGGCCACGCGGCGGTCGCTCTCGGCAAGACCGAGGATCCTCCGCTTCAGGCTCGGGTCGATGGCCGGGCCCGAGGCGAGCCGGAGAATGAGGGACCGGCCCACGTCGCGATCCCGCACGTCGGCCAGGCAGCGGATGGCGGCGCGCAGGGTTCGCTTCGTGCGCCGCACCAGGGCGGTGTCGGGGCGCTTCGACAGGGTGCGGAGGGCCGCCCGCAGCGAGCGCGCGGCCACCCGGAAGTCGTGCACGCCCGCGACATGCCCGGCGAGAGCCGGGTCTACGAGGGCGAGCACCGCTCCCACCCTCGGCCTCAGGAGGCTACGCGTTCTCAATCGCGCGGATCTCCCCATCCGCCAGTCTCAAGCGTAGGGCGAGGGCGCGGGCGAGGCCGCCCAGGAACTGTTGGCCGAGGCGAGGATGCTTGTCCGCGAGTTCGTCGAAGCGGCCCCGCCTGATCGCGTAGACGTCGGAGGGCGTTTCCGCCACTGCGTCCGCCGAGCGGATTCCCGCGTCGAGGAAGGCCATGTCGCCGAAGAAGTCGCCCCGCCCGAAGGTTGCGACGTGGAAACGCTCGTCGGCTCCGGCCGAGAACGAAATCCGGATCCGCCCGCGTCTCACCAGGAACAACTCGTCGCCCTGGTCGCCCTGCCGGAAGATGCTCTGCCCGGTCTCGTAGTGGCGGCTCTCCGCCGCCCGTTCGAGCTCGAGCATGGTGTCGGCCTTCCTCCCCTTGAGGAAATCGATCTCGGCGAGGTTGAGGAGATCCTCCTGCGCTTCCTCGGCCTTCCCCTCGGAAGCGAGGATCGCGTCCTCCGCCCACTCGATGGCGTCGGTGAGCTGGCCGAAGAGGCGCTTGGATCGGGGGCTCGAGACGAGGCCCACCTGGGTGAAGTAGTCGCGTCCGGCGATGCCCGAGGGGAGGGCGCGGGGGAGGTTCGAATAGAGCAGGCGTCCGCCGCGCTCCTGGATTCGGTCCTCGATCTGCTGGAGGAGGTGCACGCCGGTGAAGTCGAT
>CAZYEA010000451.1:0-2713 GCA_964646485.1 uncultured Acidobacteriota bacterium
GTCGCCGATCAAACTGCGCTGTACGGTCAAATCTTAGGCCACTCCGTGGGCGGTAGAGCCAGGGGCGGGAAAACTCCTCCGGACCTCCTCGACGGAGCGATCAACCTCTTCGCTGGTGAGGGTGCGGGCGCTATCGCCGAATCGAAGGGAAAGGGTCACGCTCATCTGCCTGGCCGAGCGCAGCGCTTCGCTGTCCGTGAATACATCGACGACACTCACCGAACGCGCCAGGGGACCCGCGTGCGCTCTCGCCTGGGCGAGGATCTGCTCGGCAGCGGCGCCCTCGGGGACGAGAACGGTCAGATCGCGCACCACCTCGGGGAAGCGTGAAAAGGCGCGGAAGGCGAGGGTTTCGCGCACCTGGAGCGCGTCGAGGGCGATCTCGGCCACCACCGGCCGATCCTTGAGAGAGAAGGCCGCGATGGTATCGGGGTGGACCTCGCCCAGGTAGCCGCAGGCCTTGCCGTCGATCTGGATGAGCGCGCTGCGGCCGGGATGGAGGAAGGGCGGAACTCCCTCGCGACTCCAGGAGACGGCGCCCCCCGCGTGCCGCGCGAGGGTGTCTTCGAGGGTGCGCTTGAGATCGAAGAAGTCGAGAGGCCGCGTCTTCAAGGCCCAGCCCCGGGGTGTTGCGCCCGAGAGAAGCAGGGCCAGGCGTGGAGTCTCGACCGGGCCTAGAGGAGAGGGGCTGAATACCCGGCCGGTCTCGAAGAACTGGACGTCCCGGGCGCCGTGGCGCTGATTCCGCTCGAGTGCTTCGAGAAGCCCGGGCACCACCAGCGAGGTCCGCAGCGCGTCCTGGTCCACCGAGAGTGGATTCGCGATCTTCACGATCGCCCCCTGCGAGGGGTCGCACTTCGCCGAGGCCACGAAGGTCACGTGCAGGGCCTCGCGATACCCGAGGCCGGAGAGCAGGGCCTTCAACTGTCGCTCGGTGCGCTGGGCCGGGGTGAGGCCCGCGGCCCGACGGGAAGGCGGCACGGTGCGCGCGATCTTCATGAGGCCGTGATGCCGGCCCACTTCCTCGATGAGGTCGACCTCGCGCGTGCAGTCGCCGCGCCAGCTGGGAACCGAGACCTCCCACGTCCGCGACGTGCCCAGGTGTGCCGCTGCCTCGGGGTCGGGTTCGATGACCTCGAAGCCCAGGCGGGTGAGGGTGTTCTTCGCTTCGGCCGCGGGTACGGAGGCGCCGAGGCGGGCGTCCACGTGGCCGAGGTCGAGAGTGACGCGACGCGACGCCACCTGGGCCCCTTCGGCAAGGATCACGACGGGACGGGCGGTGCCCGCGCCGGCCCGGGCCGCGAGGTGAGCAAACCGCGAGATGGAAATAGGGCCGGCGAAAGGATCGGCCCCGCGCTCGAAGCGATGCGACGCATCGGTGTGGAGGCCGAGGGCCTTGGAGCCGCGCCGGATGAGCAGGGAATTCCAGTAGGCCGCTTCGAGGGCCACGGTACGGGTGGAGTCGGAGATCTCCGAGGACGCGCCGCCCATGACCCCCGCGATCGCGAGCCCGCCCTCGGCGTCAGCGACCACCCCCATGGTCGCAGCGAGAGTGCGGTCCACCCCGTCGAGCGTCTTCACCACCTCGCCGGGCCGCGCCATGCGCGCCTTCAAGACGCCGCCGCGGATCCTGGTGAGGTCGAAAGCGTGGGTGGGCTGGCCCATCTCGAGCATCACGTAGTTCGAGAGGTCGACGATGTTGCTGATCGAACGCTGCCCCGCGAGTTCGAGGCGATCCTTGAGCCAGGAAGGCGAGGGTCCCATGCGCACGTCGAACACCCGCGCCGCGAAACGCGGGCAGAGCTCGGGGGCTTCTATCTCCACCCTGAGCACGTCGTGCGAAGGAACGCCCGACTCCACGAAGGACAGGTCGAGAGGCTTGAGGGGCAGGCCATAGAACGCGGCGGCCTCCCGGGCGACGCCGTACATGTTCATGGCGTCGACGCGATTGGTGGTGATGTCGAGGTCGAGAACCGCCTCACCCCCGAACCTTTCGATGCCGTCGCAGGCGAGGCCCACGCTGGTCAGGTCGTCGGCAAGCTGCTCCGCTTCGACCTGGAGGTCGACGAAATCCTTAACCCAGGAAACCGGGATCTTCATGAAAACTGGCCGTTCATGAGAACTGTTCCAGGAAGCGGAGGTCGCTCTCGTAGAAGAGGCGGATGTCGGAGATGCCGTACTTGATCATCGTGACCCGCTCGATGCCGCTTCCGAACGCGAATCCGCTCACCTTCGAGGGGTCGTAGACGACTTTGCCCAGCCGAGCGTTGACCGCCTCGAAGACCGCGGGATGAACCATGCCCGAACCCAGGATCTCCACCCAGCCCGTTTGCTTGCAGACGCGGCAGCCGGTCTTGCGGCCCTTGCAGGTGCTGCAGCCCATGTCGACTTCCACCGACGGCTCGGTGTAGGGGAAGTACGAGGGGCGGAAGCGCACCGGATACTCCGGCCCGAAGACCGCGTGGATGAACGTCTCGAGCGTGCCCATGAGATCGCCGAGGCTGATGCCTTCGCCCACCACCAGCCCTTCGAACTGATGGAACATCGGCGAGTGGGTGATGTCGTCGTCGCGCCTGAAGGTCCGGCCCGGGCAGAGCACGCGCACGCCGGTACAGTTTGATGAGCGGCGAGTGATCGGTGTTCAGGTTCGGTCAGATGCCTGGAAAGACGCACGACGGCTTGCGGCACGCCGCCTCGATCTCGCGCGACTTGC
>CAZYEA010000452.1:0-2697 GCA_964646485.1 uncultured Acidobacteriota bacterium
CCCCGAGAAGAAGGCCGCGATGCCCGCAGGCCCCGGCGGTCCCGGCGGCATGGGCCTGGACGATTATTGATGAGCTGGGGGGGCGTTGCACGGACCCGCCCCCCCAGACCCCCCGTCGCTACGGCACCAGTTAATTGGGCCTTCGCTCTCGCCTCGGCCTCGCGGTGAACGGACCCGCCCCCCCGAGACCCCCCGTCGCTACTGGCCAGGTGACAAATCGCGGAGCCCCTCAGGCCTTCATGGCGCCCACGAACGTTGCTGGCTGGATCTGGTGCCCGGGAAATACGGGCGCCAGATCCTTGACCCCCAGGTGGCGAACAAGCACCTCTGCGACGAGGTCGCGGAAGTCGGTCGTGACCGGCAAGTCGCGTCCCTCGAAGAGGTTCTCTTCAGAGAGCTTCGGGAAGAGACCGTGAACCCGCCCCCCGTTTACCGACCCGCCCATGACGAACGACACGCCGCCATGCCCGTGATCGGTGCCTCGATTCCCGTTCTCGCGGACGGTGCGGCCGAACTCGGTCATGGTCATCACCACCACATCGGCCATCCGCTCGCCGAGGTCACGATGAAACGCGGCCATGGTTCCGCCGAGTTGTCGAAGCAGATTCGCGAGCTGTCCGGTCGATGAACCTTCCGCGGTGTGGTGATCCCACCCGCCCACGTCCACGAAGGCGAGTTCGACGCCGAGATCGGCCTTGATGAGTTGTGCCATCTGCCGGAGGCTGTCGCCCAGACGTCCGCGCGGATAGGAGACCCCCTCGCGGGGCTGATACTTCGAAGGGTCCGCGACCTTCAGCGCTTCGATGGCTTCGAAGGTTTCGCGACCCGCCTTGCCGAGGATGTCGTGGGCCGCCTCTTCATAGAGCTTCTCGAAGGCCGCGGACGAATCCTCCATGGGCGGCGAGGTCGGTCGATTCACTTCTCGCCGGTTGGCTCTGCCGCGTCCCTCGCTCATTTCGATGTCCGCTCGGACATGGAAGTCGTCGATGCGCGCGAGCGCAACCGCGGGGGCTCCGCCACGCAGGACCCGCGGCAGGGTTTGGGTGAGGGCCACCGCGCGGAATCTCGAGTCCGTCTCTCCCATGGAGCCGGCACAGCGGTTCATCCAGCCGTCCGCCGTGGACTTCAGGCCCGGCGTGCCGCTCTCCATGAAGTCCTGGGCGTCGAAGTGCGATCGCGTGAGGTCGGGGGAGCCGATGGAGTGGACGATGCCGAGCTGTCCTTCCTTGTAGAGGGGCAGAAGGTCAGAGAGCGCCGGATGGAGGCCGAAATGGCCATCGAGGTCGAGGGCCGAGCCTTCGCGCCCACCTCCCGGCGCGGGGATCGCGATCGTGGGCCGCGCCCTCGCGTAGCCCGCGTCCCCATACGGGATCACGGTGTTGAGACCGTCGCACGCGCCGCGCTGGAATATGACGACCACGGTCTTCCGCCTGGCCGTGGGGCCCGCATAGACGGCGCGCATCAGGGGACGCGGCGCGGCTCCGAAGACGATCCCGGCGAGGGCCGAGGACTTGAGGAACACCCGGCGAGACGCGTTGAGGGTCATGGCTATCTCCTCTGGAATTCCGGCGAGCCCAGCACGAGGCCGACGAGGCGGGCTTCGCCCCGGTCCTTCTCCGCTTCGGCCTCGAGCGTCCTCTTCGAGGCTTGGGACAAGCCTCCTGGAAGAATCTTCTCGGCCACGGCGTCGAGGGAGGAACCGGCGGCGGCGGAGTCGGCGAGACGGACGCCGCGGATGCGGCCGGCGGCGAGGTCGAGGGCGAAGTTCATGCGTTCGAGCAGGGCCGAGGTGGAGATCCATTCTTCGGCGGTGTCCTTGTAGCCGGTGGGCGGTTGCTGCAGGTACAAAGGCATGCCCATGGCGCCGATGTGCTGGGCGAGATCGCGGGCGTTCCGCACGTCGGCTCCGAAGGCCCGCACCGCGCTGACCACGAACTCGAAGGGCGTCTTGATCTTGGCCTTTCGGAAGTCCGGACCGAGGAATTCGTCGGAAGTGACGATCGTGCGCACCACTTCGCGGATGTCCCCTCCGGTCTTTTCGAACGTGGCCGCGGCCTTTCGCACCAGCGCGGCCGGAGGGGTATCGGAGACGAATCGCCGGATGAGCTTGGTGGCGATGAAGGTAGCAGTCGCGGGCCGGGTGGCGAGGAGGTGCAGGATCTGCAGCCCCTCCTTCTCCCCGCCGTTCCGGATCGTGACCCCGAGGACCTTCTTGTCGCCCTTGACATGCCGCGCTTCCTCGAAGCTGAAGTGCGTCTCCTTGTTCCGGCGCGGCCCGCCCGGGCCTTCGCCGAGGATGGTCCAGCCCGTGAACGCCTTCGCCACCTCGATGACGTCGGCCTGGGTGTAGCCGCCATCGACGCCCAGGGTGTGAAGCTCCATCAACTCGCGCGCGTAGTTCTCATTGATGCCGAAGGTGCGCCGCGGCGGAGCGCTCGTCATAGCGGGTTGCCCGCCCTCGGGCTGGCCCATGCCCTCGGCCGGGGGGCTCGGCCGGTTGCGCGATCGGCGGTTTCTGGCCCGTTGGCCGGCGCGCGGCGAGAAGTCGGGGTCGGTGGACTGCCAGTTGTCGAGATAGAAGAGCATGGCCGGGCTCCTCGCGGTCGAGACCAGGAGGTCTTCGAACTTTCCGAGGGCGTTCTTCCTCAAGGAGCGCTCGTACTCGTTCACCATGAATTCGACGGGCCCCTTGCGGGC
>CAZYEA010000453.1:0-2692 GCA_964646485.1 uncultured Acidobacteriota bacterium
GGTCGAGATTCCGGGCGAGATGGGGAAGGAGCCGGTCAGGAAGGAGATCAAGTACGGCCTCTCCGACGGCATGAATGTGGAAGTGACGGACGGCCTCAAGGACAAGGACCAGGTGGTCGAGCGTCCGCCCAAGAAGATCGAGTAAGCGAAGGCCCGAGCCCTCTTCCCGCCAAAGCGTCCTGAAGACCGATGAACTCCCTCTCCTTCCTGAAGCAGATGGCTCACGACGTGCGCCACCAGAAGATGCGGACGGCGCTCACCGTCCTCGGCATCACCTGGGGGACGGTGTCGGTGGCTCTCCTCGTGGCCTTCGGAGAAGGACTCGAGGCGAAGATACGCGCTCAGCAGGCCGGGCTCGGCGAGAACATCGTCATCGCCTTCCCCTCCCGCACTTCGCTGCCGTATCAGGGGCTCGGCAAGGGCCGGCGGGTCCTCATCAACGACGAGGACATCCAGGCCCTGCGCCGCGAGATCCCAGACGCGACCTTTTCCGGAGAGTTCTCACGCGGGAATTCGTCGTTCCGGCGTGAGAAGGTCCGACTCACCCCCGACATGTCCGCGAACAGCCCCATCTTCGCGGTGATGCGGAACGTGATCCCGGCCGAGGGCGGGCGCTCCATCAATGACCTCGACATGGACCGGCGCAGGCGCGTGGTGTTCATCGGCAACAAGCTCAAGACCGACCTCTTCGGCGACGGCGAGGCGGTGGGGCAGACCATCATGATCGACAACACTCCGTTTCTCGTAGTGGGCGTGCTTCAAAAGAAGGCGCAGGACTCGAGCTACGGCGGACGCGACGAAGACAAGGCCTTCATCCCCGAGACCTCCTACCGCGGCCTCTTCACCCAGCGCTACTACGAGAACATGATCTTCCAGGCGAAGACCGCGGAAGCGACGCCCGTGGTCACGAGACAGGTCTACGAGACCCTCGCCCGGCGCCACAAGTTCGATCCCAACGACAAGGAGGCGGTCTCCATGTGGGACACCACCGAGGCGGGGAAGTTCTTCACCATCTTCTTCGGGATCTTCCGGGGTTTCCTCGCGATCGTCGGCTCCTTCACCCTGATCGTGGGCGGCATCGGCGTCTCGAACATCATGTATGTGGTCCTCGAGGAGCGGATGAAAGAAATCGGGATCAAGCTCGCGATCGGAGCCAAGCCGCGATTCATCCAGACCCAGTTCCTGATGGAGACGCTCACCATCACCGGGATCGGGGGCGTGCTCGGCTTCCTCATCACCCTCGGCGTTATGGCGGTCTTTCCCTACGCCGGGCTCGACGAGTATGTGGGCACTCCCAAGGCCTCGCCCCTGGTTCTGATCTCCACGAGCGCCCTCCTCGGCCTCATCGGCTTCATCGCCGGTTACTTCCCGGCCCGGCGCGCCTCGATGCTCGACCCCGTGGTCGCGCTCAAACTCGGCTAAGCCATGTTCGCCCTCCTCCGCTCCGAACTCGCTCTTGTCTGGAGCCTCTTTCGCCAGGACGCCGGACACAACCGCAAGCGGATGCTCCTGACCGTGGTCGCGATCGGCTGGGGCACCCTTTCGATCGTGATGCTTCTCTCCTTCGGCGAAGGAATGAAGCGCGCCTTCCACAAGGGCACACGAGGCATGGGCGAGAACATCGGCGTCTTGTGGCCGGGCTCGACCACCAGGGCCTACGCGGGCATGGGTTCGGGCCGGAGCATCCAGTTCCAGGACGAAGACGGAGAGATGCTGCTTGCACGCATTCCCTCTCTCGCCGCGGTCTCGCGCGAATACTCGAGGCGTCGCGGCATCACCGTGGGGACGAAGACGGTGAATGCCCGGGTGCGTGGGGTGGATCCCTCGTTCGGTCCCATCCGGAATCATGTTCCCCAGCCCGGCGGGCGCTTCATCAACGAAGCGGATGCGAAGGAGAAGCGCCGGGTCATCTTCCTCGGCGAGGAACTCGCTCAGGACCTGTTTGGCCGCCAGGACGTGGTCGGGCGCGAAGTGAACATCGGCCAGTCCGTCTTCACCGTCATCGGGGTCGCCCAGAAGAAGTCGATGATGGGCATGTACTCGGGACCCGACAAGAAGCAGGCCGCGATTCCGGCCACCACCTTCCGCTCCATGTACACCGACGCCACGGTGGGGAATTTCATCTACCTGCCCACGAGCCTCGAGACCGCCGACCTCGCCAAGTCCGAGATCTACCGCGTGCTGGCAGCCAAGTACCGCTTCGACCCCGAGGACCGCCGAGCTCTCTCCATCTGGGACACCCGCGACAACCAGCGGATCACCGACAACATCGCCCTCGGCATCCAGATGTTCCTCGGCATCATCGGCGCGCTCACTCTCTTCGTGGGAGGCATGGGGGTCGCGAACATCATGTACGCGGTGGTGAAGGAGCGCACCCGCGAGATCGGCATCAAGATGGCGCTCGGCGCCAAAGCGCGCCAGGTCATGGCGCCCTTCGTGCTCGAGTCGATGGTGATCACGGGCTTCGGGGGAGCGCTCGGCACCTTCGTCTCGCTCTCGATCATCACCCTCATCGCCATGCTTCCCCTGCAGGGGGAAGCCTTCGATCTCATGGGCAAGCCGACCTTCTCGCCCGCGATCGCGATCGCCACCTCCCTGATCCTGGGGGCGGTGGGGATGTTCGCGGGCTATTTCCCCGCGCGCCGCGCCGCCTCCATCAACCCCGCCGAGTCCTTGAGGTACGAGTGATGAT
>CAZYEA010000454.1:0-906 GCA_964646485.1 uncultured Acidobacteriota bacterium
CCTCGGGCTTCAACCAACCCCTTTCGTCCAACGACCCAACCGCCCACGCCGAGGTAGTCGTCCTCCGCGAAGCCGCGCGAAAGCTCGCCAACTACCGTCTGCCCAGTACCACTTTGGTAGTTACGTTGGAGCCCTGCCTCATGTGCGCCGGAGCGCTGGTTAACGCAAGAGTGAGCCGTGTGGTCTACGGCGCCAGGGAACCCAAGTGGGGTGCCATGGAAAGCCTCCTGCGCCTCGAGACTCTGGGCGTGAATCACCACATCGAGGTGATCTCGGGCGTCAGCGAGCAGGAGTGCGGTGATCTGATGCGGAACTTCTTCCGCAAACGAAGAGAGTAGGAAGTCGAGGCCTTCGGCGCGAACGGTCGCACGTACTGAGTCGGGATTCGACGCTGAGCGCAGCGATGCGCCGACGCTCTCTCTCGACGTCATCACACTCGACCTTCGGCGAGGAAGGCGAGACACCGAGTCGGGATTCGAGACTGAGCGCAAGCGAAGGACCGAAGCCATCTCTTGACGCCATCAGTTTCGGGCCTGCGGCCCGAAACGATGGCGGAGAGAGAGGGATTCGAACCCTCGGTAGAGGGGTCACCCCTACTTACGCTTTCCAGGCGTACCGATTAAACCACTCTCGCATCTCTCCGCGGTACGGGAACGGCAAGATTACCAGCGGCAGAACGATCAAGTCACCTGCACGCCCGTGAGCCGACGCCAGGGAGCGAGAGATCGCTTCGGTCCGAGACGAAACTCCGGGTCCCTCGCGATGACTGCGGGGCTTACATCCGCGGTTCCGGGCCGCGGCCATCCCAACTACCAATCCTGCATGGATTCGACAGTGAGCGAAGCGAGCCGCCGAAGCTCACCCTCTCGCCGGGTTTCGGGCCTACGGCCCCGCCCCACTTCCAAG
>CAZYEA010000454.1:1006-2669 GCA_964646485.1 uncultured Acidobacteriota bacterium
GGATTCGAGACTGAGCGCCAGCGAAGGACCGAAGCTCACCCTCTCGCCGGGTTTCGGGCCTACGGCCCCGCCCCACTTCCAAGCCCGCATGGATTCGAGACTGAGCGCCAGCGAAGGACCGAAGCTCACCCTCTCGCCGGGTTTCCGGGCCAGAGGCCCGGAAACTGGCGGAGAGGGTGGGATTCGAACCCACGGTAGCCTTTCGACTACAACGGCTTTCGAGGCCGGCCGATTCAACCACTCTCGCACCTCTCCGCGACGTCTTCCCCTAGGTCAAGGGGACCGCGGATCATACCGTGGCGGGGCTCCCCGGCGAGCGCCCGGGACCGGTAGAATCGAAAGCGCCCCGCGATCGGTCGTGCGTGAATCCCGGGCTCCGCGCGACGATGCGCGCCTTTAACCCCGCCAGGCCCGGAAGGGAGCAACGGTTAGGCGTGGCGTTGGGCGACGCGGTCGGTTCGGGGTTCACGCACGGCCGGTCGAACGATTGTCCCGCCCTGAGAGCGAAGATCCAATAGATCAAGATGAGCTACGTCGTTTTCGCCCGTAAGTGGCGCCCCAGGACGCTCGCCGATGTCGTGGGTCAGGAGACGGTCACGCGGACCCTGCGCAACGCGCTCACCTCGGGGCGCATCGGCCAGGCCTTCCTGCTCACCGGCGCCCGCGGCGTGGGCAAGACCTCCACCGCGCGCATTCTCGCCGCCGCCCTCAATTGCTCGGCCGCACCTGGACCGACGCCCGACCCTTGCGGCAAATGCTCCTCGTGCACGGAGATCGCGGCCGGCACTTCGGTGGACGTGCAGGAGATCGACGGCGCCTCCAACAACAGCGTCGAGGATGTCCGCGACCTGCGTGAGAGCACGCGCTTCAACCCGGCCCGCGATCGATATCGCATCTGGATCATCGACGAAGTCCACATGCTCTCGGCGGGTGCTTTCAACGCCCTCCTGAAGACCCTCGAGGAGCCGCCGCCGCGGGTGAAGTTCATCCTCGCCACCACGGAGATGAAGAAGCTTCCGGAGACGATCCTCTCCCGCTGCCAGATCCACGCGTTCCGGCTCATCCCCGCGCGCGATCTCGCCACCCACCTCCGTTCCATCGCGAATTCCGAGAACATCGAGGTCTCCGACTCGGCTCTTCTTCGCATCGCCCGCGCGGCCGAAGGCAGCGTGCGCGACGCGCTTTCGCTCTTCGATCAGGTGTACGCCTTCACCGGTGAGAAGATCCAGGACGAGGACGTGGCGAAGCTCCTCGGCCTCATCGATCGTGACCTGCTGCACGAAGCCACCCGCGCGGTCTTCGACAACGACTCCGCGGGAGTCCTGCGCGTGGTCGACACCCTCGCCTCTTTCGGCGCCGACTACGAGGTCTTCTCTCACGAACTGCTGCTGTATTGGCGCGACCTGCTCGTCCTCAAGATCTCGCCCGACAGCGACGGTGTCGATCTGCTGCCCGAGGACCGGAAGGCGGCGGCTCAGTTCGTTACCGCGATACCCGAGGAGGATCTGTTGCGCCTCGTCGACTCGCTCTCGCGCGCCGAACTCGACTTCCGCAAGGCCATCGACCCCGACCCGCGCCTGAGTCTCGAAATGGCCCTGCTCAAGGCCGCTCAACTCCGGCGCCTCGTGAGTTTCGCCGACCTCGTGAGCCGGGTGGAGCAGTT
>CAZYEA010000455.1:0-2661 GCA_964646485.1 uncultured Acidobacteriota bacterium
CCAGAGCATGAGAGGCAGCCACTGGAGGGAAAGCGACTGCATGTGGGGGAACTGGTCCCAGCGATAGGCTGAGAACGCAAACGCGAGACCGGCCACGAACGCGCCCCAGCGCGAGCCGAACAGCTCGAAAGCGAGCAGAGCGGCCCCGAGGCCGCACAGTGGGAAGGTGGCGAAGAGGGTGAGGTTGTGCGCGAGGAGGGGTGAGGCGCCGAGGGCGCGTGCCACGATGTACTCCAGGGTCTGCGCGAAGAGGGCCTCGTTGTAGGCGAAGGTCTTGTCGTGGGGCCAATAGGCGTTGCTCGAGACGAGGCCGGTCCCCGGGGTCGTCCAGTTGTGGAGGTTCTGCTCGAGGACCCATACGTTGCCGACGAAGTCCGGAATGGGCAGGCCGCTCGTCGAAAGATGGAGCGGCCACGGCCACAGGAGCGCGGCGGCGCCGAGCGCGTAGAGCACCGTGAAGGTCACCCCGGAGCGGAAGCCGAACGAACGCGCCTTCTCAAGAGGCCTGGGGTACATGGGCACGCGGAAGTCTAATCGGCGACCGGCGCTGCGGTCGGGAGCGGAATCGGACGGGACGGCTGAGGATTCCGCTCTAGCGCGCGTCGCGGTTCGTCAATCCGTACTCGATCCCGTTGAAGAGAAACTTGAACGTCCCGTGAGGCTGCGAGCGCTGGAGGATCTCCGGACCGAAGAGGAGCACATGGCCCTTGCCGACCCGGGCGCTCACCGCGGCGGCGCCCTGGTCGAGCACTTCCTGGCCCCAGGCCCATCCGCTGCGCAGGGGAGTCTTCGAGTCGTACCACGCCACCTTCCTGACCCCCGCGGCCGCCGCACCCGCGCCGAGCCTGAAAGCGGGACTCTCGTCGAAGAAGACGTCCACGTTCTCCGGCAGGCCGAACGCGAGCGGATCGGTGACATCGACCTTCGTGCGCAGTACCGAGCCAGGGATGAAGAACTTCGTGCTTGGCAGCGGTTGGCCGTTTTCGGCGAGCTGGCTTTCAATGGGGAGCTTCAGGAACGCGGCGAGGTTCGTGGCCGAGGAGCCGATGGCCACGACCGTGCCGCCGCCTTCGATGAAGGCCTGGATCGCGGGCAAGGTCCTCTCCACGGTCATGGCCCCGAACTGATCGCGGTACTCCGGAGGCAGGGTCGAGGTGTCCAGAGCGGCCGTCGCGGGTGAGCCGCCGCGTCGCGCGCCTCCCGCTCCTGGGATCGCGCCGGTGACGAAGACGAGGACGTCGTACTTCGCGCTGAGTCCGCCTGAGTCGAGCTGCGGCGCGTACACGCGTTCGAACGGGAATTCGAACTGCTCCAGGATGAAGCGCGTCCAACCGCTGGGCATCGAGCCGCCATATTGATCCCACAGGCCGATGCGCAACGTCTTCATTCGCGAAGCTCCGGCCGGCACATCCGCCCGCGTGCCCATCGAGCTCAGTCCCAGATCGCTCGCGATCTTCTCCATCTGTGCGCGCGTCGACGCCCTGGCCTTCACGTAGAACGAGCCGGCCGGGAAAGTGGTGGTCCCGACAGTGATCGGCGAGGTCGCGCGATGCACTTCCTCGCCGGCCTTGAGCAGCCGATTGAGCGCTGAGAACGAGTCGTTGGGCCGCGCGCTCAGCACATAGCCGCGCGCGCCGTTCACCGCGGCGACCGCACCTCTGGGCGGGGCGACGTTCCAGTCCGTGACGGACTCGAAAGGTCCATCAAAGCCGTCGAGGATCCGGTCAAACGTGATTCCCATCTGATACGCGAGCGTCCATCCCGCGATGTCGTATGGCGGCGTCGGCGGCGAGCCGGGATAGGGGAACACATCGGGATGGGCCTGCGGCTCGAACATGTCGATCACGTGCGGTCGGAAGGCCTGATCCGTCTTCACCACGAACGAATCCTTCGGATACGACTTGCCGCTCACCGTGAAGTCGGCGGTCGCGCGTTCCACGCGGATGCCGGTGCGACGAAGCATGTTGATGAACTTCACCGCGGTCTGGAAGTCGCCCTGATCCGAGGGAATGATGAAGCCGCGGGGGTCCCGCAGTTCGGGCTTGTGCAGCGCCGCCCACGCGGCCTGGTCTTGCGCGGGAGTGGTGGCCCCGGCGCGTCCGCCCGCCCCCGTGCTCGAGGCCTCGCTGCCCACCGCCTGAATTCGGCGGTAGTTCGGGGTCCAGGTGTCGGTGCGGCCGCGCTCGATCGAATGCCGGCCCATGGTGTAGATGTTGAAGAGGAGGTTCTCGCGCATCCTCGACGCGTAGTCGATCACCGCGCGGTCGAGGGTTACGGAGTAGTCGATGGACTGACGGAAATGCCATTCCTGCGGGGGCACGGGGAAGGCGAGGTCGGCGCTTGGGACCTGCCGCTGGGCGATGAAGGGCACGCGCACCGGGGTCGGGTTCCCGATCATCTCGGTCAGCATGGCGATGATGTTGTGGAAGGTCGCGGTGTTGCGGATGCCGCCGTTCCACCAGCCGTCGTACGGGCCGCCCGTGCGCATGGTGGCTCCGGGCTTGTTCTCCGCGGCGAGGCGGGTGTGCATGGCCGCGCCCACCGACTGCAGGCCCAGGATCAGCATGGGGTCGAGATTCGGGTTGTAGGGATCGCGCAGGGGAGGCGAATAGACGATGGTCCCCGCGGGGCCGGTCTGGTGGTGGTCGAGGCCACCGCGGT
>CAZYEA010000456.1:0-2660 GCA_964646485.1 uncultured Acidobacteriota bacterium
CGGCCGAGGGATCCTTCTCCGACGGCTTGAGGATGAAGGCATTGCCGCAGGCAAGGGCCAGGGGGTACATCCACATCGGCACCATGGCCGGGAAGTTGAACGGGGTGATGCCCGCGACCACGCCCAGAGGCTGGCGGATCGAGTAGCTGTCCACATCGGTGGAGACGTTCTCCGAGAACTCGCCCTTCAGAAGCTGGGGCAGGCCGCAGGCGAATTCCACGACCTCGAGGCCGCGGCTCACTTCGCCCAGCGCATCGGCCGCAACCTTGCCGTGCTCACGCGTGATCATGGCCGCCATCTCGGCCTTGTGCTTGTCGAGAAGCTGGCGGTAGTTGAACATCACCCGCGTGCGCTGGGCGAGCGAAGCGGCGCCCCACTTCTTCTGGGCCAGGGTGGCGGTTCTCACCGCCTCGTCGACCGTGGCCCGGGTGGCGAAAGCCACGCGGGTGTTGGACTCGCCGGTCGCGGGATTGAACACGTCGCCCCAGCGTTCGACCACGCCCTCGTAGGGCTTGCCGCCGATCCAGTGCTTGAGGATGGTGAGTTCGAGGGTGGCCTGAGTGGTGTCGGTCATGGGCTTAGGGTTCCTTACGCTTTGACGGCGCGATCGGTGATGTCGAGGCCGCGATCGACGATGTCGAGCCCTTCGTGGAGTTGGGCCTCGGTGATGACGAGCGGCGGATTAGTGAAGAAGGTGTTCCAGCGTACGAACGTATAGAGCCCCTGCTCGCGGAAGAACGCGCCAAGGGCGGTCATCTCTTCGGAGTGGCCGTTGAAAGGCGCCATGGGCTCGAAGGTGCGGCGATCGCGGACGATCTCGAAGATGCCGAAGAGGCCGATGGAGCGCGTGGCTCCCACCGACGGGTGCTTCTTCTCGAGTTCCTTCATCCGCTCGCGCAGGATGCCGCCGAGCTTCACCGCCTGGGCCATCAGTCCCTCATCCTCGTAGACCGCGATGGTGGCGAGGGCGGTGGCGCAGGCGAGAGTGTGGGAGTTGTAGGTGAGGCCGCCGGGGAAGGCGCGGTCCTTGAAGGCCTGGGCGACGGGCGCGCGCATCCCCACGGCGCCGAGTTGCACGTAGGCTGAGGTGAGACCCTTGGCCATGGTGATCATGTCGGGGACGACTCCCCAATGCTCGACCGCGAACCACTTCCCGGTGCGGCCGAAGCCCGCCATGACCTCGTCGGCAATGAGCAGGATGCCGTGCTTGTCGCACAGTTCGCGCACCGCCTTCATGTAGCCATCGGGGGGAATGAGGATGCCGTTCGTGCCCACCACCGTCTCCATGAGAAAGGCCGCGATGTTCTGGCCCCCTTCGTAGCGGATGACATCCTCGAGGTCGCGGATGCAGGCCTCGAGAGGCTCGGGATCCTTGCGGCCGTATTTGTGGAATTCCGGCGCGCGGATGACCCCGGGAATTCCGGGTTCGGTGAACCAGCGACGCGGATCTCCGGTCATGGTCAGAGCCCCCGCGGTGCCGCCGTGGTACGAGCGGTAGCGAACCATGATCTTGTGACGCCCGGTCACCGCCCGCGCGATGCGGATCGCGTTCTCATTCGCCTCGGCCCCGCCGTTGGTGAAGAAGAATGAATCGATATCACCGGGGCAGATCGAGGCGAGCTTCTTTCCGAGGCGAGCGCGAGGCTCGGTGGCCATGAACGGGTTCGCGTAACAGAGCTTGGCAGCCTGGGTCTGGATCGCGTGGACCACCCGCGGATGCGAATGGCCGATGTTGCTGCACATGAGCTGGGAGTTGAAGTCGAGGTAGCGCTTCCCCTCCGGCGTCCAGAAATACACACCCTCGGCCTTGGCCACCGGAATGGGGTCGATCTTGGACTGCACCGACCACTCGTACATGGTGTGGCGCTTGCACAGCTCCACCATCTCCGCCCCGCTCATCTGGGGCCGCGGCATGATCTCCGTCTTGGCTTCGGTCATGGTTTCCTTGCTGGCCCGTTCGAACGCATCAGCGCGACATAGATGAGGAAGGCCGCCCCAAATCCGACAAACCAGCCGTAATCATAAAGGGGCCGAAGGGGCGGCCATAGGAGCCCGCCCCACGCGAGGAAACAGCCGACCCCCATGGCCACAACCGCCGCCCAGTTCCAACCGCCCCGGTAGTGGTAGGCGCCCTCGGTGAGGTAGAGGTCCTCGAGATTCAGCTTCGTCTTGCGGATGATCCAGTAGTCCGCGATGAGCACGCCTCCAATCGACCCGAGGCCGCCCGAGTACCCGACCAACCACGTGAAGATGTAGCCCGACGGATCGGCCAGAAGCCGCCACGGCTGCATCACGATCCCCAGGATGCCGGTGATGAGCCCGCCGGTCTTGAAGGAGATGTACCTGGGAAACGCGTTGGCGAAGTCATTCGCGGGCGATACCACGTTCGCCGCGATGTTTACCGACAGGGTCGCGACCACCACGGTGAACATGGAGATCGCGATGACCACCGGGCTGTCGAACTTCGCCACCAGCTTGATGGGATCCCAGATCGCCTGCCCGTAGATGACCGCGGTGGCGCTGGTGATGAAGACCCCCATGGCCGCGAACACGACGGCGAACGGCTCGTCGCCGGCCGTCGCGTGGGCGGCGACCTGCGCCGCCAGCTCGAGATGGGGCAGGCCGCCCACGGAGAAGATGGGCAGCTTCTGCCCCCGGAC
>CAZYEA010000457.1:0-2653 GCA_964646485.1 uncultured Acidobacteriota bacterium
TCTCCTCCAGCTAGTCGTTTCTTCTGGGCCGCCCGTCGTATCTTTCGGGCCCGGGCAGGCGCCGCTGTGCCCTTCCGTGTCGCGCCTCGAAACTCCTGCGGTCGCGAAAGCCAACGCGTCTTTTGGGGAGACGCGAGCCGCGGATTATACCGTCTCGGCCCGGACGTGCAGGCCCACCCGGTCGACTTTCGCGTCGAGGACCTTGAAGCCCTTGGCGTGAAGGTCGCTCCTCAAAGCCTGGTGGGCGGACTTTGGCGCCATCGCGAGCACGATCCCTCCCCCGCCCGCCCCGCAGACCTTGGCCGCGCCGCCCCGAAGGGTCGCAGTTTCGACGATGGTGTCGACCTCGGGAGTCGCGACCCCCGGGGCCAGGCAGCGCCGGGCCTTCCACTCGCGCGCCACCGCCCGGACCAGCGCCATCTCGTCTTCGGTGGAGATGGCGACGCAGGCGTCCTTCGCCGCCGCCACGATCTCCGCGAAGAGCTTTCGAACGTCGCCGACTCCGTCGATCTGAGCCTTGAACATCTCCCAGTTGTTGAGGCCGGAGAAGCGGGTGACTCCCGCGTCAACGAGGAGGATCCGATCCTCGACGAAGGTCTCATCCTCGACCAGACGTCGCGTTTCGATCTCTCCCGGGTTGAGGGCGATGTCGAGGACGCCTCCGTGGATGGCGGCTTCGTAGTCCTGGATCCCGGTGGGCACGTTGATCACCTGCGCCTCGGCGTCCCGCACGAGCTGACGCAGGTCGCGGGGCGAGATTTCGCGCGACAAAGAACCCGCGACCGCGGCGGCGATGGTCACGGCCAGGGTCGATGAGCCGCCGAGGCCGGAGCCCGCGGGCACGCGGGAGGTGGTCTCGATGCGAACCCCCGCGCTTACCCCGAGGGCCTTCAGGATCTGCACCACCAGCCGGGTGTGATCGTGGGAGTCGATCGCGTCGATGTGCTCGGCGGAAGCGCGGGCCCCGGTGTCGATGGAGACGATCTCGAGTCCGCGGGCGATGGGCGTGACCGTGGTGGTCGCGCGCAGGGTCACCGCGGCGTTGACCGTCCGCGCTCCGTGGTGCCATAGATACAGCGGCCAGATATCCAGAGTGCCGCCGGCGATGTCGACGCGCGCGGGCGCGCTCGCGGTGCAGGGCTTCATGGGGCGGCGAATGCTAGCAGCCCCTGGAATCGCGCGGTTCCGACCCGCCGCTTCGGGCCCACCCTGAAACCAGCGTCCGCCTATACTCCCGAGCGGCATGGATGCGTGTCCCAAGTGCGGCAAGGCGGTGGAAGCCGGGGCGCGGATCTGCGCCGCGTGCGGCGTCATCATCTCCAAGGTACGCCCGAAAGGGGATGCGGCCTCCATGTCTCCGGGCCCGGTGGCGCCCCAGAAGGGCCGGCCTCTCCCGCCGCCCCTTCCCCTACCTCCCACTCGGACAACCGTCCGCCCGACCCTCGCGTCGCCGGGCCCGGCAGAGAGTGAGGCAGACGCGCACGCTTCCGGCGGATCCGCGATGCTCAAGATCGGCCTGGCTACCGCGGCCGCCATCGGCGCTCTCTTCGTTCTGAACCGGGCGCCCTCGACCCCCGCCCCTTCCGCCCTCACCGCACCCGCCCAGGCCTCCCTTCCCGAACCTCCTCGGCCCGCCGAGGTCAGCACGAAAGACGCCCCCACCCTTACCGCCGAGGACGTGGCGTTTCTGAACGCCCTCTCCTCGAGGCTCCAGAAGTCGCCGGACGCAGCCCCTACCGAGGCCGAGATCGAGAGGGTCGAACGCCTGCGCAGCGCGAATCCGCAAAGCGCGCCGCTCAAGGAACTGCTGATGGGCGTCTATTTCCGTCGCACGGATCACGATCTGAGGCTCGGTTCGTTCGCCCTTGTCGATCAGACCCTCGGGAAGATGAAGATGGTCGACGACCAGCAGGCCCAGGTCTACGCGGTCGAGGCAAGCGTGCGCGCGCAGCAGAGCGACTGGGAGGGGACTCTCGCCGCGGTCGAAAAGTACGAGTCGCTCTCGGGCGATGCCACCCTTGCCATGTCCTACAACCTCGCGGTGGCCCTCGGGCGCTTGAACCGCCGCCCCGACGCCCTCGCGGTTCTGGACCGGCCGATTTTTCAGACCTGCGCGACCGCTTCGAGTCCGAACGATCGCTCCGTCTGCATGGCGGTGCGGCAGATGAAGGAGGCTTTTGAGCAGACGGCGGCGGGTTCGGGGCAAGGCCCGAGCGAGGAGCGCCCGCGCGCGGCTCTCAATGTGGACGCCTCCAAGGAACAGATCCAGTCGGAAAAGTTCGATGTCCGCTTCGACGGCGAGACCCAGTCCGGGGTGGCGCGCGATGTGCTGTTCGTTCTCGATCGCGCCTACACCCGGCTCGCGGACATCTACTACGACCGCCCGGCGCGAAAGATCCCCGTGGTCCTCCACTCCTCCCAGGACTACTTCACCAAGACCGGGGCGCCCTGGTGGTCGGGCGGGGTCTACAGTTCTCACAACGGCGCCATTCAGATCCCCATCCGCGGTCTGCCCTCGACCCTTCCCCGCCAGATGGAAGACGTCCTCGTTCACGAACTCTCCCACGCCTTCGTCGACGAAATGTCCGGGGGCTTCGCGGGGCGGGATCTGCAGGAGGGGCTCGCCCAGTACATGGAGGGCAAGAGGGTGGAA
>CAZYEA010000458.1:0-2648 GCA_964646485.1 uncultured Acidobacteriota bacterium
CGCTCGGCGGCGCTGGTGCCGCGGTAGGTGAGAGGCAGCTCGACGTTCTCGAACACGGTGAGGTCGCCGATCAGGTTGAAGCTCTGGAAGATGAACCCGATCTCGCGATTGCGAACGCGCGCGCGGTCGGCGGCGGTGAGCTTCGCCACCGGCTGGCCGTTCAGGATGTATTGCCCGTCGGTGGGCGAATCGAGCAGGCCGAGGATGGAGAGAAGGGTGGACTTGCCGCAGCCCGAAGGCCCGGCGATCGCCGCGAATTCCCCTTTCTCGATCTTGAGGTGGATGCCGGACAGCGCATGGGTCTCGACCTCATCGGTCAGGAAGACCTTGGTCACGCCGGACAAGTCGATCAAGGCAGGGGTATTGGTCATGGCTCTCTCAGCTCCTTTGGAGTTCTTTGCTACGAAAACGTCCGGGCCTGGCTTTATGTTCCACTCTTGTTTGTGTTTGACGTGGGATTCGGGGGGCTGGTTCCGCTCGAATCGCTACTTCAGTCGAATCCGATCGAAGGCGTCCCAGGCCGAGGCGTCGGAGAGAACCACCTCATCTCCAAGTTCGAGACCTTCGAGGATCTGCACGCTGTTCACCGAGGCGCGACCGAGACGCACACGGACCCGGTGGGCTTCGCCGGTGGCGGGATCGACGCGGAAGAGGCTGATCGTGCTCTCCCCCGCTCCCTGAGCGGGCCGGCCGACATAGAGGGTGTCGGTGAGCCGGGCGAGCTCGATGGTGCCATCGACGGTGAGATCGGGCCGCGAACCCTTGGGCAGCTCGCCCTCGAGCGACACGTCGACCGCGACGGTGCCGTTCTGGGCCGCCGGGTCGATGCGCGTGACCTTGCCCTTGACGATGCCGTTCCGGGTGTCGACGTCGCAGGGCAGGCCGATGGCGAGGTCCTTCGCCTGGGTCTCAGCCACACGAATGACGGCCTTGAGACGGGTGGGCTCCACCACGCGGGCGAGATTGGTGCCAGGAGACACCTGCTGCCCCACCTCCACCGGCACGGACTGGAGCACGCCGTGAATGCCGGCGCGCACCCGCAGGGCCTCGCGCTGGGTCCGGCGCATCTTGGCGGTGCCGAGCCGCTGCTCGACGGTCGCCCGCGGCACGGAAATCTGGGCTTCGAGCGAGGATTCGGAGAGCTTCATCCGCTGCTCCTCGATCCGCGCGCGGCTTTCGAGCTCTTCGGCCGCGGCCTTGGACTTCTTGGCGTTGAGGCTCGCCACCAGACCCTGGGCCGCGAGTTCGGCGTCGGCGTCGGCCTGCAGCCGTGCCTGCCGGGCCTCGGACTCGACTCTCGCGGCGACCGCCTGCTGGTCGAGCCGGGCCCTCTCGATGTTGGAACGCGCTTCGATGAGCCGGGCCTCGGCTTCGCGCAACTGCGACTCGGCGTCGAGCACCTGGAGTTCGACGTCCGGGTTCGAGAGTTCCAGGATGACGGTGTCGGGCTTCACGATCGTTCCGGGAAGGGCCACGATCCGCTCCACCCGGGCCGCGGTGAGTGCGGGAATCCAGCGCACCTCCTCGGGGACCAGGGTGCCGAGGCCGCGAACCTGGAGCAGCATCTCCCCGCGCTTCACTTTGTCGAGGAACAGAGTTCCCCGATCCACGCTCGGCGCGGCGGGCTTCAGTTGGGAGAGGCCCCAGGTAGCGCTCAGCAGCACAACCGCGGCGCCAATGCCGATCTGGAGGTTGCGCTTCTTGCGCTTGACGGCGAGGTCGGGGCGGGCGATGTCCATGGTTTTCCTCTTATCAATGCCTGTGCCACTCGGGCATGGCCATGATATTTTCAGTTATTCCAACGACTTGTATCAAGTAGTCGGGCCGGGATCCGGGGCCTCGAAGTCCCATTACCGGACACCAGGTTCCCGTCACCGGACCGGCGGGTGCCGGTAGCCCGGTTTCGCTCTTCGCGGACGCGAGGGCCTTGAAGAAAGAAAAAGGGCAACCGAGTCGGTTGCCCTTGGTCTTTTCGTCCGGCCTGCCGCCTCTCAGCGTCATGGGAGAGGGTCATGGCTCGAGGCGCGGCGGACTAACACTACAAAATGTTAGTCGTGACCGCCCGGTCGGGCCTGGGTTGTTAGTCCCTTCGCGTCGACCGACGCCTCCCAGGCCGCCGCCACGGCGGGGGGAAGGTCGGCGCGATATGGCGCGAAGTTCTCGAAGGGAGGAAGGATGATCGCCCCGGGCACCGGAGCCTCGGCCGCGCTCCTGGCGGCCAGACTGCTCTCGATGCGCTGCCAGCCGATCTCGATCTCCAGAGGCAGACGGGCCGACGCCACCGAAGCGTCCGCCCCCGGCACAAGCACCTTGCGCTCCGAGGCGCCGGACAGGCTGGCCACGGATAGAACGGCGAGGGTAAGCGACACGGTCTTCAAAACTGAGTTGGACATCACAGGGCTCCTTGAGTTAGTCACACCCGCTGAGACGGCAGGACGCGCAGGTTGGTTGGCAAGAAAACGTGAAAGAAACCCGTTCAACTGAACGCGGGTGTACGACTGCCCGGAATCGGACGCCGACATCCCACGAGCGAACGAACCCTCAGCCGGAACCGATTGATGTACAACGGTTTGGCGGGAGCGGGTTTGGACCTTCATGTGCCTCACATCCGAAGAGACGAGGCCCGCTGGCAAAGGGTTCCGTCCGAA
>CAZYEA010000459.1:0-2642 GCA_964646485.1 uncultured Acidobacteriota bacterium
CGGTCGCACGCACGAGGCCGGGCCGGCTCTCGGAGCCGGGCTTGATGTCGGTGAACCGCTTCGACGCCGAGAGGGCGGAGAGAAACCGGTCATAGGCCTCGGGACCGCGCGCCTCGACGCTCAGGTCGACGCGCGCGCTCGCATCGGGCAGGTACTCCACCTTCAGACTGACCAGGGAGACGCCCGGCGGCAGGATGTCCTGAAGATCGGCGAGGACCCTTTGGGGCGACGACTCGACGCTCGCGGTCGCCACGAGCAGGTCGGAATGACGAGCGAGCGCCTTGCGCGCGACGTCTGCGGATTGGGACAGGCGAGCCACCTCGCGTCGGGCGTTCTCACCCGCGCGATCGGCGGCGGCGGCCGAAAGCCCATCGGAGGCCGCGATCCACAACGACCAGGCAAGGGCGGCAAGGCCCGCCCACTGAGCCACGCGGAAGAGGCCTCGGCTGTCCGCGGCTTCGCCCCGCGAGCCGAATTCGGGCAGTCCCAGGCTCACGCCAAAGACCTTCGATGAAACACGGAGAGGAAAGGAAACTGCTGCGGGTCGGAAGCGCCTGGAGAAGCGGGGGTGTCGAAGGCCGGCACCACCGCGGCGTTCCTGACCTTGCCGCGCAGGGCGGCCGCGTCTTCACCGAGGACACGGATCTCCCTGACCTCGGCCGAAGCGCGGAGGGCCTCATCGACCGAGCGCTGCGCCCGGTCGTCGCCCTCGACGAGGAGTCTCAGGTGAATGGCGTCGATGGCGCCAAGCGGGTCGCGCACCGCGATGGCGCACGCGGCGTCGCCGAACACGAGGTCGACCACACCGGGCCGCGGAGACAGGCCGCTCAGGGCCGCGGATAGCGTCGAGGTCACGCGGGGGCGGCTGAAGCCGAAACTCTCCATGGCCTTCTCTCCCTCCGCGATCGTGGCCTTGAGGATGGCCTGGGCCAGGACGGCGCCCCGACGGACCGAGGGTGAGCGCTCGGTTCGCACCTCGGACTGCGCGATGGCAAAGGGCAGGAGCGGAGCAAGCTTGAAGCGGACGAGATCGGTCTCCGCGATCTCGGCTGAAGAGAGGGGCCTTGGGGAGGAGACCTCCACGATGGAAGGAAAGGAGGCGCCGAGGGGCAGAAGCAGGGTGGCGTCGCTCCGCGGCGCCTTGAGGTCGCGGGCGAGGCGCGAAAGGGCGCCCGATCCGGAAAAGGCCTCGGACAAGGACGCGCCGGGCCCGCCGCCGGATCCGAACCGCTCGAAGGCGAAGCGCAGAAGTCGCGGGCCCGAGAGCCCCTGTCGGTAGATCGCGAGGGCGGCGCTGCGCGCGTCCACAAAGACGAGCGCCTTCTCGGAGAGCCACATTAGGCCCCAATCTTAGGGTGTCTTTGCATCATATGAACCCCTTGACCCGTTCGCTAAGATCACTCCAGTCTGAGACCGGCACATCCTTAGAACCTCCGGGGGTTCATCCATCCCGGGCCCAAACAGTTTGGAGGACTCATGAAGTCTTTCGAGAGCACGCAGATCCGCAACGTGGCGCTCGTCGGTCACGGAGGCTGCGGGAAGACCTCGATCGTGGCCGACGCTCTGTTCGTCATGGGCGTCACTCCCAGACTCGGTCACGTGGCCGACGGCACCGCGGCCACCGACTTCGATCCGGAGGAGATCGAGCGCAAGATCTCGATCCAGACCTCGGTCGCGAGCGGGGACTGGGGCGACACCCGTATCAACCTGATCGACACTCCCGGTTATGCGAACTTCGTGGGCGAGGCCCTTTCCGCCCTGCGCGCCGCCGATGCCGCCATCGAGGTGGTGGACGCGGTGGCCGGGCCCGAGGTGCAGACCCATCGCCTCTTCCACGCCGCGGAGGACATGGACCTCCCCCGCGTGTTCGTCGTGAACCGGATGGACCGCGACAACGCGTCGTTCGGACACACCGTGGAGGCCCTGCGCAAGGCCTTCGGCCGGACCGTCACCCCCATCGCCTTCCCCATCGGCGAAGGGGCGGCGTTCAGGGGTGTGGTCGACCTGGTGAACTCCAAGGCCTGGGCCTTCAAGGATGACGAGAGCGGGAGTTTCAGCGAGTTGAAGATGCCCCCGGATCTCGAAGAGGCGACCGCGCGCTTCCGCCAGGAACTGGTGGAAGTGGTGGCGGAGACCGACGAGGGTCTGATGGCGGAGTTCTTCGATAAGGGGACGCTGTCCCCGGCGGTCCTGGCCGAGGGGCTGAAGAGGGCCTGCCATCGCGGCCAGGTCTTCCCCGCTCTTCCCTTCTCCTCGATCAAGAACATCGGCGCCGCCCACCTCCTCAATGTCATCGTGGCCTTCCTGCCCAGTCCCGCGGACCGGCCGGAAGTGAAGGGGAAGGGCCCGGCGGGCGAGGAATCGAGGGCCTGCTCGGTGAACGCTCCCGCTTCCGCTTTCGTCTTCAAGACCATCTCCGATCCGCACGCCGGACGGCTCTCCTTCGTGCGCGTGGTTTCCGGCCGGTTCAATCACGATCTCACCATCACGGTGCTGAGCCGCGAGGTCCAGGAGCGGGTGGGCGCCTTGGCCCACGTCGTGGGCAAGACCTTGGTGCCCGCGACCGAACTGATCGCGGGCGACATCGGGGTTATCGCCAAGCTCAAGGAGGCTCACACCGGCGACACCCTTTCCGACACGGC
>CAZYEA010000460.1:0-1138 GCA_964646485.1 uncultured Acidobacteriota bacterium
ACGTCAGATTGGCTTGCGGGTCGAGATCGATCGCGACGACGCGCTTGCCCAACTCGGCGAACATCCAAGCGAGGTGAAACACGAGAGAGGTCTTGCCGACTCCCCCTTTGTTATTGAAGAACGTCAGAACCGGAACGCTCATGGGGCTCTCCAAATCGTCGCGAGGACCGCATTCGGTTCGACCTGAAACTCGGGCTTCGGGTTTCCGTTTTGGGCCAGGGCTTTCCGCGCGTCCGCGATACCGAATCCGAATCGTTGCACGAAGCCGAGCGTCTTGAGCACTCCGGCGATGTTCGGGTTTCGATAGTCGCTGACTCCCGGCCGGCCGAAGTTCTCGGCGGTCACCGTTCCATAAGGACCCCCGGGACTGTGAATCTCGATTCGGTCATCGAACCAGTAGATCCGAACCGGCGCGTTGGTGCCCTCGTAGGTGCGATGCATGACAGCGTTGCGGCAGATCTGCTGCAATGCCACCAGCGGGTAGGGGCTCGACTGAATCTCGCGCACGGTCCCGGACGTGAAGTCCACGGCTACCGTAAACGTTCCCTTGAGCTTTTCGTCCAGCCGGCGCAGCATCGTGTCGAGATTGCCGTCGATCTCCTGAGCATCGACTACGGGGTCTCCCCACTCCTTGCCCTGGATCCTGAGGAACTGGATGTAGGCCCCGGGAATCCAGGTTCTGGGGCTGTTGCCGAGTGTGAGCACTCCGACGACGGTCGGTATAGGTGCCTCGACGGAAGCGATCATCCCGGTGGAAGCCAACCGCTCCTCGAACGAGCGCTCATTCGCCGCCAGCACGTCGCCTGCGAACGCCCTGGGAAGATACTCGCTCTCGAAATACAGGCGACTCAGCTCCGAGAGAGGGCAACCATCGATGGGATGTGTGTCAGGCGACCGATCGCGATGACGCCGTTTCTCGCTGAGGATCCTCTCTTCCTGCGCGATCGCCACGGCCCGACGCGGCCCGACGCGAATCCAGATCCGCCCGTCGTAACGCACGGGCGGGGCATCGGATGGCCAAACCGTGACCACCGCGAGATCCACGCCCAGCAACTGGCGCTTCTCGACTGTGAGTACGGGCGGGGGGAGGATCTTTCCATCGGTCTTGATGTCCGCCAGTGTTCTTAGCCGCTCGTCC
>CAZYEA010000460.1:1148-2040 GCA_964646485.1 uncultured Acidobacteriota bacterium
ACGGGCCAGCTCGAGGGGGTTCCGTCATCCTTCGCACCAACGAATAGCACACCGGGCAGACCATGGCCTGGAAGATCGTTCGCGAACGCGCAGATCGCCTGGCGACCCTTCTCGGGCGCATCTCCCGACCAGGATTCCTTGCGCTCCGCGCGATCGGATTCGATCTGTCCCAGGAGGGCTTCGAGCTCTGGATCGGTCAAGGGAATCATCGAGCTGCCTCCGGAAACCAGTTCTCGATTGTCAGGCCGGGCACTCCAGCGAAGCGCCTAAACTCCCGTGTCACCAGGACGAGTTGATGCCTCAGGGCAGTCGCCGCGAGAAACGTCTCAACCAGTCCGAGCGGCGTGCCGCGGCGGCGCAACTCCGCATCCAGTTCTCCTGTCGCAAGACTGATCCCATCGTCGATCGGAAGCCAGATGGGAAGGGGGAGGACCTTCCGCATCACGGTATCCCAGAGTTCCTCTGAGCGCGGGCGGAGCATCGCGCCGTAGCGAATCTCGTAGCGGCTCAGTTCAGAAGCGAACAGACGGTCCGGTTCCGTGCCATGGATTCGTCTCGAGACTGCGAGATCCGGGTGTGGCTTGGCTAGCTCCGATAGGACACTGGTGTCGAGAAGGAACATCGCCTACATCCCATCCTCGAAGGGGTTTCGGCGACCATGCGACTCGCGGCGCAGCGAATCGATGTAGGCGAAGAACTCCGGGGCGTCGATGCCGTCGGTGTTGAGCCAGCTGCCGTCGGGTTGCTGCTCCAGATGACTCTTCCATTCCTCCCAGGTCTCGCGACGGCCTTCGCGGCGACCGACTGGGACGTTCCGCCCAGCGACGGTGGACCCTTGTACCTTGAGCTTCTCGGCGAGCGCCTCTGCCACCAGGTCACGCAAGGGTCGGCC
>CAZYEA010000460.1:2050-2624 GCA_964646485.1 uncultured Acidobacteriota bacterium
CGGCCACACCTGGGCCGAAGGCGCCCCCGACAACGGCGCCACCTTCTTCTTCTCCCTCACCCCAGCCTCCTCGTGAACGCACCGGTGCCATCGAACGCCACGTCACCCGATCCCGGGCAGGGGACCGCCCAGGCCCTGCTCCGCAGCGAGGGCTTTGGCGCGGCGGAGGAGCGGTTCGGGCAGGTCGAACGATGTTTTCATGTCGAGAGTATTTACAGGGTTACCGTTGTTGTCAATTATCCCTCTTAGAATGAGTGAGTTCGAACTATCAACTAATCCTCAATAGTTCGATTGCGCTAGAGACCTGGGCTCATTCCTGGTACTCCCGAAACGTCTCGACCAGCCCCTGGAAGGTCGTCGGGCGGTGGGCTTCGAAGCCTGCCTGGTCGACGAAGAGGTGGCGGTAGGCCGGGCCGCCGGCGGCAAGGCTCGCGGCTGTGGCTTCGGCGCACCACTGGCGCAGGCGGGCCATCTTCTGCGGCAGATCGAGCTCCTCGCGGCCTTTGGTCTCGATGATGTAGACGGTGCCGTCGTCCGCCTTGACCAGGAAGTCGGGGACGTAGTTCGCCAGGTC
>CAZYEA010000461.1:0-2614 GCA_964646485.1 uncultured Acidobacteriota bacterium
TGAACCACATGTGGGGAAGGATGCAGAAGTCGCGCTGAACCACGCGTTCGGGCACACGGGGTTGGATGATGAAGAAGCCCATCATCCCCATGGCCATCTGGACCACCTCGTCGGCGTGCGGGTGATACATGTGAGTGCCGTGCTGCCGCAGCGTGAATTCATAGGTGAACGTCTCGCCGGGCTTGATGTGCGGCTGGTTGAGCCCGCCGACACCGTCCATGCCGTTGGGCAGGAAGATGCCGTGCCAATGAACGCTCGTGTGCTCGGGCAGATTGTTGGTCACGAGGATGCGAACCCGGTCGCCTTCGACCGCTTCGATCGTGGGGCCTGGGGTGGAGCCGTTATAACCCCAGCAGTTCACGGTCATGCCGTCGGCGAATTCGCGCTTCACCGGCTCCGCGACCAGGTGGAACTCCTTGACTCCGTTCTTCATGACGAAGGGCAGCGTGGTCCCGTCGGGCGTCGTCACGGGCGTGTAGGACAGACCCTTCCGCGACGCCACTGGCCGCGGAGCCGCGGTCTTCGGGGTCTCGCCCTTGGGCGCGGGCATGACGTGCCCTTCGTGCTGAGGACTCGCGGCCATAGCCGTTGCTCCGGGAGTCGATCCCTTCAGAAGCGCGGAACCGCCTGCGAGCAGGGCAGCCCCGGAGAGATACTTTCGTCGCGTCATCATCGGGCCGGGGCTCCTTCAGGAAGGGAGTGGCTCGCCCGGTCGCCTGCATTCGGCAGCCGTCCGCCAAGGGAGCGCTCCAGTTCGGTGCGCGCGATCCAGTAGTCGCGCCACGCCTCCACGTACCCTCGTTCGGCCGCCGCCTCGGCCTGCTTGGCCAGGAGCAGGTCGTAAGCACCCTTCAGCATCATGTTGTAGTGAAGAGTTGTCTCTTCGAGGATCTTCACCCGCTGCGGCAGGAGGACGGTTTCGTACCGCTCTTTCACCTCGCGCGCAGACAGCATGACGTCCCGGGATTCCCGCACTTCGGAGCGGGCGTTGATGGCCAGGCCCTCCAGCTGTCTCTGAGTCCGCTCGTACTCGGCCTTCAGTCGGGCGATGGAGGCCTTTCCCGTATCGAAGATGGGGAGCTGGATGTCCAGGGACGGGCCCATCACACGCTGCCCGTCCGTGCCCTTCTCGTGCGAGATCCCGATGTTGATGCCCACCGGAAAGTAGCGCGTCTTCTGCTTGAGAGCCAGGGCGCGACCCACGGTCTCGACTCCCCATCGCGCGGCCTCGATATCCAGGCGATTGGAAATGGCGAACGACTCCAGATTCTCGGTGGCGACCTCCTCCCTCGGGAGCGGGGGGAGGCCGGCGGCAATCTTCCATTCGATATCGGCGCCCCAGAGCCCCATGAGCCGATTCAGGCGTTCGCGGTCGCGGCGAGCCTCGACTCGGGTCGTGGCCACCGCTATCGCCGCCTCACTCGCCGCGGCTTCGCGGCTGAGGAGTTCCAGAGCGTTGATGTTGCCCGCGATGCTCTGCCTGCGCGCGAACTCCGCGGCGGTCTGCTCGATATCGAGAATGAGCGCCAGCCGCTCCGCCAGCTGCTCGCGGGCGGCCAGGGTGAAGAACGCGACCTTGGTGTCCGCCATGGTGCGAATCAGTTCGTGCCCGACGCGGAGCTTCGTCGCCTCCAGTTGGGCGGCGGCGAACTTCTTGCGGAGAGGCTGCATAAGTATGTCGAGGAAGTCCTGAACCAGGGAGACTTCAAGGTTCTGACCGGTCGGGGCCCCGTCCGGGAATCTGACGAATCCCGAAAAATGGGGATTTGCGATCCGGCTGGCCTGGGCGAGGTCCGCCTGAGCGATCCCAAGGTCCTGGAGGGTTGCCTGAAGGTCGCGGTTGTTGACGAGCGCTATCCGCGCCGCCGCGTCCGCGTTCAGTTCGTCCTTCAGGATGCCTCGGACCAGGGCCTCGATTTCCTTTGCTTCCGCGGGCGACCGCATGAAACGTGCGTCTTCTCCGGATCGCTCTCGAACCTTGCCGCTGACGTCGATGAACGCTGCGCCGGGATCGACGGTGGCACAGCCGCCGCCGACGCCCACCACCCCCAGCAGCACCAGAAGACGGAGCGGTCGCTTCACTTCTTCTCCCTGGGCTTCTTGACCAGCGGCATTCCGCAGATCGGGCACTTCCCGGGCTTGGGCTCCGCGATTTGCGGATGCATCACGCAGGTGTAGGTCTCTGAAGCCGGATCCGCGGCGGTGGGTTTTGCCTCCGGCGCCGAATGGTCCATCTTCGAATGGTCCATGCCGGCCATGGTGGCATCCGTCGCCGGCGGATCAGGCGGTTCCGCCGGGTCGAACAGCGCGAGCTTCCGGATCGGGCCTTCCTCGGCCGTCGCGCTCGCGGGGCTTTCCGGTGCTTGTGTCGCGGGCGTGGGCACGCTCGCGCAACTGGCCGCGAAAAGACCGCCGAGGAAGAGGGCTGCCCACGTCCGAAGTGAACTCATCCAAGGGAGTCTAGCGACCGGACATTAAGCCGAAGTTAGAGGCCGTCGCCGCCCGACCATCCGCTCACCCAGCCGTCCGCGTGATTCAAAATCGGGTTCCCTAGCAGCCCTCGTGCATCGCGGTCATCTCAGCGAGGCGGGCGTGGACACCGCCGGCGAGGGTG
>CAZYEA010000462.1:0-2579 GCA_964646485.1 uncultured Acidobacteriota bacterium
GGTGGGGCGGTGAATTCTTGCCCGGCCGCTGACGGGTCCGCCATACGGACGCGGAGGATGCCCTTGGCCCCAAGGCCCTCGGGGCAGCAACCTGCTCCTCGCATTGCAGCAGCCGCCGGGGCCCCGGCCGTAGACAGCTCAGCTTGGCTCGTGGTCTGCGTTGCCGTCGGGCAGCAACTGTGAGCATCAGCGGAGGCCGGGAGGCAGCACAATCCGATAGCCTGGAGCGAAAAGACCAAGGCCAGCCAACTCGCCCGGAGCTTGGCCTGACGTTGGAATCGGACAAGGTCAAGGCGTAGCTTCATGGCAGAAATCGAGTATGCGCGGCCGGGGGGCAACGGGCAATGAGCCGAGCGAACCCTCCGAATGATGCATCGGCATCAAACTTCGCGCCCAGCTCAACCCGCGCTCGGAGACCAGGGCCATGGTCTGTGGCGAGCGACCCCGCAGGAGTCGCCGGGTCGTTCTCGCTTCTGAGGTCCGAGGCTCTGCCCGCTGCCCCGTCTGAACCCGGGGGGATCCTTGCACCGGAAGACGCGCCGTTCACAATTGGCAGCTTACGACGCCAAGATGAGAATTGGATTAGAGCCAACTCTCGCCGCCCCCTTGAGGATCTAGAACCGATATCCGAAATTCACCGTGAACAGACCCACAGTGTAGCTATCCCCCCCGGACATGACGACCAGGGCCCGGATATCCGGTCGCAGAGAGAGGTGCGAGCCAAGGTCCACCTTGATCCCGCCACCCACGGTCACTGCGGGGTCCGTGAACGTGCGACTTCCGTAGAAGCGCCCATCCTGGTCCAACTCAGACGGGTTCATTCGGTTTCCATAGAACATGGGCATCCGACCGTAGTTCCAGGGACTGCCACCGTAGGATCCGCCCATCATGCCGTAGGAGCCCTGGGAGCCCATCCAGTTGCCCGCCATCGGTCCGGTCAAACGCGCATCGAGCATATCGAAGGAAGCGCGGTAAACCCCACCCCCGAGGGCGAAATAGGGCACCGCCTTCTCGCCACGGGGCCGCAGGTTCACGAGGAGGCTTGCCGAGAGACTCAAGCCGTTCTCGCCAGAGCCACGGTTCAAGGCCGCCGCAGTCGCTTCCAACGCAAGCCGCGAGCCGAGGTCTCTCGACAGTGTGCCGCCCAGAGTCCCTCCGGCCATGTGATAAGAGCCCGAGGCCCCTGAGGAGAGTCCTGCTTGGATGTAAACGCTGCTGCGCTCCTTCGCGGCCGCGGCCGAGGCCTCATCCTCCGCTGAGCCGATAGCCGCGGCAAGGACGGCCAGAACGAAAGCTGGACGAAATCGCATTGTCATCATGGGAACTCCCTTCCCTCAACAAAGACGACGCCACAAAACGACACCCAAGAACAGCAGCATCCGCCCGTCGTAAAGACAGGGGCAATGAGCCATACAAACCATTTCCGTCATGCACGGGCGTTGGCGGCGATGCTGCTTTCCACGACGGTCAGAACGGATGAGACCCGTGAGCGCCGATCGTGAAGAGGATCTGGAAAAGCAGCTCGTTCGCCACACGCTCGCCACCGAAATTGTTGCGACGATACTGACTGCGCACCTGCGTGAACTCGCTCGGCCAGTAGCTCAGGACGGCGGAGAGGCCCTTGTCGCGGATGTCGGCCTGCCGAGCGCGTTCCGCCCAGTCGTATCGGCCTCCCAGAAACCAGCGTCGGTTGACGCGGTAATCCGCCGAGACGAACCCGCCGAAGGCACGCTGCGTCCCGGTCGGTTCCTGCCGCTCGCTCCAAATCAACTCCGTGCGCCCGGCGAAGGAGTGATAGATGGCGCGTCGAAGCGGGCGCCAGCGCAGCGTCAGATCAAGGCCGTAGAGCTGCGTGAGGAACTGGCTTCCCGCGTCGTTGTGGCCGCGGGCGTATGAACCACCGGCTTCGAGGTTGGTGGCCTCGGTAAGGTCTGAGTAGGCGCGAAGGTGGCCAACGGCGCCCAGGTCCAGGCGGCGGCTGGGATGGAACAGCGTGCCGGATTTTCCCTGCAGCAACTCTCCAGTGGCTTCAATGAACAGCTTGCCGGCAGGAATCAGGCGGCTTACGGATATCCCCGCATCCTTGATCCCGGTGTCTGGGTCGTCGGCGCTGCCTCCGAGCAAGTTGTACATCACGAGCGGCCGATCGATCCATGGCAGCGTGTGGTTGTGGAAGGCGTTCAGCCGGCCGAAGGTCGCGCGCATCTTGCCCGCCTTCATGAGAAGGCCTCCTGGCAGAGTTGGAAATGTGATGTACCCCTCCTCGACTTCGATGCCCTCTTGCCCGATCGCCAGGAAGAAATCGGCGCGAGCGTAAGGATCGACGATCGCCTGTACGCTCATCTCGCTCTCCTGAAGCGTGAAGCTCGGTTGGGGGGCGAGCGAATCGCTGCCTCCGAGGCTTCTGCCCGACGCTCCGATGAAGTTGCCGATCATGCCGATGTCCGGGTTAAAGGGCTTCGAGGCTCCGCCGCCAGAGATCGGGAGCGGTCCATCGGGCCGCTCTGCGCCGCCGGTGGGGGCGCCGCTGAGAGCCGAGGGGGTCTCCGCCGGGGGCGGAGCGGTCGTCGGACCAGGGG
>CAZYEA010000463.1:0-2564 GCA_964646485.1 uncultured Acidobacteriota bacterium
CGACGGTCGCACGATCGCACACGTGGAGCACCGGCAGCTCTCCAGTCTCTTCCTTGCGACCGGGTTGAAATAGGCTCTGCCTGGAAACTTGGCCAGCACGCCAGGTGACAAGGCTTGCGGATCCCCTGTTTGGGAGATCGCGCGGGCCTGAGCGCCCCGGCGCCGGGCCCGGGGCGATCAAGCACGGAGAGATCGCTTCGGTCCGGCCCGAACGTCGGGTCCCTCGCGATGACGGCACGGCCGCGGCGTCCGGTGTTGGCGCCCAGCGGATAGTGGTTCGGCGCGGGTTGCTTCGTCGCCTCGTGTACGGAATGGCTCCACGCAACTAAGACGAGCACGTGGCGACGGCCCTATCGGGTCTTCGGAACCTGCTCGTCCGCGTGGTAGCTCGAGCGGACCAGCGGACCGGACTCGACGTGCTTGAAGCCGATGGAGAGTCCGAATTCCTTGAACTTCGCGAACTCGTCCGGGGTGTAGTACTTGAGGATCGGCAAGTGGTCCATGGACGGGCGAAGGTACTGGCCGACGGTGAGGACATCCACTTTCGCCTCGCGGATGGCGCGGATGGTCTCGAGCGTCTCATCCCACTCCTCGCCGAGGCCGAGCATGATGCCGCTCTTGGTCGTCATCCCCGCGTCCTTGGAGCGCGAGAGGAGTTCGAGGGACCTCTTGAAGTTGGCGCCCGGGCGCACCTTCCGGTACAGGCGCGGCACGGTCTCGGTATTGTGATTGAGGATATCGGGGCGGGCGTCGAGGACGACCTGCAGGGCCGCCCAGTTTCCCTTGAAGTCCGGGATCAGCACTTCGATCGCGCAACCCGGAACCTTCTCGCGCACGAGGCGGATGGTTTCGCCGAAGGACCAGGCGGCGCCGTCCTTCTGCTCGTCGCGGTTCACCGAGGTGATGACCGCGTGCTTGAGCCGCATGGAGGCGATGGTCTCAGCCACGCGGCGCGGCTCGTCGGGGTCGGGAGGCATGGCCGCGAGGCCGGTCTTGACCGCGCAAAAGCCGCAGGCGCGTGTGCAGGTGTCGCCCAGGATCATGAAGGTGGCAGTGCCGCGGTTCCAGCAGTCGCCGATGTTGGGGCAGCGGGCCTCTTCGCACACGGTGTGAAGGCGCTGGCCCCGCACCAGCGAAACCAGAGAGTCGTAGCGCTCCCCCATGGGGGCGCGAGCCTTGATCCAGTCCGGGCGCGGCAGGGGCGAAATGACTCCGCCGTTCCCGCCTTCCTGAGCCCGCGCCTCAGCCTCGAGCATCAGGCTTCTTCCTCGTCATCGCGCTCTTCGTCCTCTTCGTCTTCGAAGAGATCGTCGTCGTCCTCGTCGCCAAGATCCTCTTCGTCCGCCTCGTCCTCGTCGTCCTCTTCGTCTTCCTCGTCGTCTTCGAGGTCGTCGTCCTCATCCTCGTCGTCGTCGTCCTCGTCATCCTCGAACTCTTCGTCGTCTTCGAGGTCGTCATCCTCGTCTTCCTCGTCTTCGTCGAGGTCGTCGTCGTCCTCGAAGAGATCGGCGTCCGCGTCGGGATCGTCGTCGTCCCACTCCTCGGAGTCATCGTCGCTATTGCGACGCGGAGAGAGAATCAGCGAGTCGAGATCTTCTGATTTGTCGGGGCTCATGGCTTATCGGTCTCCTTCCAGGGAATTCGGGCTGCAACACCCGTTGCCTTCGAGGACCAATCGTACCCGCTCCCGATGGAAAACCGGATGGAAGAAGAACGGATGATTGACAGCGGTAGCGCGCTGTCCTAATGTCATAACAACTAGCGCGGACGTTCCTTGCGCCTGGTGGCCGTCCGGCTTCGCACGCAATCCGCGAACCCCTTGGAGAGAAAAATGAACGCTCAACCCCGCACTCTTTCACTCCGGATCATGGCCTTGATCGGGGCGCTCCTCGCGAGCCCCGCGGTCGCGGGCGACATCAAAGGAAAGGCAGTGGACACGGGGGGCGGCGCGGTCGCCGGCGCCTCCATCTCCCTGGAGAACGCGGCCACCGCGGCTTTGACCGTGGCCGTGACCGATGCCCAGGGCGCCTTCTCCTTCCCTGCCCTTCCCGCCGGCATCTACCGGCTGATCGCCCACGCTCCCGGCTTCTCCCAGGTCGCGCGGAACATCACCCTCGCCACCGACGCGGAGACCGCGGAAGTGAACTTCGTCCTCGCGGTGGGCAATCTGCAGACCGAGGTGACGGTCACCGCCTCGCGCAGCGCGCGTGATTCGCTCGTGGTGCCGTTGCGCGCGGAGAGCCTGGGCGAAGAGACCATGGCCGCCACGAACCCAGGTTCCGCCGGCGAACTCATGATCGAGGCCACCGGGGTCACCCCGGTGGGAAGCGGCCCTTTCCAGATGCGTCCGCGCCTTCGCGGCCTCGACTCCACCCGCGTCCTCGTCCTCGTGGACGGCGAGCGATTGAACAACGCCCGAACCGCCACCGACCGGGCGGGGGTTGAAGTGGGCCTCGTCGACGCCTCCAGCATCGAGAGCATCGAGGTGGTGAGCGGGGCGGGCTCGGTCCTCTACGGCACCGACGCCCTCTCGGGCACGGTGAACATTCTGACCGCTCAGCCCA
>CAZYEA010000464.1:0-2563 GCA_964646485.1 uncultured Acidobacteriota bacterium
GCCCTTCGAGAACACCGCGAACTCCTCGGCCGAGAGCTTGAACTGCGCGAAGTTGCCGCCCGCGATGAAGCCCATGGCGTAGAGGGTCTTCTGGTCGTCGGTCATGGCCGCGACGCCCTGGGGGGCCGGGCTCGAAGACGCCGCCGGCGCGGGGGCGGGCTTGTTGCAGGCGACGATGGTGAGGGCGGAGGCGGCAAGCGCCATCCCGCGAAAGAGTGTGGAGTTCAAGAAGGATTCCTCAGAATTGGAGATGGGAGGCGGGGCGGGGCCGTTCGAGTGCTAAGCCCGGCCTCGGGCCACGAACACGCCGAGGCGGTTAGCGGCGAAGCATACCGCGGTACTCAGGTTTTTTCGATCTTGACCTTGGAGACGCGATTGCGCTCGACGTCGACCACGGTCAATCGGTACCCCTCGATGCTCACACTCTCGCCCCCCTTCGGCACCGAACCGAGTCTTTCGAGGATGAATCCGCCGATGGTCTCGGCATCGATTTCGAGCGGGATCGGGATCTCGTACACCTCGCGGAGCTGGCTGTTGGACACCGTGCCTTCGACGACCAGACCGCCGCCCTTCAGCCGTTCGATCGCCTTCTCTTCGCCTTCGTCGTATTCGTCGCGGATCTCGCCCACGATCTCCTCGACCAGGTCCTCCAGGGTCGCGATGCCGACGACGCTGCCGTGCTCATTGATCACCAGGGCCAGATGGGTGTGCAGGCGCTGGACCTCGCGGAGGAGGTCGCCCACGTTCTTGGAGTCGGGAACCACGTGCACGGGGTGCAGCCGCGCCCGCAGGTCAACCCCTTCCCCGCGGGCCAGAGCGGCCATGACGTCCTTCACATACAGCACGCCCAGGGGGTTGTCGAAGCTCCCCTCGTAGATGGGGATCCTGGAGAAGCCCGCCTCGATGATCCTCTTCACCGCAACCTTGGGGTCGGTTCCGACCTCGAGGGCGAAGGTCTTGGTGCGAGGAATCATCACGCTGCGGACGGGCATGTCGCGGAACTTGAAAACGCCTTCGAGCAGGCTCGCATCGCTCTGCGACAGCACTCCCTGGACGCGGCCCTCGGCGACCATGTGCTCGATCTCCTCGGCGGAGACGAGCCCTTCGCGCATGGGGCCCTTGAGGCCGAACAGGCGCAGAACCAGACGCGTCGACTCGGTCATGAGGCGCAAAGGGGCGCGACTCAGTTTCGCCATCATGGAGACGGGAATCGCTACCGCGGAGGCGATAGGCACCGCGAACCTGAGGGCGAGAGCCTTCGGCACCAGCTCGCCCAGGACCATCTCCACGTAAACGATGACCACGGAAACGATGACGCTCGCGGTGATCGCCGCCGGAGCCCATTCGGGAAGCCCGGCCGCGTCGAGCCAGGGCTCCACGTAGCGACTCGCCAGCCAGCCGCCGCACACTCCGGCGAGGGTCCCGCAGACGGTGACCCCGATTTGCACGGTGGCCATGAACCGCTCAGGCTCCTCCCGAAGCAGCTCGGCGAGCTGGGCGCCCCGGCTCCCCTCCTCGCTCCGCTTCCTGAGGGCGGCCTTGCGGGCCGAGATCAGCGCTATCTCGCTGCCGGAGAAGAAGCCGTTGCCGAGCAGGAGGAAGAGGATCGCCCCGAGAATCAGGGCTATGTCAGACATTGGACCGCGGAGTTTAGTTGCTTTTCGAACGGCGCCGGGGCAAGCCACCTGAACGACGTGGTTGCCAGCACCTCACGACGGCCGACTAAATCCCGTACAGGGAACGATTTGGCCTGTGGACCTAGGCGTCGATGGCCATGCCGTAGACCGACTCCGCCGCCTGCATCATCGCCTCGCCCAGGGTCGGATGCGGGTGGATGGTCTTCGCGATCTCCTCGGTGGTGGTCTCGAGCTGGAGGGCCACACAGGCCTCGGAGATGAGGTCGGTGGCGTGCGGCCCCACCATGTGGATCCCAAGAACCTGGTCGTACTTCTTCTCTGAAACCACCTTGATGAAGCCGTGGTCGTGGCCAAGGATGCGGGGCTTGGCGAGATTCCCGAAGTTGAACTTGCCGATGACCACGTCGTAGCCGCGCTTCCTGGCCTCGGCTTCGGTGAGTCCGACACTCGCCACTTCGGGCTGGCAGTAAGTCGCGCCGGGAATCCGGTCGTAGTCGATGGGATCGAAATGCTTCCCCGCTACGATTTCGGCCACGCGGATGCCTTCGGCGGAAGCAACGTGGGCCAGCTGCGGGTGGGGCTTGCCGTCCACGGTGATGAGATCGCCGATGGCGTAGATCCCCGGCTCGTCCGTCTGGTAGCGGTTGTTCACGCGGACGAAACCGCGCTCCATACGGACGCGCGTGGCCTCGAGGCCGAGACCGTCGGATACCGGACCGCGGCCGATGGCCACGAGCAGCAACTCGGCGACCAGGGTCTTGCGCTCGCCCGAGGCCTGGGTGACCTCGACCTGAACCCCGTTCTGGATCACCGTGGCCGACTCCGTACGGGCGCCGGTCAGGATGGTCATGTGCTTGGCGAGGTGCTTTTCCGCTTCCTTCGAGATTTCCTCGTCTTCGATGGGCAGGATTCTCGGCATCATTTCG
>CAZYEA010000465.1:0-2546 GCA_964646485.1 uncultured Acidobacteriota bacterium
GCGAAGGCTTTCGCGATGAGATCGCCAAGCAGAAGCGAGGCAGCGAGGCAGGCGACACCGATCAAGAGGCTCGTGCGTCCCACTCGAAACAGTTGACGGAGCCGTCGTCGGGACGAGAGCGCGCGCTGGCTGAAATATTCTCGAATCGCCGCGCGCAGCACCGCGGCTTCCTCGGGGAGCTCCGCGTGTCTATCCAGGTAGACGAGGAGGGCAAGGCGGGCATCCGAGGGCAAGTCCCTCGCCCACGAGACGATGAACTCGTCGGCCTTCGGATCCAGGTCCTTCTCTCGAAAGGGCGACGGGTCGATCGCATTGAAGAGTTGTTTCAACTCGGCGACGTGGATCTCGATGACCTGGCAATCGGGGGCAATCGAGTCGCCCGCGGATTGATGGCGTTCCCGACCCTCCACTACCGCGCCGGAGACGCCGCCCTCATCCGCCATCGAGGCGGCACGGTTGCGGTCGAATGCGGTCAGGCCGGAGGACTCGTCGTCAGGTCGGGGCTGCGCAGGCCTCGATCGCCCCCCCGGAGCCTGCCGACTCATCCGACCCCGGGGATGAGGCCGCCCTGAAGAGTGCTCACTCCCGCGTCTCCGTAGTCTGGATCGTGATCTCCCCGGTAAGGGTGCGGTGGACCGGGCATTTCTCGGCGATCTGGAGGAGCCGCTCTCGCTGCTCGGCGTCGAGGTCGCCGTTCAGGACGATCTGCCGCGTGATGACGAATCTGCCTTCGGCGTTCGCGCCGGCGAGGGTCACTTGAACGCTGGTGAGCGGCCAGCCCTTCCGGGCGGCGTAGCCCCTCAGGGTCATCGACGTACACGAGCCGAGGGCGGCGAGCAGGAGTTCGTGGGGTGCCGCACCCGTATCGTCGCCACCATCGGCGACCTCGTGATCGGCCCGAAGCTTGAGGGCTCCGACCGTGACGTCCTGGCCGAGTCTGGTTCCGTCGGATCGAACAATGACATTCCGCATGAGGCGAGTCTACGACCGCGGCGGGGTCGCGGCGCTAACATCGGGCCACTCCCAAACGTCGCCGAAAGGTCCTCATGAAAACCGCCGCCGTCGTTCTTCTCGCCCTGTTCGCCGCTGCTTCACCCAAGCCCAAGGTGGAGTTCAAGCCTCTGCAGCGCATCACCACGCTTCCGATCGGCAGGTGCGAGGCGGTGGTGATCTTCAAGCTCACCGTCAACGACGGAGGTTCCGAGGACTACTACTGCCCGAAGGTGGTTTTCGAGTGGGAGGACGGGACCCAGTCGAGCGAGGAATCCGACTGCGTTCCCTTCGAGGAGGCGGCGAAAGAAGATCACGCGAAGACGTGGACGAAGAGTCACGCGTTTCGCACCCCGGGCACGCACCCGGTGCGCGCGCACCTGTGCAAGGCTTCGCGGAAGATCCGGGTCATCGAAACGAGCGCCACGATCACGGGCGCCGACGGCTGCCCCGGCTATCGCGGGCGCTCGTCGGGAGGCTTCGACGAGGGCGGTATCGAGGATTCGGATTCCGGGGTGCGTCCGATGAGGCAGTCGACCAAGGATCCCTGCGCGGATCCAGAGAATGGCGCGCGCTGAGGGGCGCTTCGGCCTATTTCACCGCGTCCATCGTCTTCATCACCGGGTAGAACTCCGGACCGGGATTCTGGGCCAGCACCGGGTCGAGGATGTTCCAGGCCATGAGGCCGTCGTCCGACCGGGCGTCGAGAAGCAGGAAGGCGAGGCGTGCGAGGGGCTGATCCATCGGCACCACCAGGGATCCCGCGCGGACCGTCCGTTCGGAAGGCTGCCAGGCGCCGGTGATCGTCCGGAGCTTGTGGCCTTCGAATTCGCGCTCTTCCTGAGTCGACGATTCGATCCTGAACCGCTCCAGCTTGATCGTCGCCTCCGCCGCGGTCTTGAAGTACTTCACGCCGTGTGACTCGAGACGGTCGATCACCGCGTTCATCATCCGCGCCGCGGGGTCGCGGGGCGGGGCGAAGGGAGGCCCGGGCTGAGGCGGGGGAGCGGAGGCCGGGGCCGGCGCGGGCGCTTCGATGATGTAGGCCCTCGGAGCGACGGCCGCCTCCGTGGCTTCGATGAGACCGTAGTGAGGCATGGTCTCGATGCGTTCGCTGCCGTTGACGCGGCGTCGCATCGGCCGGTCAGGCACGTAGGGATTGCGCTCTTCCTTCGTATCGGCGAGGACCACGGCGACCGGATCCTTGAAGCGCCCGAGCTTCCCCCGCACCATCTGGGGCAGGCCCACGATCGACTCCTGGTCCGCCTCCGCGGTGGCCTTGCGGATCGACGCGCCGTTTTTCGCAGCGAAGTTCACGATCTCCTCGACGAACCGGTATGACGCCTTGATCCGGTCCTCGAAGGTCGCGTACGAGTAGGTTTCCGAGAGGATGCCCAGCCGGTTCCGGAGGCCGAAGTAGGTATGGGTGTAGCGGGGTTTGTACAGGTCGAGATCGCCGTACCAGGCGCGCTCGCCCCCTCGCGACGACGCCCCGCCGTAGTAGAAGAAGTCCCAGTTGTGCTTGGCCTTGACCGCGCGCGTCACCGCGGGAAGGA
>CAZYEA010000466.1:0-2535 GCA_964646485.1 uncultured Acidobacteriota bacterium
CGGCACGCCGTCCTTGTTGCGCTTGAAGTCGATGACGCGGTAGCGGCGCTTGTGGCCGCCCCCTCGGAACCGGATGGTCAGGCGCCCGCGCGAGTCGCGGCCGCCCGACCGGCGCAGGGGCTCGGTGAGGCCTTTTTCCGGGCGGGTCTTGGTGATCTCGTCGAACGACGGGGTCGCCATCACGCGACGGCTGGGGGTGTATGCAGCGTAGGTCTTGAGAGCCATTGGGATTTCTTTTTCTAGACGGCCTCGTGGAACTCGATCATCTTCTCGCCCTCTTTGAGGAGGACGTAGGCCTTCTTCCAGTCGGGACGATGGCCCTGGTAGCGGCCCTGGCGGCGCAGTTTGCCGGGCATGTTGGCCACCCGGACCTGCTCGACCTTGACCCCGAACAGTTTCTCCACCGCCTTCTTGATCTCCGGCTTGGTGGCGTCACGGTGGACTTCGAAGGCGAGGGTGCGGATGGTCTCCTTCTGGACCGTGGTCTTCTCCGTCACGAGCGGACGACGGATGACTTCAAAGATGGTGTTCATCGGGCCAGTCTCTCTTCGAGTCGCTCGAGCGCCGCGGTCGAGACCGCGAGCGTCTTGCAGTTGAGGATGTCGTAAACCGTCAGGTGGGAGGTCTCGATCACCCGGAAGCCCGGGATGTTCCGGCTGGAGAGCAGCAGGGCGTCGGACGGTTCGCTTTCGACGTACAGGGTCTTGCCGTCGAAGCCCATGGCGTCGATGGCGGCCTTCAGGACCTTGGTCTTGGGGGCCTCCACGCGAATGGACTCGATCACGCGAAGCGCGCCGTTGCGGTTCTTGGTGGAGAGGGCCTGGCGCAGCGCGGCGGTGAGGGCCTTCTTGGGCATGGTGTACGAGTAGTCGCGGGGCGTGGGTCCGAACACGGTGCCGCCGTGGCGCCACAGGGGCGTGCGCTTCTCGCCGACCCGCGCCTGCCCGGTGCCCTTCTGCTTCCAGGGCTTCTTGCCGGAGCCGGACACCATGCCGCGGCTCTTGGTCTTGTGCGTGCCGGAGCGGGCGCCCGCGCGGTAGAGCTTCACCGCCTCATAGAGGAGATGATCGTTCGGACGCAGCTCGAATACGGAGGGGGCGAGCTTCACTTCGCCGCTCGCCTTGCCATTGGCGCCCGTGACCACGAGCGCGCCGTCGGCGGTCTTGACCGGGGCGATCGGAGCCTTGGGTTCGGCCTTGGGCTTGGCGACCTTCGCGGCCTTCGCGGGCTTCTCGGCCTTCTTGACCTTTTCGGTCTTGGGGTCGGCCTTGGGCGCGGCCTTCGCCTTGGTGGAGGCAGCGGTCTTGGCGGGCTTGACGGCGGCCTTCGCCTTGGGAGCAGTCTTCTTGTCAGCCATGAGAGCTCCCCGTTACTTTCCGGTCCGGCGGGTGCCGGCCTTGTTGACCACGACGTACGAGGAGATGGATCCGGGCACCGCGCCCTTGACCACGAGGATGTTGTTCTCGGCGTCGATCTCGACCACCTGGATGTTCTTGGTGGTCACGGTCTCGGCGCCCATGTGACCGGCCGCCCGCAGGCCCTTGATGACGCGCGAGGGGAAGGCCGAGGCGCCGATGCCGCCGGGAGCCCGGTGATGCATGGAGCCGTGGGTGCCGTCGCCGCCGCGGAAGTGGTGCCGCTTGACCACGCCGGCGAAGCCCTTGCCCTTGCTGGTGCCGGTGATGCTCACCTTGTCGCCCGGTCCGAAGAGGGAGACGTTCACCTTGTCGCCCGGATTGATCGCTTCCGAATCCGGAACGCGGAACTCGCGGGTCAGCCGGGTCGGGGGGATCCCCGCCTTCTTGAAGTGACCCTGCTGGGGCTTGGTGGTGTGCTTCACCCGCTTCTCTTCGACGAATCCGACCTGGACCGCCGAGTAGCCGTGTTTGGCCGTGGTTTTCCGCTCGACCACGACGCAGGGCCCGGCGGTGAGAACGGTCGCGGGGATGGCCCGCCCGTCCTTCCCGTAGACCTGGGTCATGCCGACCTTTTTTGCGATGATTCCTTGAACTGGCATCGTGATTGTCCGCCGGACTCACCAGGGGTGAGCGCGCGGAATCTCCTTCTACTTCGCGTGCTCCTTGCCGAAAGCCTTGATCTCGACGTCGACGCCCGCCGGAAGATCGAGCTTCATCAACGCGTCCACCGTCTGGGGGGTGGGCTCGCAGATGTCGATGATCCGCTTGTGGGTGCGGATCTCAAATTGTTCGCGGCTCTTCTTGTCGACGTGAGGCGAGCGCAGGACGGTCCAGCGGTTCTTGAGGGTCGGCAGGGGAATGGGACCGGCGACACGCGCGCCGGTCCGCTTCGCCGTGTCGACGATCTCGGACGTGGACTGATCCAGGACGCGGTAATCGAACGCGCGCAACCGGATCCGGATCTTCTCGTTGAGCATCATGGCTTTGGTGGACTCGCTTCTTTATCGGCAGGTGAGCAGCGGTTGACTACTCGATGATGTCCGACACCGTGCCCGAACCCACGGTGCGGCCGCCCTCGCGGATCGCGAACCGGAGGCCGTCCTCGACGGCGACCGGG
>CAZYEA010000467.1:0-2514 GCA_964646485.1 uncultured Acidobacteriota bacterium
CGTTGTGGGACGAGGACCAGAAGAAGCTCGTCCCCTTTCCCGGGTAAAGCCGCTAAGCGGGGCTGGATCAGCCCTAGGAGCTGCGAGGCGAGGACCGCGGCATTGCCCTCGTCCTCATGCTTGAAGAAGACCCACGCCTCCGACCAGGGCTGCTGGCGGATGCGTTCCAGCCAGGCGCGCAGATCCGCTTCGGTGTAGTCGGTGCGCCGCAGCCTGAAGTAGCCCCAGTCCGTGGTGGGCAGCACCGGCGGGCCCAGTTCCCCCGTCTTCTCGTCAGTCTCCGAGGCCGCCAGGGTGGCGTGACGTTCCTTCAGCAGAGCGTAGGTCTCCTCGTCGAACCAGGTGGCGTGGCGAAACTCGAACGCGGCGCGGGCGCCTTCGGGCAGAAGTTCGAGAAACCGACCGAGCTTGTCGAGATCCTTCTTCATCCAGGGGGGAAGCTGGAACAGAATCGGCCCGCGTTTCGGGCCGAGACTCTCCGCTGATTTCAGGAAGTACTCGACGTCCGATGCGCAGTCTTCGAGTTTCCTGATGTGGGTGATCCGCTGCGGCGCCTTGAGGACGAAAGCGAAATGCTCGGGGGTGTCGGCCGCCCACTTCTCGAGCAGCTCCGGCTTGGGCATCCGATAGAAGGTGTTGTTGATCTCAACCGTCTCGAAGCGCTCGGCGTAGTACGCGAGCATGCCCTCGTCCTTGAACTTCTCGGGGTAGAAGGTTCCCTTCCATTCCTTGTAGGCAAAGCCGCTGGTGCCGACCCGGATTCTCATGGAGCCGTTTACCGAGAACGCGGGCTAGCCGCGCGTGGATCCCGACCTGGGCCGGGGAGAACTGACTCGCGCGCGAGCCGCGCGAAGGGAAACGCGCACGGCCGCGGGCGCGGTGCCGCCGCGGGCGGCCTTCGCGGCCACGGCTTTCCCTGGATCGAAGAAGTCCTTGATGCGATTGGCGATCTTCGGATGCCGGCCCAGGAGGGTGGCGCGCGCGATGTCGCGAAGGGGAATCTTCGCCTTCGCCGCGTCGGCCACCATCGAACCCACCATTCCGTGCGCCTTGCGGAAAGGCACGCCTTCGCGGGCCAGGGCCACGGCGAGGGACGCCGCCATCATGCCTTCGACCGAGGCCGCTTTCCTCATGACCGTAGGATGCAGGGTCAGTCCGCGAATGACCCCGGCGCTCACCGTGATCGAAGGCAGAACGGCGTCGAGCGCATCGAACACCGCCTCCTTGTCTTCCTGGAAATCCTTCTGGTAGCTCACCGGCACGCCCGTGGTGAGGGCGAGAAGCCTTACCGCCGCGGCGGTCGTCCGCGCGGCCTTGCCCCGAACCAGTTCCATGGAGTCCGGATTCTTCTTCTGCGGCATCAGGCTCGACCCGGTGGTGAAGGCCTCGGGCAGGGCGAGGAAACCGTAGGGAAGCGACGAGTAGTGAATCAGATCTTCGGCGAGGCGCGACAAGTGAGCCTGGACCTGCGCGAGGGCGAACACGAACTCCGCGGCGAAATCCCGATCGGAGATCGCATCGAGGGCGTTCTCGGAGACCGAGGCGAAACCGAGCGCCCGCGCGAGGGCCTCGCGTTTCAACGGGAGGGCGGTGCCCGCAAGCGCACCCGATCCCAGGGGCAGGACGTTCACGCGCCCACGGGCGTCGCCGAGCCGTTCGAAGTCGCGCACCAGGGCCCAGGCATGGGCGCCCGCCCAGTGTCCAAAGGTGATGGGCTCGGCCTCGCGGGTGTGCGTGTAGCCGGGCATGGGCAGCGCCGCGCCCTGAAGCCCGCGCTCGACCAGGGCCGCGACCAGGTCCTTGAGGCGGGGACGAAGGTCGTCGATGGCGCCCCGGATGAAGAGACGCAGCGCCGTGACCGACTGCTCGTTGCGGCTGCGCCCGAGGTGACCCTGGCCTGCGAGGGGACCGATCTCTTCCTCGAGGCGCGTCTCTACGAACGAGTGAACATCCTCGACGTCGATGTCCGCGTAGCCCGGATCCGCCTCGTACTTCGCGAGCACGCGCGCGAGGCCGCGGTCGAGCTTCGCCGCATCCTTGAGCGGAAGCGCGCGACATTGACCCAAAGCCCGGGCGTAAGCCCGCGACGCCGCGATCTCTTCACGAATCAGCCGCCGGTCGAAGGGAAACGACCGGTTGAATTCCCAGAAGAGCCGGTCCGGCTCGGCTTCGTAGTTACCTCCCCACAGCCTGGTCATGACTGAATCCTAGCCGGAAGGAGGGCGGCAAGCGCCACGACCCCGATTGAGAGACGAGACGGCTTTCTGAGTGCCTCGCTCCGCGAGCCCCTCAGCGCAAAGTCGCTGTCGCTCGTTTGTCACTCCGGCGCATCGGGCATAGGAGACGAGTCGTGGCGGCAGCGGCCGGGGGGGTTCCAGGGGGACGGGTCGCGCTCCGCCGCGTCTGGACTGAAACTACGGCCGCTGGCGCCGCGACACCGATTCCGATGCGACGGATTTACTCCGGCGCATCGGGCATTGGCAACGATTCGGGGCGCCTGCGGCCGAGGGGGGT
>CAZYEA010000468.1:0-2513 GCA_964646485.1 uncultured Acidobacteriota bacterium
CGGGGCGAGGGCGGTGCGCGCGGCCTCGAGAGCCTCGTCGAGCTGAAGGGTGCGGAGGAGCAGTTTGGTGTGGAGGAGCCCGAGGCTCGCCATGGTCACCACGTCCCGCGCGCCCGCGAGCTTGAGGGCGCGCTGACAGGCCTCGAGGCCGGGGCCGAGGCGGCCGATCTTCAGGGCGAGATCGGCGAATTTCATCAGGTGCGCCACTTCCTCCTCGGGGGAGACGGCCTGCTTGCGTTGGGCGCGTTCCTCGGTGGCCTCCTCGGCCGCGAGATATTCGGCCTCGAGCAGGAGCAAGGCGGTGGCCTTGGGTGCGGCGGGCGGACGCACCTGGGCGGCCGAACCCTGGGGAGTCCGGTGGGACGAGGTGACGGGCTCGGGAGCCGACCCCTGCGAGCGAGACTGCTGCACGGCGTCGAGGATTTCGCTGAACCGGGCCACGGGTCCGGTGAGCCGGTGTTCGCGAGCCAGGCTCAGGCCTTCGGTCGCGAGGGCCTTGTCTTCGTCGAGCTTGAGCGCGCGCAGGGCCGCGTCGGCCGCGACCAGGAGCGCATCGGCGTGCTGGCGGTGCTCCTGGCTCCGGGCGAACAGAGTGGCGGCGCGCCGGCCCATCTTGCCGGCGTCTTCCGACTCGAACGCCTCGAGGGCGGCGCGGGCGTAGACGAGACAGGTTTCGGCCTCGACATTCTGATCGCCCAGCCAGTCCTCGCTCTCGACCAGGGTGAGCACGGTCTGGGCGAGCCGGCGCGAGTCCTCGTAAGCACCGCCGGCGAAGGCATTGCGGGCCGCGGCGAGGCCGTGATGGGCGGCGCGGTCGAGCAGGCCCGCCACGGAGAAGTGGCGAAAGAGGACGGGGGCCACCCGATCCAGGCGCTTCGCGTAACGAGTCTCCAGGAACTCCGCGTACGATCGATGCAGGGCGCGGCGTCGGACCTGATTGAGAGTGCGGTAGGTGGCGTCGAGGAGCAGGGTGCTCGCGAAGGTGAGGCGCGAGCCGCCCGACACCGCGTCTTCTCGGAACACTCCGCGCTCCATCAGGCTCTCGATGACGGACTCGGCGGCGGCGCCGAGACCGGAGAGGTGGATCACCTCGGAAGGATCGAAGGAAGCGCCCACGATCGACGCGGCCTGCAGCACGCTCCGATTGGAGTCGGGCATGGCCGCGACCTTCTCCTCCATGAGCTTCTGCAGCGAGTTGGGCAGCGCGAGCCCCTGAGAGCCTCCCCGTCGGGCGGCGAGGACGAACTCCTCGAACCGGCCTTCGGGAGCGAGGCTGCGCACCAGTTCGGAGACGAAGAAGGGATTGCCGCCTGAGGCCTGCAGGAGTGCTGCGCCTGCGTCCTCGGGCACGCGTTCTTTCTCGAGGATGCCTATGGCGAGCTGACGGCACTCGGCGGCGTCGAGGGCGCGGAGCTGGATGAGCAAGGTGCCCTGATCGCCGCGAATCGTCTTCACCAGGCGCGACATGGGATCGGCGTCCCCGCCGCCTCCCTGCACATAGGTGCCCGCGATCATCAGGCGCGACGAGGACCGACGGTGGAAGACGTACTGAATGGCTTCGAGCGACGCGTCGGCGAGGTGCAGGTCTTCGAAGAGGAAGACCAGGGGTTGAGCGCTCGCGAGCCGGCCCACGGTGCGGGCCAGAAGGTCGAGAGTAAACGTCCGATCCTCGCGCCTCGGTGCGTTCAGCGGGTGCGATTCTCGGCCCGAGACCTCGGCGATCTCCGGAAAGAGGACGCGCAGTTCGGGCAGGAGGTCGCCGAGGGTCTTGGTGGCGCGAGCGGGGTCGGCGTCGATGTATTCACGGAAGGCCTCGCCGAATCCCTGATAGGGCAGGGCCGGGTCCACTCTCTCCACGAAGCGCCCGTGGAGCACGAGGGCGCCCCGGCTCTTCGCCATCCGCTCGAGTTCGCGCAGGAGCGAACCCTTGCCGTAACCCTGCTCGCCGCCGACGAGGGCGAGCTGGGCCTCCCCCGCCTGGGCGCGGTGGAAGGACTTCACCAGATCTTCGATCTCGTGGTTGCGGCCCACGATGGCCGATCCGCTGCGCGGCACCACCACGGAGCTCGACAGCGGGGTCTCGGGATTCTTGAGGCGTCGCGCCAGCTCGCGCAGCACTCCGCCGATTTCGTTGCCGTCCTTGGGCCGCGCCGCGGGTGCCTTGGCCATGCAGGCGAGGATGATGTTCTCGGTCTCCATGTCCACGAGGGAGGCGAGAAGGCCGGGCGGCTCGGGCTCGGAGTGAACGATCTTGTAGAGCACGGTCTGGGTGTCGCCGGAGAAGGGCAGCTTGCCGGAGAGCGCTTCGAACATGACCACGCCGAGGGAATAGATGTCGGCCGCGGGCGAGGTCGAGGAGTCGAGTATGGACTCGGGCGGCAGGTAGGCGAGGGTGCCGACGATGATGTCGGACTTGGTCATGCGCGAGTCTTTGGGACCAAGCGCGATGCCGAAGTCCATGAGCTTCGCGCGCCACTCGTCGCCCTCGCGCGTGACCATGATGTTCTCGGGCT
>CAZYEA010000469.1:0-2513 GCA_964646485.1 uncultured Acidobacteriota bacterium
GTCGTCGGACCAGGGGATGCCCCCCCTTCTTTACCTTCCCGGAGCTTTGTGATCTCGGCCTGCAGGGTCTTCACCTGCTCCTCGAGCGCCTGCATGCGCTTTTCGATTTCAGTCGATTGCGCCCGGACGCGGTTGGGAACGGCCACTGCCAGGAAGAGAGCGATCGGCAAGACTGCGAGCTTCATGAAGGACATTCTCCTCAGAAGGAAACCTACAGCGGCTCAAACGACACCAAGCGGGCGTCGATGAACACGAGACGGAACAGGGTCGCGCCGTGAGTCCGGAGCGGCTCCTGATGGAAGCGGTCGCCGGGGTACAGCCAGACCTCGAACGGCGGGGAGCCTCCGTACTCGGTCCGCTTCAGGGGCTGCCCCAGGACGACGACGACTTGGGTCTGGTCCATGCCCAGAGCCACGTGCCCATGGTCCATCGCGTCTGCAATTGCGGGCGGCACCTCGCGGTGCGTCTCCAGGTACTCCGCGAGTCGTTCACTCGCCCCCTTTCGAAACGGGATAAGGACGCACGAGCTCGCGAAGAGCACAGAGGACGCGAGCGTCAGGGTGGGCGCGACCAGGGACCGCCAGTGTGATCTCCCGCCCGGCCCTGGCCGCGCGCAACCCACAACTACTTGGGCGCCGGGGTTACGGGTGCCCGCCGCTTGCTGGACGTGTGCGAGTGACGGATGCGCCATGCTCCATCGTCTCCCTTCAGGAGGATCAGCGTCTCCAGGCCGCCGCCATCGACATCGCGCTCCTTCATATGAACCTTGAGGGTGTATTCGGAAGTCACGTACGCCGCTCGCCTGTCGGCCCCGAGGACGTGGACCACGACATTCGAGTGAGCGAACGCCACAGTCAGAAACTCGGCCATCTCTGGTCCCAGGTGGTGGTCCCGGTAATCGGCCCAGCCCTGGTTGACGCCTCCGCCCTCGAAGATGGTGACATCGGCGTGATAGAAGCCCGCCAGCCGGTCCATGCTCCTGGCGTTGAACGCCGCGTCGTAGTCATTGATGAAGCGTTGGATGTCGGCGGTCTCGTCGGCCGCCCGTGCGGGCGCGGCCCCACAAACCACCAAGGCAAGAAATGCCGCAAGGGTTCTCTTCATGATGATGCGTGTGCTGGAGACTGAGCGGAGGTCAGTGCTTGTGGGGCGTGGCCGCCGGCATGGCCATGGCTCCGAGCAGCACCTCGGTTACTGATTTCTTGCCCTCCTTCTCAACCACGGACAGGACTACGTGCATCCCGGCCATCACATCCTTGGCCGTGGCGGCCGCCTTGTCCTTCTTGAACACGGTCTGCTTGGTGAGCGGAATCGCCTCCTTCTTGCCGTCGGCGGTGGTCACTTCGATCTGCTCCGCGGTGATCGAAACCACGGTGCCCATGACCTTGTGAGCGTGGCCCTCGTGGGCGGCGACGGTGGTCGCGATTGCGGCGGAGGCGACTACGAAAGTGGCGATGGTCAGAAACTTCTTCATTTGAATTCTCCCTGGTGAAAGCCGCGAGCGGCGTTTGTTTAGTGACTTACGTGATTGGACGGCTTTATCTCGCCGCCTTTTAGAAATGCGTCGATTCTTTGTTCTTCCTCAAACTCTGCGCGGCTCATCGGGTTCAAGGCCGCCATTTCCGCGAGCTCGTCCGGAGTGATCTTCGGAAAGTGACGGATGAGATGGACGAGTTCCCAACTGGCCTTCGCGGACTCCGGCGTTCCGTCTCCCCAGGCCGGCATGCCGGTCAGGCGGATTCCGTTCTCGATGATGCCGAACAGCTCGCCGTCCACCAGGTTCTGGGTGTCGGGCAGCGTCATGTCGGGCGCTTTCGGATAGAGGCTGCGGCCGATCGAGGTCTGGCCTCGCCCGTCGTTGCCGTGGCACGATGCGCAATGGTCGGCGAAGTGCGCCCTTGCGCTCGCCAGCACCTCGGCAGTGAGGGGGACGGGGTTGGTGGCGGTGTGAAGATGGGAAGGTGTGGCCAGCCGGCGCAGGCGGCGGGCCATGAATGCCTCGACCGCGGTCGGTTCGTCGCGAGCGCTTACACCGCGAGAGATGATGCTGAGGGGGACGGCAACGCCGGCCGCGGCTACCAAGGCCACGCTCATTTTTGTCAGGCGAGTCATTGTCTGGACCCTTCCGCGTCGGGAGGCGTGGCTGCTCCGCCGCTTGACTTGAAGGCCACCGTGCCTTCGGGGTATTGATACCACCCGGGATCCTCGTCGTAGTCCACGACGTTCTCCCGTACCTTTACGACCGTGAACATGCCGCCCATCTCGATGGGCCCGAACGGTCCCGTCCCCGTCATCATGGGGAGCGTGTTGGGCAATCCCTGCATGTGCTCGGCATGTTGAGCGTGCTCAGCCATGCCGTCCTTGCCCATGGCCATGTAGCCCGGGGCGAGAGCGCGGATTTTTTCCTCGACCCCGGACTGATCGACGCCGATCACGTTTGGAATGTCGTGGCCCATGGCGTTCATCGTGTGGTGCGACTTGTGGCAATGAAGTGCCCAGTCGCCGGGCGCATC
>CAZYEA010000470.1:0-2504 GCA_964646485.1 uncultured Acidobacteriota bacterium
AGCTACGGCAGATCGCCTGAGACCGGGCTGGGAGGGCCGAAGCCGGCTCTCCCAAACACGAAAACATTCACTTGACTCGTTGCAGGAAGTCCTCGGGGGACCAGCGTCCCTCCCCTCTACGTCGTCCTGGCCGTCGTCACCGGCACGCGCAGGCTCTGCGGGCGCGGACTCCTACTTCGCGGGCTTCGCGCTCCGCGCCGGCGCCACCATGTCCTTGACCTCTTAGTCCCCAAGAAAAGACGTGTCGCCACGCGCTCCTGCTGGCGATGATGCTATGATGCCTTGATGATCCGCACCACGATGACGCTCGAACCCGACGTCGCCGAGGCCCTGAAGCGACGGGCCCGACGCACCGGTAAGCCGTTTCGGCGCAACGTCAATGAAGTGATCCGCCTCGGACTGCTGGCCGAAAAGAGCCGCGCCGTGAAGCCATACCGCCTCAAGACGGCGTCCCTTGGCGGCCCCGCGCGGGGTGTCGACCTGACCCATGCCCTCCGCCTCGCCGACTCCCTGGAAGACCAGGCCCTCGTCACGAAGCTGGAACTTCGAAAGTGAACCTGGTCGATGCCAACCTGCTGATCTACGCGGTCGATCGCGACTCGCCTCAGCATCGGCGGGCTCTGGCCTTCGTCGAGGAGTGCTTCTCGAGCGCCGAACCCGCGGGCCTCGCCTGGGTCGTGATCCTCGCTTTTCTTCGGCTCACCACCCGCGCCGGCATTCTTGAGCGCCCGCTGGCCCCCGCCGCGTCGCTCGGGCTCGTATCGGAATGGCTTGAACTGCCGAATGTCGAGATCGTGACGCCGGGCGAGCACCACTTCCGCATTCTTCGCAACCTCCTCGAGGCGGCGGGCACGGCCGGGAACCTCACGTCCGATGCCCACCTCGCCGCCCTGGCCATCGAAAAGGGCGCCACGCTGTGCTCGGCCGACCATGACTTTGCCCGCTTCCCCGGTCTCCGGTATGTGAATCCGCTCGCCCCGACGCCCCGTTCCCGCCGCGCCCCCTGAACGAAGCCGAATCTTCTGTCGTACAGTCGTCTCGTGGTGCATTCCGAATATTTGAAGGGCGAGGAACCACGGCAGCTCCTGGAGAAGCGGATGCGCGCTCTCGGCCGCCTGCCGCCCGGCCAGTCCGCCACCATCAAATGGCCGGTCCTCCACGTGGGAGACGAGCCGGTGTTCGACGCCGCCACCTGGGACTTCAAAGCCGGGGGTCTCGTGGAGACGCCCCTGACGCTGAACTGGACTCAGATGACCGCCCTGCCGCGCGTGAGGATCGTCTCCGACTTCCACTGCGTGACTCGCTGGAGCACCTTCGACAACCGCTGGGAGGGAATTCCCGTTCGCGAGATCTTGTCCAGGGCGAAGCCGCGCCCGGACGCGACCCACGTGATGGCGGTGGGGCACCTTCGCGACCGGCGCTACGGTTATTCGACGAACCTACCGCTCTCTGACCTGGATCGGGACGACGTGCTCCTGGCCATGCGCCGCAACGGCGAGGACATCTCGAACGAACACGGCGGCCCGCTGCGCCTCGTCGTCCCCCATCTCTACGCCTGGAAGAGCTGCAAGTGGATCCGTGGCCTCATCTTCATGGAGGCGGACAAGGCCGGCTACTGGGAGCAACACGGCTACCACATGCGGGGCGACCCGTTCCGGGAGGAGCGCTTCCGTCGGGCGTCCTCGTAGTCGTTGCCGCTAAGCGCTAACGCTTCTTGCCGGCTTCGCCGGTCGGCGGCATATCGAAGAGCAGGCAGGTCGCCGTTCCGGTCGAGAGGAGCCGCTGGTTTACGTCGATGATCCGACCTTCAGCGGTGGCGACGTGTCGGCCGCACGATACGACCGTACCTTCCGCCATCACGAGGCCCGTACCCGTGAAGACGGGTCGGATGAAATTCACCTTGATCTCGAGCGTCATGTAGCCGCGGCCCGCGGGCAGCGCGGTGTGAACGGCCGCCGACATTACCGAGTCCAGCAACGTCGACAACACGCCGCCATGCACGCATCCCATCGGGTTGTAGTGACACTCCTGCGGATCGAGGGTCATTTTGAAGCGGCCTTCGCCGGCATCGAACACCTCCATGCCGAGGAGGTGCACAAACGGTGGCGCCGAGATCTTGCCCCGCCGCATTTGATCGAAGAAATCCGATCCCGACATCTCGCGGGCGCGCCGCGCGCCGGGTTTTGGATCGGCCCACTTGACGGTACGGCTTCGCTGGTCGTCGGTCACCAACGGGTGTTTAACACAAACCCGGAATCATCTGTCGATCCGGGGCCGGTGATAGAGGCACCTTGGTGCAGCCGATGGACGAGAACTTCGCGGGGCCATCACGGCATGCGGTAGCGCACGCGGCTTTCCAGTGAGGCGACGCCAACGCCGGCGGCCCGCAGCCTGCGGCGCGGGCGCGCGGCGCTTGGCGGGTCGCGTTAGGCCGCGGCCTCTTCGGCGGGCGCGCCGATCTGGCGCTCGAGGACGCGGCTCGCTCGAGTCACGTGAAGGACGGG
>CAZYEA010000471.1:0-2454 GCA_964646485.1 uncultured Acidobacteriota bacterium
TCGTAGTGCGCCTGGGTGTTCGAGAGGTTGTCGTACTGATTCGCTTTCCACGCGTTCGGGGTCTCACGGACGAGGCGCGAGGAGACCGAGTAGTACGAGCGCGGATCCTCGGGATCCACGTCGGTGGGGCAGACGATGACTTCGGCCCCGAAGGCGCGCATGGCATCGGCCTTTTCCTTCGACTGTTTGTCGGTGGTGGTGAAGATGCACTTGTAACCCTTCACGATGGCGGCGATGGCGAGACCCATACCGGTGTTTCCGGAGGTGCCCTCGATGATGGTGCCGCCCGGCTTGAGGAGGCCGGCCCTTTCCGCGTCCTCGATCATTCGCACCGCCATGCGGTCCTTGATGCTGTTGCCCGGATTCGTGCTCTCCACCTTCGCGTAGACCGTGGCCGCGATATCGCGAGTGAGGCGATTGAGACGGATCAACGGCGTCTGGCCGATGGCGGAGAGAACGTTGTCGTAGACCTGGGTGGGCATTTCCTTGGAACCGCGGTGGACCCTATCGTGCGCGCACGCCGGGGGTCAACGGGTGAAAGAAACCGGCTGGGTCACACAGCGCACGATCGCCGGTCGGCATGGTCCAAGGCGCTGCGGCCGGCAAACGGGAGTACGATGAGTTATCTGGTGACGGACGGCTCGATCCAGAGCTTGGAGGCAACGTGAACCTGTCCGTCTTCGTCTGGCTCGCCGTGGTCGTCACTCCGCCGTCCCCTCTTCAGCCCGCGGGACTGACCATCGATCATCAGCCCGTGGCCTGCGCCACCGCCGAACGCTTTCCCCGGATGGAGGCCCGCTTTCGGCCGACCGAAAACGTGGGCCGCGCGCGGGTCGTCTTCCAGGGACAGAACAAAGCGGAGTGGTACTCCGTCGACATGAAGCCGGAAGGCCCCGCTTTCATCGGCGTTCTTCCCCAGCCGAAGAGCAGCCTGCGCGCATTCCGGTATTACATCGAGGTGGTCGACAAGGCGCTCGGCGCGAGCCGCACCGAAGAGTACGAGGCCCAGGTCGTCGAGGGTCCGAAAGCCTGCGCCGGCCGCGCCATGGCCGGCGCCCTCGGTTCAGCCTCGGTGTTGCTTCAGGGACCGGCCGGCGCGGCGCTGCCCGCCGGATTCGCGTCGACCGGGGTCACACTCGCGGGATCCGCCGCGGGTGCTTCCACCGGGGCGGTCACCGCGGGCGCGAGTGGCGGCGGGGGACTCTCGGGCGGGGCCCTGATCGGCGTGGTGGCCGGGGCGGGCGCCGCCGCGGTGGTGGTGGCGGTGGCCGCGGGCAAAGGGGGCGACACCGCGTCGACATCGACCTCGACCACGGGCTCATCCGCTCCGCCGCCCTCGTCGACTCCCGCACCCACTCCCGCTCCGACCCCCAACCCCACGCCGGCTCCGACGCCAACGCCCGTTCCCTGCCCGGCGTGCTACGCAGGCTCGTGGCGACTTCAGGGCACCTTCACGAGTGTGGCCAATCCCCCTCTGTGCGGCAAGGTCACGGTTGGCATGGTCGATACGATCGCTCCGGTGACGATCAATCCCGACGGCAGCATCGCATTCGAAAACGGGCGAGGAACCGTCGACGCCCAGGGAAACTTCACGCTGACCCTCGCCGGTGACGCCCCAGGAATGGGAACCTGCCCGGCAGGTCAGGCCAGCGGGCGGTGCACCACTGTCAATACGTGCAGCGGCACCGGCTCCCAGGGCGGCGACACATTGAACATCCAGATGGACCGCCAGTAGCCAAGGGCGCGGCCGGAGCTACTCCTTCAGGACGCCGCCGGGTGAAGGCGACGGCGACGGTGTGGGCGAGGGAGTGGGAGAGGCGGTGGCCAGCAGGAGGGAGCGAAGGAGTTCTTCGTTGCGCCGGACCCGGCTCTTGTACCGGCTTCCCATTCCGCCCTTCAGTTCCTTGGCCGCCCAGAAAGCGAGGCTCAGGAAGTCGATCGAAGGCGAGACGTGGGGCCTATACCCCTTCATCTCATCAAGGGTCGGAGCGCCGCCCGGCGTCGCTCCCCGTCGCATGTCTCCCTTGTCGTCGGCGGAGTCGAAGAAGCGAGCGATCGCCGCGTTCATCTCCAGGGCGCGCACTTCGGCCTGGTCCTCGAAGTGAAGCATCGGCCCGGCATTCCGTTGCTGCTCGGTTTCATACCAGTACGGAAGCAGGCGCGCCCGCGGGGTCGGTGTTGGGGTGGGGGAGGCGGCAGCGGCGGGCGTTGGAGACGGCGAGGGCGCGGCCGAGGGTTGCGCCGACCCATTCGCGGCCAGCAGAACGACGAACGTCGCAAGGCCGAGCCTCATGCTCTTGAGACGGCTCATCGAGGGGATTGGACGTCCACCGGGAACCACAAGGCCCAGGATACGAATCCTGGACGTCGGGCGGGGCGGAACTGCGTAGAATCTGCGTAACCAGACGGTCATTTCCACAGGTGGCAGCTCCCTTCCCACAGGAGTTCTCATGA
>CAZYEA010000472.1:0-316 GCA_964646485.1 uncultured Acidobacteriota bacterium
TCGAGGATCTTGACCTTGGCGCCCGCGGTGAGCTTGATGTTCGCGGGCTTGAGGTCGCGGTGGACGATGCCCGTCTCGTGCGCGGCTTCCAGGCCCTCCGCGATCTGCCTGGCGATGGCGATCGCTTCGTCGCTCGGAATCGCGCCTCGCCTCAGCCGCTGAGCGAGATCCTCGCCCTCGACAAGCTCCATGATCAGGGCCATGCTCGCGCCTTCCCCGAGGTCACCGGTCGAAGCCGGCGAGGCCACCTCCTCGAGCCCGTAGATCGCCGCGACGTTCGGATGATTGAGGGCGGCGAGCATCTGCGCCTCGCGAT
>CAZYEA010000472.1:326-2428 GCA_964646485.1 uncultured Acidobacteriota bacterium
CTGCGCGAAGGCCGCGGGCAGGACTTTGATCGCGACCTCGCGATTGAGCCTGGTGTCACGAGCACGGAACACTTCGCCCATGCCGCCCGCGCCGATGGCGCCGGTGATTTCGTAGGGCCCGAGCCGCGTTCCGGCCGTCAAGGACATGGATGTCTCAGTCTAGCCGGACGAACCGCGGTCGAAGGCCGTTCGGTTCCGCCGATAGACTGCCCCCATGAAGGGCTGCGCGCGCTCCTGCCTGACCGGCCTGCTCGGCTTCATGGCCGTGATCTGGACGTTTCACCTCTGGTTTCGGTCTCTGGGACTCGAGATCGATGGTCCGCGGCCCGGATCGATCGTGGCCGGGTTCCTCGCGGCGCTCTCGATCTCGCTGCTCTGGTCGGCTCGGGGCGTGCTTCGCCACCGCGATCTCTTGCAGGGTGCGGTTCTGGGCGTGCTGCCGGTCGACGGGAAGTGGGCCGGCCTTTCGGGGACGATTCGCTCATCCTCGCCACTCATCTCGCCCATCAGCCGGACCACCGCGGTCGCCTTCAAGTACCGGATCTATGACACCGTGGGGTCGGGAAAGAGCCGTCATCAAGTCGTTCACTACGAGGGCACGGCTCTGGCCCCTTCCACGATTTCCACCAACCTCGGCTCGTATCGCTTGCTTGCGGTTCCGGAGTTCGACTTGGATGACAGTGCCGTCGAGTCGGGCGCGGCGCGCCGCAACGCCCAGGCCTACATCGATGCGACCGAGTTCGAGACGCAGCAGACCGCGAAGGAGCGCCGCCAGACCGTCGAGCGGGAATGGACGGACGACGATGGCGTGTTCCGGCGCGACCGGGGCGGGATGGGCGAGGCTGATCTCGCGACCTGCAAGTTCGAAGAACAGGTCGTAGCGCAGGGCGAAGCGGTGTGCGTGCTGGGCCTTTATTCCGAGGAGCGTCGCGCGATCGTTCCCGATCCGAATTGGGCCCATCTGACGAAGATCATCCGGGGCGACGGAGAGGCCGGAATCCGGCAGCTCGGATCGAGGGCTGCGAAGTACGCTTTCGCCGCCTTCATCTTCGGAGCAGCGGCAGCCGGCATCTGCTTTGTCGTGATCACGGGGCGCTGGGCCCCCTGAAGACTCAGCCCTTCTTCTCGGTGGCCGGGGCGGCCCCAGGAGCCGCCGGTCTGGCGCCAGCCGGCTTCGAGAGCCCCTGGCTCTCGTAGATCGCGTTCATGAAGAACTTGTAGGTGCCGTGCGACTGGCCGCGCCATTGCGGACGGAAGGCAAGAAGGTAGACGCGGCCCTTGCCCAGCTGAACCTCGAGCGCCGCAGCCTTGCCCTGCAGACGCTCCCCGTGAAGGAGGTAGCCGCTCATCAGAGGCGATTGATTCTTCGGATAGGCGGCGAGCACCCGTCCCGCGAAACCATCTCCCGGCTCGAGGGCGGGGCCGCGCTCGAACATCACCACCGGTTCGCTCGGCAGTCCCCAGGTCGCGGAATGATTCTCGTCCTGGAGCTCGACGCGGAGGAGCGAACCCGAGCAGTAGAACTCCTCGGGCTTGAGGCCGGTGAGCACGTTCTTCACGGGAAGGCCGAGATCCTCGATGGCGTAGAGCGATGCGTTGTTGAACGCGATCAGGACCCCTCCCGCCTGCACGAATTCGCGCAGGGCGGAGGCGCCCAGGGGGCCGAGGCCGCCCGTGAACTCGCCGGGAACGATGCCCGGGCCGAAGCCGTCGCGTATCGAACGGGCCGACCCGTCGGGGAGGATGATGGCGTCGAACCGCTCGCGCAGGCTGCCGGCCTGAATGCCGTCGTTGCGGAGTGTGACCGGAGCGAAGCCGTAGTTCTCGAGGATCCATCGCGTCCAGCCCTCGTCGATGTTCGCGGTCCACGAGCGATACAGGCCTACGCGCGCCTTCTTGACGTTGACCAGGCCGGCGGGCGCGGCCACGGCCCGAGCCGACAGCGACGACTCCTTCGCGAGCTTGTCGAGGACGTCCTTCGAAACGCCGGAGACCACGATGGCGCCGGTCTCGCGTCCTTCGGCGGTCTCGAGCTCGGCGGGGGAGAACCCGACCTGGCCGCCCGCGGCGAAGACCGCGTTGATGGCCCTGAAGGCCGCGTT
>CAZYEA010000473.1:0-2410 GCA_964646485.1 uncultured Acidobacteriota bacterium
ATGCTCCTGCACCGCTCATTCCCAGCCCGTAGCCAATCGGGCACCGAATGCGGTATCGGCATCGTCGATTTCAACGACGTGAAGCCGGGCGACATCATCGAGTTCTTCACGATGGAGAAGTACCGCGAGAGTCTGTAGCGCTCGCACCCCGGGCGCGGGCGGTCCGGCGCCGCACGTCGCGGTGGCCTAGGATCCATTCATGGTGATCGGACTTCTCGAGATCGAATTGCATCTGCCCGATGCGCACAGCCTCAAGGACAAGCGCCAGCCCCTGCGTTCGATCCTGGCGCGCGTGCGCCAGAACCACAACGTCTCGGCCGCCGAGGTGGCGCACCACGACGAATGGCAGCGCGCCGGCCTCGCCATCGTGGGGGTGAACACCGAGCGCGTGGGCATGGAGCGCACCCTCGACCTGATTCGAAGGGACATCGAGGCCACTCCTGGAGTGGTGTGCGCGGGAGAGCAACGACAATGGCTGTGAACCATCGCAAATCGCGGGTCGCGGACGGGGTGCGGGACGAGGTGGCCATGATCCTGGCGCGCGAGATTCGCGATCCGCGGCTCGGCTTCGTCACCGTGATCCGGGTCGAAATGCCGGTGGATCAGTCGGTGGCGAAGATCTACGTCTCTCCCATGGGTGAGGCGAAGGCGCAACTCGAATCGATGCGCGCCCTCCACCACTCGCGCGGCTTCGTGAGGAAGCTTCTCTCTCAGCGCATGCGCACGCGGACCGTCCCCGAAATCATGTTCGTGCAGGACCGGGGTCTCGACAACGCCGAGCGGGTGAGCGAGATCATGGCCGGCTGGAAGGCGGACGAAGCGACGGCGAACCCGGCGCCCCCGGACCCTCGGGCCGACGCTTCGGAAGAGACGGAAGCGCCCGAGGGTGAAGGCAAATGAAAAGCCGGGAGTCGGTCTGAGGGAGCGGGCCGCGGCGGCGGATTCCGGCCTCGACGGGCTCCTGGTCGTCGACAAGCCGGAAGGACTCACCTCCCACGATGTGGTGGCGCGCGTTCGCCGCATGGCCTCCACGCGACGCGTCGGGCACACCGGCACCCTCGATCCCATGGCGACAGGAGTGCTCGTGCTCTGTCTCGGCAAGGCCACGCGCCTCATTCCCTACATCGAGGAAGCCGGCGGTGCTGCGGCCAAGGAGTACGAAGCGGCGATCCGGTTCGGGTTCGAGACCACCACCGATGACGCCGAGGGGGACCCGCGCGGAGAGCCGGTGTCCGCCGCAGCGCTTGACTCGCCAAGCGTGACGGTGGCGCTCGAGGGGTTCGTGGGGGAGTTTGAGCAGATTCCGCCCGCTTTCTCCGCGAAGAAAGTGGCGGGAGAGCGGGCCTACGCGATCGCGAGGCGGGGCGGAGAGGTCGAGATGAAGGCCTCGACGGTACAGGTCGGGATGGCCCAATTGCTCGGGCTTGATGGGGAGATCGCTCGGGTCCGCTTCGCATGCTCCCGGGGCACCTACATTCGTTCGCTCGCCCGCGATCTTGGAAGGAAGCTCGGGGTAGGCGGGCACCTCGTCGCCCTGAGGCGGACGCGGTCTGGGCAGGCGTCCCTCGATCAGGCCGTGTCGCTCGGAGATCTCACGCCCGAGAACCTGCTCCGGTTTCTCAAACCCATGGTCTCCATCCTCCCCGCCTGGCCCCTGCTGAGAGTGGGGGAGGGGGAGGTGGCGGACCTGAGGCTCGGGCGGGCGGTGAATGCTCCTTTGATCCCCGCCGCTCCCGCCGGGCGCGTCCGCGTTTGTAACGCCGCGTTGGGCCTCGGGGCCCTCGCGGTGTGCGACGGCGCGAGGCTTCGGCCCTTCTGCGTCTTCTGAGCTCCCGGGCAGGGGGGTAGCCTGTGATAAGCTCCCGAGTTCCAAACGAAGATAAATCACGCTGTAAGAACAACAAAGCAGGCTCGGAGGAGCAAAAAGAGTCGTGAGCCTTACCAAGGAAAAGAAGACAACCCTCATCGAGGGAAACCGCGCGCACACCAAGGACACCGGGTCTCCCGAAGTCCAGGTGGCGCTTCTCTCAGAGCGCATCGGCCAGCTGACCGAGCATCTCAAGACCCACGCGAAGGATCACCACTCGCGGCGCGGCCTTTTGATGATGGTCGGACATCGTCGTCGTCTCCTCGACTATCTCAAGTCGAAGACGCCCTCCCGCTACCAGTCTCTGATCGTCAAGCTCGGACTGCGCAAGTAGTCCGAGGGCGTCGCAGAAGGCCCATCGTTCCTCGCGGGCGGGCGGCCCGTTTCGGAGCGTCCGTCTCCTTATCGGCTCTCTGCGCGACTGGCGGTTGCCGCTCTTTGAAACTCACGACCCTCCTGACACAGCCTCGCCGCTCGGAGAAAAGCACATGGCCATGAAACGGTACGAGATCCAGGTCGGCCGCACGCCGATCACCATTGAAA
>CAZYEA010000474.1:0-2378 GCA_964646485.1 uncultured Acidobacteriota bacterium
GGAGCAGCCTTGACGCATCCCGAAGTGAAGTCGATGATCCAAAGCAGGCCACTCCCCGCCTGCCGAATGGAAATTCAGCCCGCATGCCAGCGTCCGCAGCCCCGCATCACCGGCCCCGAGCCTCGGGCCGCGCAGGCTTGAGAGCCTCGGCGTCGAGTCAGCCGCGACAACCCGGCGGAACCCGCTGACACCAGGGCGCTCGAACACCGGGATTCCGACCAGCGAGCGGGTCCCCAGCGAAGGGGCCATTGGCGAAACTGGGGCCTCCGCCAGAGGCCGACACGGTGAGGCAGAGGGCGTCGTGTCCTTCCGCACTGAGAGCAACTCGACGGTCTGAAGCTGCCCTCCAGTGACCTGCGAAGCCATTGAGGACCACGGGGACAAGGCCGCCAGGTACCACGCGGATCCGGGCAGCCTTACGGGCCCAGCTCCGCCGGGCCATCGGCGGCGTGACCCATTTCCCGACGTTTCTCGGGACTGGACCCGAACCACACTGAGCGCGTGCGAAACTCTTCACCTCTCCCTCTTATCTGATGAAAGAATGAGAGGCACCAAAATGAGTTTCAACGGAAAAGCCTTGAAGGCGCTCGACTTTTTTGCCGGCAGCGGTCTGGTCAAGCTGGGTCTCCAGCCCGCCTTCGACACAGTCTGGTCGAACGACAACAGCGCGAAGAAAGCCGCAGTCTTCAAGGCCAATTTCGGGGATAGCGGCTTCGCCCTCGGCAATATCCAAGAGGTGAAGGGAGCCTCGCTCCCCGCCGCAGATCTGGCCTGGGCGTCTTTCCCCTGCCAGGACCTGTCGCTGGCCGGAAACCTGCGCGGAATCCAGCAGGGCACCAGGTCCGGGCTCTTCTGGGAGTGGATGCGGGTCCTCGATGAGGCGTCCGGCGCTAGAAAGCAGCCCCGGCTCCTTGTGGCCGAGAATGTTGTTGGGTTTCTGGTCGCAAATGAAGGAGCAGACTTCCGCGTCGCTTATCAAGCCCTGAGAGCTCGTGGCTATGTGGCCGGCGCATTGGCCATAGACGCGCGTCACTTCGTGCCCCAGAGCCGCCCACGAGCGTTCCTGGTGGCAGCCCGCGAGGGAACCGACCTGCGCGGTCTCACTCAGCCGGGACCATCGGAGCCTTTCCATTCATCCTCTGTAATCCGGGCCGCAAGGGCGGTGGCAGATCCAGACTGGATTTGGTGGTCCCTGCCCCTGCCAAGTATGCGTATCCAATCCCTGGCCTCCCTTTTCCAGAGCGACGTGCAGGGAAAACTGGTGGACAGAAAGGAGTTCGAGAGCTGGCTATCCCCGGCCAACCTCGAAAAAGTGAGGGTGATCTCACGGCTGGGTCGGCAGACCGTGGGCACGGCCTACAAGCGCACTCGGCCAAGCGTCGAAAAACGGAAGAAGACCCGCCTCGAACTTCGCTTCGATGGTTTCGCGGGATGCCTCCGCACGCCCAAGGGCGGGAGCAGCCGTCAGTTACTCGTCACGGTGGACAAGGGGCAAGTACGAACTCGGCTGCTCACGGTCCGCGAGTGTGCTCGCCTCATGGGTGCCCCTGATTCATTCAAGATCCCGGGCTCATACAACGATGGGTACGGCGCTATGGGCGACGCCGTCGTGGTCCAGGTAACCAGATGGCTGTCCGATAACTTGCTCGCCGAACTGGCCGCGCGCCCGAGAAGGCGTCGTGCGGCTTGAGGAAACCGGCGCAACTGGGTAGCCTCCGTTCGGTGACAAAGACTAAGCTCAAGAGTCGCGTCCCGCACGATGTCGCGCTGATTCGCCAGGAGATTCAACGGTTCTTGAACTCCAAGGACAAAGATGGCCGGACGCCCTGCAACTGCCGATGCGGCGTCTACGTCTTCTACGACTACGACGGGGAACCGATCTATGTCGGCCAGTCCGAGGAACGTCTGCGAACCCGGATCCGACGACACCTGACAAATCAGCGCACGGACGCGGTCGCCATGAACGTTCTCGATCCCTTCGAGGTAGCCGACGTCGAGGTCTATCCCCTGTACGACCTCGAGTCTGCCCTCCCCCGAGAGACCAAGAAGGCCCTGGCGCAGAGGCGAAAGGAAGTCCTTGGCGCCGCGGAGTATGCCGTCTTTCAGAGGGTGCTCAAGGCGTCGGCTCTCGGGGCCGTCTTGAATGAGAAAGACATCGCCAAGTCTCGGCTCAAGATCAGCCTCCCTCTACCCTTTCGCGGGAGGATCATCCCGGACTCCCTGTTCCAGGAGCGGAAGCATGCCGACGTTCGCATTGCCCGGCGAGCGAGCACGGTCGCGGCCCTCGCGCGGGTCATCAGCGAACGCGAAGTGTCTTCTGGTTTGCGTCGCACGTTGCTCACACAGGCGCGACGGCTTGAACGCCTAGCAGCTCAACG
>CAZYEA010000475.1:0-2368 GCA_964646485.1 uncultured Acidobacteriota bacterium
ACACGGTGTCGTCGCCGTCGTCGCAGTCCACGTCCTCGCCGCACCCGTCGCCGTCGCGGTCCACGGCGGGGTCAGGCGTCGTCGTCGGCGGGGACGTGGGGGACGTCGGGTTCGGAACGCCGTCCCCCCGGGGCTTCGACTCGCCGGGATCCGGTGCACAACCGGCGGCGAGGGCGAGGGCGAGGGCGAGCAGCGATCGGGGGCGGGCAGCGGCGCGGAGCGCGGTCATCAGGACCTCCACCCCGTACGTGCGGACCGGTGGCGGCGCCGATCGCGAATTGGATCACGGTAGGGTAGCGGGGCCCGACCTTTCGGTCAGGTTACCCGCCCCCATCACACCGGACGTGCAGATCTCCCGCATCCGGCGTACCCGGACACGTCGCTAGAAGGCATGCACAGTCAGCCATTGCGGGCCTCGACCGGCGCGATCAGACCGAGGTCGTGAACGTGCTGGAAGAAGCTGACCCCTTCGGGAGGCCGATAGGGTCTCTGGCTCCGCCGCCGCAGGTGTCCGACGATGCGCCTCTCTGCGAATCGAACGAGGTTCCATCGCACGTTCGCCGGGTGCCCCTTGGAGAAGTAGGCGAGCCAGCCGCGCAGATGCGCGTTGACCTGCGCCACGACATCCTCGATGGGCATCCAGCAGTATCGCACGCTGGTCAGCTCGCGCAGCTTGTCGCGCGCCCTGAGTTGCGCCTTGGTCGACGCCTCCGCTCGCCAGTACCGAGGGCCGCCGCCACGTTGGTGGCTGCGGCTCCAGCGGAACGTGTAGCCGAGGAAGTCGAGCGTCGCACCCTCGCTCCTGACCTGCACGACCCGGGTCTTCTCGCGGTTGATCACCAACCCGAGCCGACCCTCGATCTTGTCCTCGATGAAGCCGATGATGCGGCGGTCGATGTACCTCGCCATCACGACGAAGTCGTCGGCGTATCGCACCAGTCTGGCCTTCGCCCAGGTCGCCGGCCCGTTCTTCGAGAAGAAGGTACGGTCGAACCAATGAAGGAACGAATTCGCCAGCAGCGGCGAGATCACGCCCCCTTGCGGGGTGCCGCTCGTCGACCGCGTCGGCGGACCCGACCCATCCAGGATGGGCGCCCGCAGGAACGCGCGGATGAGCCGGAGCATCGAGCCGTCGGAAATCCGCGTCTCCAGCCCCTTCATCAGCTTGTCATGCGGGATCGAGTCGAAGTAGCCCTGCAGATCCGCGTCGTACACCGCCGTGTAGCCCGCGCGGAGATTCGCGTGGACCTCTTCGATGGCCTCGTGGGCCGAGCGCCCGGGTCGAAACCCGTGCGAGCAGTCCAGGAAGTCCGCTTCGAAGATCGGCTCCAGGAGCAGCACCACCGCCGTCTGCACCACCCGATCACGGATGGTGGGAATGCCCAGCGGTCGCAGCTTTCCGTTCGCCTTCGGGATGTAGACGCGCTTCACAGGCTGGGGACGGTATCTCTTGGCGCGGAGCTCTTCGCGCAGACCCGCGAGGAACCCAGCAGCGCCACCCTCCGCGTGGACGATCTGGTCGACCGTCACGCCGTCGACGCCCGGCGTTCGGCGCCCGCGCTTGGCGGCCACCGACGCGAACGCCGTCTCCAGCACGTCCACCCTCAGCAGGTGGCCGTAGAGCGCATAAAACCGGAACTCCGGCTCCTGCTTGGCCTTCTGGCCGAGCTTGAAGCGCAGCGAGGCGAGCTTCGTCGGCATCTCCACTCCGGGGCCGTCAGGCTCCTCGATGTCGATGACCGCTTCTTCCGTAGTGGGACCTCTGGGATCCAATCGGTTCGTCCTCGTGTTCTTCAGGCATATGTCCGGCAGGGCCCCTTCGCTCCACGGTCGTTACCCGCTTCTTCGCTACTACGAGCCCCGCCGACTTCCGGCGCCGCCGCTTGCCCTCACGGGGGCGTTGGGTTCCACCCACGGCACCGGATCTCCCAGGTTCCTTGGCTGATCTTTTGGCGCGCGCTGCCCCCAACCACCCCGGGAAGTCCGGCTGTTGCACGTCTCGCTGTCTTCACAGGCCGGTGGCAGGCCGCCCATACTCTGGGAGGAAGGCCACTTCCGACGATCGTAACGAGGCCGAATCGGGTTCAATGCTTGCGGCCCGCGCCTTCGACCCTCGCCTTTGGCGAGCGACCCCCTCGCGAGGGTCCTCCGCGACTCCCACAGGGAGGTTGCCCTCGTCCATGGCGCGGCGGTCTACATGTCGAGCGAGTGATTCACATGGTCAACACCTCACAGTTGACGAGATCAGCCAGGCTTGGCCTGGCGTACCAGAGCGCGCTGAGCCCGCTGAGCGGGCCTACGTCGTTAGTTACCGTTCCGGGCGGGTTATCGCGTATTTCGACCGAATGAGGATCCAAAAGACGTCCTT
>CAZYEA010000476.1:0-2365 GCA_964646485.1 uncultured Acidobacteriota bacterium
GCTTCGCACACTCACGGAACATGCCAGCTTCGCTACTTGTAGGGAAATTCCACGAATGAAGGACGTTTCCAGCAGCGGTCACGAGATCTGCTTTGCTCCCATCCGTGGACAAGATGAAATGTGATGGACGGTTGCGGATCAGGTCGAGTCCCGTGAACGCCGTGCCGAGGACCACGCCTGCGATGACGATCATCGCGGCGGCGGTTGTGGCCTTCGGATGACGGACGATCCACGTGGTGGCATGCTGCCACTTCGTCGGCGGCCTGGCCGTCACCGGTTCACCCTTGAGCCAGTGCCTCAGGTCCAGCGCGAACTCGGCTGCGGTGGCGTAACGGCGTTGGGCGTCGGGCTCGACGGCCTTGCGAAGGACCGCGGCGAGGGGGATGGGGAGTGTCGGATCGAGGGCCCGGGGATCGCGCGGCGGGTCCGTGGCGACGCGACGCAGCGCGTCGGCCACGCCGCCGGCGGTGTCGTGCGGCGTGTGCCCGGCGAGCAGGACGTACCCGATGGCGCCCAGGGCGTAGACATCGCTGCGCGTGGAGATGTTCCGTCGGTCGCCGCGCGCCTGCTCGGGGGCCATGAAGGACGGCGTGCCGACGGGCGAGCCGTCCGTGGTGAGCGTGGTGTGCACCGCTGCGGCATCGACGGCCAGGCCGAAGTCGACCACCATCGGATCGCCCCGGGGGGTGACGATGATGTTGCGTGGCTTGAGGTCGCGGTGGATGACGCCGTGCTCGTGGAGGGTCTGGACGGCGTCGGCGACGCGGGCGAGGAGGTCGGCGCGGCGGCGGCGGTCCAGCGAGTCGGCGTAGCGATCCAGGGCAAGCCCCTCGACGAACTCGCTGGCGATGCAGAGTCGCCCGTCGTGGAGCGAATAGTCGATGAGGCGCGGCACGACGTCGAGCCGAAGGTGCTCGAGAACCTCAAGCTCGCGCAGGGCGCGATGGCCGGACGATCCGGCGCTGATCTCGGGGCGCATGACCTTTAGGGCGACGGGGCGATCGGAGCCCTCGCGGAAGGCCCGGTAGACGACGCCGCTGGCGCCGCTGCCGACCACGCGGTCGAGGCGATAGCCGGGGATGGTCGGCAGGCGTTCGTCATGCTCGATCGGCAGGTCCTGCTCCAGCCAGAGGATGAGCCTGCCCGCCGAGGCGGTGTCGATGGGCGGCGTGCTGCTTGACGCATTGGCCATCTTGGTGTATACCAGATTACCACGCTCGGGCGTGGTGGGCACGATATCAGCAGCCTGACGTTGTTGAATACGTCGAAGTACGGCTCGCGCAGGAATGGGGGAAGGGACTCCCGGCTCGCACACTTGGGAAACCGCGTGGACCTTGAGCACTCGAATGTGGGCCTCCAGACCACGCGCTGGTCGTTGATCCGGGCGCTCAAGGATGGTCCTGCACGCCAGGCGGCCTTGGCCCGCCTCGTCGAGTTGTACTGGCCCGCGGTGTACACGTTCCTCCGTCGCTCGGGGCGGACCCGCGACGCCGCGGCGGAGTTGACCCAGGCGTTCTTCGCCGAGGTCGTGATCGACCGTGGCCTGTTGCAGAAGGCCGACCCGTGCGTGGGGCGTTTGCGGTCGCTGCTGCTCACCGCCCTGCGGAACTTCGTCATCGACGCGCACCGAGCCCGGAGCGTTCGCCCGGTCACCCTGGACGAGGCCAGGATCGCGGCGGAGGAGGAGCGGCTGGTTTCCACGAACGGTGTGGAACCGGACGTCATGTTCGATCGCCGCTGGGCCCTGGCCCAGGTGGACGAGGCGCTGCGCCGGACGGAGGGGCATTTCGTGGAGACGGGGCGTGCGAAGCACTGGGAGCTGTTCGAGACTCGCGTGTTGCGGGCGTGCCGCGGAGCGTCCGAACCGCCACCACTCGCGAAGCTCGGTCCCGATCTCGGATTCGCGAGCGCCGCCGACGCCGCGGCCGCTGTGCAGACGGTGCGGCGGTTCCTCCACACGCAGTTGCGCCTTGTGGTGGGAGAGTCGGTGAACGACCCGAGCGCCGCGGAATTGGAGTGGAACGAGATTCGAGGGTTGCTGGTGTAGGAAGCGGAGGGGTCCGGCTCGGCAGGTGGCATTGGAGTAAGAGCAACCATCCCCGTGCCGCAACGAGTCCGGAGGCTCGGCGGAGGGAAGGTGGTGTTCTTCAATTCCTCCCTGTGAATCTGCCAAAGCGTTGATGTCCGGCCGAAGCCCACCGGACATCCATGGCACTCGGTCGCGGTCATCACTTCGGGGGCACGCCCGCCTCATCCGCGACAATGGTCTTTTCGATGGTCGCGGTTGTCGCAAAGAGCGGGGGGCCGCCCTTTCCCGGCGTTGTGCCGCGGGCGACGAGGCACTCCGTGAGTTGAACCGAGATGT
>CAZYEA010000477.1:0-2360 GCA_964646485.1 uncultured Acidobacteriota bacterium
TGATCGCGCCCTTTTCCTTCTCGATCGGCGCCTTGTTGACGCCGTTGAAGATCATCACGCGCCCGCCGAATTCCGTGCCCTGAAGGGTCCGAAACAGGTACTCCTGGGTCCGACGCGACTCCGTGAAGATGATGGCCTTCTGCTGGATTGTTGCGGCTTTCTTCTCCTTCTGGGCCTGTTCGGAACGCTCGAACCCACGACGCAGCGCGGTCAGGAGGACTTCGCCCTTCGAGTTCTTGTGGATCGACTCCGCGAGCGCACGGAACTCGCGCAGCTTGGCCGCCTCGGCCCGCATCTCCACCCGCTGCTGCGGCGTGAGCGTGACTCGGAACTTCCCATTCGGCTCAGCCGCGAGGTCGGTGGTGCCGTCCCACTCGTCGGATAGTTCCTCGTCGCTCTCCCAGTTCTCGTGCAGTTCCTCGGGCGGACTCTCCACTTGCTCGGCCCTGGCGTCGGCATCCTCGAGCTTCTTAACCAAGCCGCCCAGCGTACTCGCGATGGCGAAAGTGGACGATGCCAGCAGCTTCCGCAGGATCAGGGTCATCAGGTGCCGCTGGCGTGAGGGAAGGGCATGAAGCGTCTCGCTTTGGAGATAGTCGGAGACAAGGTCGTAGAGCCGCTGCTCCTCGCTGGTCGGGAAGAACTCCTGAACAAGGGCGTGCCGGCTCGTATAGGGGACGTACTCGAGGACCTGTTTGCGCAAGGTGCGCTTGCAGATCGCGCGCAGTCGAGCGCGGAGGGCCGCGTAATCGGCTTCGGTGGTGAGTTTGGCGAACTGAGCGCGATAGCTCGGCAGATCGCCGAACAGGTACTCGTCGATGATGCTGACGAGCCCGTAGAGTTCGAGCAGGCTGTTCTGAAGGGGCGTCGCGGTGAGGAGCACCTTGAGATAGGGGGCCACCGAGCTCTTGATCGACGAGGCGATCTTGTTGGTTCCCTTGTAGACGTTCCGGAGACGGTGCGCCTCATCAATGACGATGAGGTCCCAAGGCGTCTGGCGGATGTAGGGCTCCTTGTTCCGGGCGAACTGATACGAGCAGATGACGATCGCCCGTCCCTTGGTGTCGAAGGGGTTGAGGTTTCCAGCCTTCACAGCCTCGTTGAAGGTCTTGGTTTCGAGAATAGCCGAGGGCAGATAGAACTTGTCCTCGATCTCCTGGCTCCACTGTTTGCGGAGGTTGGCCGGGACGATGACGAGGAGGTTGCGCTTTCCCTCGGCCCACTTCTGAGCGATCAGGAGCCCCGCCTCGATGGTCTTTCCGAGGCCGACTTCGTCGGCCAGGATCGCGCCCTTCGACAGGGGGTTTCTGAAGGCGAAAAGGGCGGCTTCGATCTGGTGCGGGTTGAGGTCGATCTGAGCCTGGGTGTCGGCGATGACGCGCGCAAAATGGTCCGCGCTGTCGGAAGCGATGCGTCGGGTCAGGTCGTGCGCGAAGAACTTCGCGTGGTAGTCCGTGATCGACAAGGTGGGTGCGAGTGTATTCGGGCACCAACGACCAGTGCTACCGGCCGCGATGGACATGGCCGATGGTGATGCCGCAGGAACGAGGCCCGGTCCAAGCTAGTTCTTCCATTCGGGCCGGCTCTGGGCGGAGTCTGTTAGACTCCACCCGCGCCTGCTGGCTTACCAGCGCCCTGTCCGGGCACAAGACGCCGCCACAGTGTGGTGATGACTAACGGCCGTTGAACCCGGCCAACTCAAAGACCCTGGCTGTACGCGCCAGGCAGGAGACCCGTGAATAACTCAAACCCACCCGATATCGCTGATTCATTCCGCAAGCTGAAATCTGCCGCAACGGACCTCAACACAGCTTCTGACGGTCTCACCACCGTCGTCGCCGAGTTCGAAGCCATCCTGAAGCAGCTCAACCTGGGCGTGCCCGCGTGGGTGACCCTTTCCCGCGAGAGTGATGACTACGGCACCTATGAGGTCGAGCTGGGCTACACGCGCATCGGCTCCAAATGGGGCGTTGCACTCAGAACGACGGATGCGGATCGGAGTCGACCCGAAGAGCCGACGGTTAACCAGTGGCTCTTCAATGACGCGCCCAGACAGCTTCGGCTTGAGGCGATCGAAGGCCTGCCGAAGCTGATAGCTGCGCTGATCACAGTGGCACAAGCAACGGCTGAGCGCATTCAGAGTAAGAGCAGGCAGGCCACCGAACTCTTGGCCGCTATGACTGCGCGACCCACCTCATCCGCACCGCAGGGGGCGCCTCCGAGTCAGCCCCCCGCAATTCTGAGAACGGGCTCGTCTCGCGCGCCCATTGCACCGCGCCTTAACAGGGGTGCAAAGTGATTGGCGCCACCGCCGTGATTGTCGTTATCCTCTTGCTGGCGTTCTTAGCCTATTCAGTCGG
>CAZYEA010000478.1:0-2350 GCA_964646485.1 uncultured Acidobacteriota bacterium
AGCTTCGCGCTCTCGAAGTTTCGTACCCTGAGCATGACCGATCGCTTCTTGTAGAAGGGATTGGCCCAACGGAGCCCGTCTTCCTTCGCGGTTCCAACGTAGTCGCCGAAGAGTTGCAGGACGCGCGCCTCGTTGGGGTTTATGACGAAGAGTCCCCCCAGGCAGAACAGGGCGATGAAGCCGAAGACGAAGAACAGGACTCCCGACAAGGGAGTGTTCGCCTGCATGGCTGCGATGCCGTAGCGAAACAGCGCCGCGCCCGCGATGAGCAGCACCGGGAGCATGAGGAGCCCCGGCAGGGTGGAAACGAGTTTCTCGGTTCGGATGGTCTGAGTCATTGTGATCTCCAAGTGATATCACAAAGCTATCTCAAGACCGATTCCTGTGTCAAGGGCGCATTCGCGGCCTTGACCTCGGCTACACGTGTAAGTCTATTTTTTTCTTGACCCTGGAACCTTGACTCCGGAGAAGACGCCTTCGGACGTCCAGCGGCGGAACCAGCCCGAGAAGTCACTTTCGCCGGCCTTCCGGGCGCCGCGGCGGCTCATCGCGCGCTTGACCACCTCACCGATGGTTCGCCCTTCCTGCAGGTCGCGAAGGACGAGGAAAGCGGCCTCCGTGACGTCGAAGCGAAAGACCGAATAGTCGCGCCGCACTACGACCACGAACGATCGAGACCGCCTCGGCTTCGGGTGTCGATGCTCCTCGTCGCGGATAGTGTCGAGGTAGTCGCCCGCATTCCACCCGAGCTCGAGCAGGCGCAGGGAAGGCGAAGTCACGAGGCGCGTGCGCCCGAGCCGGCGTGGATCGAGCGCATCGAGATCCTCGGCCTTGAGCAAAGACGCGTCGGGCGAGTCGAAGGCTTCGGTGATTGCGAGCTCGAGACGGGCCAGATCCTTCAGGAAAGCCTTCGGCTTGAAGGCGCTCTGCCGGCCGAGGAAGGAAGGTACGTGATCGCCGAGGCGGTTCAGGGTGTACGCCATCGACGGGTGAACGCGCGTGTAGGCGGTGACGAAATCCCAGAACCGCTCGCCCAGGAAGTGGTCGAGGCCGGGATAGTCCGCGGCCAGAGCGTCGCGCATGCGCAACGGATACATCTCCTGGTAGATCGCGATCCGTTCCGGCGCGCTCAGGGTGCTCGAAGGGAGGAGGACGGATTCGAGCTTTGCGGGCTTGAGATACGCGGTGGCGGCGCGGGAGCGCAGGGCTTCGATGGTGGTTCGGGGATGCACCACCACCGCCTGCATCCAGCGCTGAAGGCTGGCGAGGCGCATGTCCTAGGCAGCCGCCATCGGATTCGGCGCGGCGCCCGACGGCCGGGCGGCTACCGCTTTCCGGAACTTCTCGGCCTTTCGGGCCTCGGCGAGGACCACGTCGAAGGCGGGGATGTCGTCGTCCCACTCGTACAGGGTGGCGACGAGACCGGTCCGCCGGCAGGAGAGGGCATAGAGCTTCCAGACCTCGTCGATCGCGTGGTCGGAATGGGTATCGATGATGTGGGTGCCCTTGTTGGTATGGCCGGCGAGGTGATACTGAACCACCCGGTCGGCGGGGATCGCGTTGATGTACTCGACGGGATCGAAGCGATGGTTGAAGGAGCTGACATAGACGTTGTTCACGTCGAGCAGCAGACCGCCGTCGGCCTCTTCCGCGAGCCTCGAGAGGAATACCCACTCGGGCATCGACGACCCCTTGAACTCGACGTAGGAGGACGGGTTTTCGATGACGAGAGGCCGTTCGAGGATCTCGCTCACCTGGCGCGCGCGCTTGATGGTGTGGGCGAGCGCCTCCTCGGTGTAGGGCATGGGGAGGAGGTCGTGGGTATTGCGGCCGAGGACGCCGGTCCAGCACAGGTGATCGGAGACCCAGTGCGCCCGGGTCCGCTCGGCCAGCGCCTTGAGCTTTTTGAGGTGCTCGCGATTCAGCGGATCGGTGCTGCCGATCGACATCGAGACGCCGTGGAGGGCCACCGGATAACGCTCGACCACCTGATCGAGCACGTAAGAGGGCCGCCCGCCAGTGTCGAGGTAGTTTTCCGAGAGGACCTCGAACCAGTCGACCTTCGGCCACTTGGAGAGGATGTGCGGATAGTGAACCGACCGCAGGCCGATTCCGATGCCGAGGTCTTTGAATCCGAAACGATTGCCTTTGGAGAGGGGGGTCATGGACGCGCTTTTGAGTGTAGAAGAAAAAAGCCGCGGGGACGAAGCCCCCGCGGCCTAGGAACGAACGTCCGAACGCGGACTACTTCTTCGCGGGAGCTCCGTGGTTCACGGGAACCGAGCAGCCGCCCTTGCCCTTGCAGCTGTTCTTGCCGGCGCAGCCCTTGTCGCCGGTCTTGCAGCCGCCC
>CAZYEA010000479.1:0-2341 GCA_964646485.1 uncultured Acidobacteriota bacterium
CGACGTTCAACCGCATCGAGGAAGTCGTGAGCCCGCGCATCCTGCGCATCGGCGCGCGGCTCTCGTTCTAGAGAGCCTTCAAGGTCGCAACCGGCCGGCCCCGTTTCCAAAAGGGGCCGGCCGTCCTTTGACCCCTCCTAGTTCCAGAAGAACTTGACGCCGAGCTGGATCTCGCGAGGGGCGCGGGTGCCCGTGATCTTGCCGAAGTTGCCGGTCGAGGCCGTGCAGTCCGAAGCGGTGACCGCCACCGTGCAGACGTTCTGGATGGAGCCCGGATCGAGCTGGGTGTGATTGAGGGCGTTGATGAAGTCGGCCCGGAACTGCAGGCGCGTGTTCTTGCTCGGATACCAGTTCTTCGACGCCGTGATGTCCCACTGATTCACCCCGGGGAGGCGGAAGATGGCGCGGCCGGTGGTGCCGAGAGCGCCGTCCGCGGGCGGAGCGAAGGCGGCGGGGTTGAAGTAATAGACGCCCCCCGGCGTGTTCGCGGGCAGGTTGGAGAAGGGGTCAGCGATCTGGTTGACCCGGATGCCGCGCCGCGAGCCGTTGGTCTGTCCGTTGACCACGCGGGAGATGGGCGGACCGGACCAGAACTGGCTGATACCGGAGACCTGCCATCCGCCCAGGATCTGCTTGGACAGGCCCTTCGAATCGCGGAAGAAGGGCAGCTCGTAGACGTAGTTCACGGTGAGGACGTGGGTGCGATCGGTGCGGGACAGCGCGTACTCGGCGGCCAGGTTCGTGCGGTCCTGGGGAAGGTCCACGGCATCGCGATCGTTGGTGGCGTCGGTCTTGGACCGGCTGAGGGTATAGGCGACGCTCACCAGGCCCTTGCGCCCGGCGTCATGACGGAAGCCCACGAGCAGGCCGTTGTAGCGGGCCTTCGCCGTGGTCTGCCGGAAGTTGATTCCCGCGAAGCCCACGTACGGCCGTGCGGTGTTGATCACGCCGTTCGTGGCCACCACTTCCCTCGGGGTGGGCGCGTTGATGTCAACGGGCTGGATCAGGTTGTCGCCCGCGGAGCCCACGTATCCGATATCGATCACGCCGCGCGCGTAGAGCTTCTTCTGCACTCCCACGTTCCACTGACGGGTGCGCGGGGTGATGAAGGGGTCGCTCGAGGCGATGAGCGCCACCGGGGCCACCGTGGTGGGCGTGATGCCCGCGCCGGGATTCGAGAGCTGCGGGTTCTGGACGCTCGGGCTCTGGACGAAGGGCGGATTCACGAAGGCGTTCTGCAGGAAGATGCCCACGAGGGCCTGGTCGTAGTAGATGCCGAAGCCGCCGCGCAGGACCATGGAGCCCTCGCCGCCCTTGTCCCACGAGAAGCCGATGCGGGGCATGATGTTGTTCTTGTCGGTCGCGTAGATCCCGCGGCCGTTCGCGGAGTTCTGACCTGCGATCACGATGCCGTTGTTGAAATTGCCCGAACCCGCGATGAGGGTGGTGGCGGCGGCGCTCGAGAACTGCGGGGCCTGAGCCCGGTTGTAGAGAGTAGGGCTGAAGTTCGTGAGCACGTCGTTCACGTCCTTGACCGGGGGCTGGAGCGAGTAACGAAGGCCGAGGTCGATGCTGAGGTTGGGCCGGACCTTCCAGGAGTCCTGGACGTAGAACTCGTAGCGCTGGAAGCGCATCTTCGACGCCACCTCGATGGTGGGCTCCGAGTAGGAGCAGGTGGAACCGCAGGCCCCGTCCCGGTTGCCGGTCAGGAAGTTCTGGAAAGCGGTGCGCCCGCCCGCCGCACCGAAGCTGAAGCTGCCCTGCGTGCCGCTGCCGGAAAGCTCGTTCTTGATCTCCCACGCGAAGAGGAATCCGCCCTTGAACTGGTGGTTGCCGCGCTGGTAGGACAGGTTGTCGCCGACCGTGTAGTTCTTGTAGGTGTTGTGGAAGAGCTGGGGCGCGCCGATGCTGGACAGGCCGGAGATGGCCACGGTGGGGATGAGGCCTTCCCGGTTTTCGGGGTACAGCTCGGGGATGGTGAGGCCGTAGGCACTCCGGGTGTTCTTGACGTTGCCGCCATAGGTGGAATCGATGGCGTTGCTCGAGAACTGGAAGGAAAACTCGTTGAGCATTCTCGGGCTGATGGTGGTGGTGAGCTGGGCCACGCCCACCTGCCCGGGAACGTCGGTCAAGGTGGTGGCCACGTCCGGGATGGCGGTGCCGAAGAAGAGGCCGCCCGGTTCGGTGGTGGCGGAGAGGTCATAGGTGTAGCGGCCCATCAGGCGCCACTTCGGGTTGAGGTAGTAGTCGACGCGCCCCACGTACTGGGTGGTGTCCTGCTTGTTGGGGGCGATGGACTGGAAGATGTTCGTCCCGGTGCTGGGAGCGGGCCAGGCGGAGA
>CAZYEA010000480.1:0-2341 GCA_964646485.1 uncultured Acidobacteriota bacterium
CGGAGGCCCGGGCGGTTACCGAATAAGACGAGGTCCGCAACCCGAAGGTTCCAGGGGCTGAGAATCAAAAGAATTGAACCGCAGTACACTGGTGGAAACCAAGGAGAAGCGTGTGGCGGACACGACCGACGCCAGGGCGACGCGAGCGTGCTCATCCTGCAAGACCTCTCTCGCTGACAGCGCGCGGTTCTGCGCCAATTGCGGCGCCGCTGCGCCTACGTCGACCGCCGCACCGTCCGACCCTGTCCGCGACATCCTGAAGGTGGCGCTTGGACGTCAGTACGAAATCCAGCGCCTCCTCGGCCGGGGCGGCATGGGCGCTGTCTATCTCGCCACCGAAGCCGCCCTCGAGCGCGAAGTCGCGATCAAGGTCCTGCCTCCCGATCGCGGTTCGACCCAGGACAGTCGCGACCGGTTCCGCCGCGAGGCCCGCACCGCCGCGAAGCTCTCCCACCCCAACATCGTGCCGCTCTACACCTTCGGCGATGTCGACGGAACGCTCTACTTCGTCATGGGCTACGTCAAGGGCGAATCGCTCGCCGCACGGCTCAAACGCGAGGGACGCCTTCCGGTGGAAGACGCGCGGCGGATCCTCATCGAGATGGCCGAAGCCCTCGACTACGCTCACAAGCTCGGCGTGATTCATCGCGACATCAAGCCGGACAACGTCCTGCTCGAGGAGGGCACCGGACGCGCCCGGTTGACTGACTTCGGGGTCGCGAAGGCGCTGGGCGCGGGGCAGACCCTCACTGAAATCGGCGGTGTGCTCGGCACGCCGCACTACATGTCACCCGAACAGGCTCAGGGAAAGTCGGATATCGACCATCGCAGCGATCTGTACTCGCTCGGCGTCATGGGCTACGCCATGCTCGCAGGACGGTTGCCGTTCGAGGGCGCAACCCCCGGCGACGTCATGGTGCAGCACATCACCAAGGAGGCGCCGCCGCTCAAGACGCACGCGCCCGCAACTCCGAGCGAGCTCGCCTCCGCCCTCGCGCGCTGTCTGGTCAAGAGCCCAAGCCAAAGGTGGCCCGACGCGAAGAGCTTGAAAGAGGCGATCTCGCCCAACGACGAGGAGAGGCCGCTGGCTCTCGACGGTCTCGGCACCTTCGTCGTTGTCCCCGCGCTTTCGGCGGAGGGGATGCTGTGCGTTGGCGCGTGGTATCTGGGCGGAGGAAAGGTGTCACCCCCCTTCGAAGTGCTTCCCCTGATGATCGCATCCGCAGGCCTCACCCCGGCGCTGCTCCTGCCCTGGCGATGGCGCCACCTGAGGCGGCTTGGATTCGAGCCCGCGCGGATCAAGGAAGCGATCTTCGAGCCCCTGCGCTCCGGGCTGGGCTGGTGCCCCGAGGCTTGGCGGCCGGAGGGTGACGTCTGGGCCCGCCTTCCCCGGGAACTTCGTGACCTTCGAGCTGCAACAGGATGGACGTGGCTGATCTGGCTGGGCGTCGGGGCCCCGGCCCTTGTCTTTCAATGGGCTCAGCGAGCAAGCGATGGTCCGTGGCGCCTGAGTCCTGGGGAGTTCGACGCCTTCACTCTCCTCCTCGCAGCCGCGCCGGCGCTCGTCCTCGGGGCCCTCGCGGTCCGCTGGGAGCTCTTGAGGCGGAAGCGCGGCATCGACCCGTACCTCTCGGCGCGCATGATCAACGCTGCCACCTCGCGCCGCTCGTTCTGGTCGAAACCTGAGGTGGCTGCCCTTCTCCTGCCCGCGGGTTCACGCGCCGACGTTGCGGGCGCGGCTCCGGCCTCTCCCCGCGATCTGGCCTCGGAGATCTCGAACGCCGCTTCCAGCCTCTCCGGTGAGGCCAAAGAGGCCGGCGCACGGGCCCGCGAGTCCGCCTTCCGCGTGCTCGCCGCCCTGGACGAGATCGAGCCCGAAATCGCGGCGATGGGCAGCGGCGCCGATCCCGCGGAAGAGGAGCGCCTGGCCGTGAAGATCGCCGCCCTCGGCCCTCCCCTGAAAGGCGAGCCCGGGGCGAGAAGTCAGATGCGCGACCTTTTGGAACGGCAGCGGGCTCTCATTCGCGAGTCCCAGACGCGCCTCGAGGGCCTGCGCGCGAGACGAGCGCGACATCTCGACCTCCTGGGGGCGCTTTGCCGTCAGGCCAAGGAACTTGTCGCGGCCTCGGGCGATCCCGGGCGCACCGGCCGGATCAGTGAGCGCATTCGCACCCTCTGCGGAGAAATCACGCACGAAGCGGGCGCCTCCGCCGCGACTCGCGCGATCGACACAGCGGTCATAGAAGCCCCGACGATCGAGCGGCCCTAAGGCGCCTTCGCAACCTTGCGCGCGCGCAGGTCCCGGGCCAGGATGAGCTTGAAGGTCAGCTTGTCGGACTGA
>CAZYEA010000481.1:0-2326 GCA_964646485.1 uncultured Acidobacteriota bacterium
CGATGTCTCGTTCCTTGGCCTCGTAAAGAGCCTTCGCCCGGGACTTGAGCGACGCGATGAGCTCGGTCTGGGGCGTGCCCGTGATCTCGTCCACGGGGACGGTGAGGCCGAAGGTGTCGCGAAGCATGATCGAAAGGCCTTCGGGGTTGGCGCCTTCGGTGGTCACCTTCGGGTCGAGGGCGTTCTCCACGAATGAGTCGATGACGTCCTCGGAGAGGTCGAGGAGCCACTGGCGCGTCTCCTTGCCCTCGAGAATCATCCGCCGCGTGCCGTAGATCGCCACCCGCTGCTTGTTCATCACGTCGTCGTACTCGAGGAGGTGCTTGCGGACGGCGAAGTTCTGGGCCTCCACCTGGCGCTGGGCGCGTTCGATCGAGCGCGAGACCATCGGGTGTTCGACGGGCATGTCCTCTTCCATCCCGAGCTTCAGCATCAGACCGCTGATGCGATCGGAGCCGAAGATGCGCATGAGGTCGTCCTGCAGCGAAAGATAGAAGCGCGACGAACCGATGTCGCCCTGCCGGCCCGCGCGGCCTCGCAACTGGTGATCGATGCGGCGGGCTTCGTGCCGTTCGGTGGCCAGGATGTGCAGGCCGCCCAGAGCCACCACGCGCTCACGTTCGCTGGAGTCGAGCAGCTGAACGATGGCGGCGAGGGTGCGCTGGTTCGAGGTGACGGCCTTGAGTTCGGCCTTGAGGGGATGGACATCGAGGAACTCGATGGGCTTCTCCGTATCCCAGTGGGGGAAGAACGACCTGGCGATCTTGTTCCGCCTTGGACGGGGAAGGGCCTCGGCGGCATCCAGGTAGGACTTCAGGGCGGGGTCGTGAGCGGCGAGTGCCGCCACCGTGCCGAAAGACGGGTGGTCGTTCGGGAAGGCGGCGACGAGGCCCAGGTAGCGTTCGGCCAGGCCCTCTTTGTACTGGGAATCGAACTTGCGATGGGCGAGCTCCTTCTTGAAGTCGGCTGCCATCTCGGCAAGCGCCATCTCTTCGGCCGCGGTCTTGTCCGCGGCGCTGGCGGTTTCCGGGTTGATACTCCGCTCGATGAGGATGTTGCGCACGCGGACGTCGGGGATGCCCCCGAGAATGATGTCGGTGCCGCGGCCCGCCATGTTGGTGGCGATGGTGACCGCCCCGAACCGGCCGGCCTGGGAGACGATGTCGGCCTCGCGCTCGTGGTATTTCGCGTTGAGGACTACGTGTTTGATGCCCTCGCGCTTCAGGTGGGCGGCGAGCCGCTCGGATTTCTCGATGGAGATCGTGCCCACGAGCACCGGCCGTCCCGAGGCCGCGAGCTCCTTGATCTCCCGAACCACCGCGCGATCCTTCTCGGGCTCGGTGCGGTACACGGTGTCCGGGTTCTCCAGACGGATCATCGGGCGATTCGTGGGCGCCACCAGGACTTCGAGCTTGTAGATCTTCTCGAACTCCGGGGCCTCGGTCTCGGCGGTGCCGGTCATCCCCGCGAGCTTGCCGTACATGCGGAAGTAGTTCTGGAGAGTGATGGTGGCGAGAGTCTGGTTCTCCCGCTCGATCTTCACCTTTTCCTTCGCTTCCACGGCCTGGTGCAGCCCGTCGGACCACCGGCGTCCGGGCATGAGACGTCCGGTGAACTCGTCGACGATGATCACCTGCCCGTCCTTCACCACGTAGTGGACATCGCGGGTGTAGAGGGAATGGGCGCGCAGTCCCTGGTTCACGTGGTGCAGGACATCCATGTTCGAGGGGTCCCACAGGTTCGTGACCCCGAGGAGCTTCTCCGCGTGGGACATCCCGGTATCGGTGAGGGTGACGTTCCGGGACTTTTCATCGACGATGTAGTCGCCGGTCTTCTCGAGTTCCTCCCGCTCCTCGGCCTTCTTGTCGCCCGCGATGCGCGCCCCGGGGATGAGCTTCGGGATGATCTGGTCGACCTTGTAGTACAGGTCGGTCGACTCTTCGGCGGGGCCGCTGATGATGAGGGGAGTGCGGGCCTCGTCGATCAGGATCGAGTCGACCTCGTCCACGATCGCGAAGTTGTGTCCGCGCTGGACGTACGACTCCAGTTCGAACTTCATGTTGTCGCGGAGGTAGTCGAAGCCGAACTCGTTGTTGGTGCCGTAGGTGATGTCCGCCGCGTACGCGCGCCGCTTCAGCTCCGGATCGTCGATGTCGGGGAGCACCACGCCGACCTCGAGACCGAGGAAGCGGTGGATGCGGCCCATCCACTCGGAGTCGCGCTTGGCGAGGTAGTCGTTCGTGGTGACCTGGTGGACGCCCTTGCCCTCGAGCGCGTTGAGGTAGCTCGGGAGCGTCGAGACGAGGGTCTTGCCCTCACCGGTGCG
>CAZYEA010000482.1:0-823 GCA_964646485.1 uncultured Acidobacteriota bacterium
TCGCCGGACGCAAGCGAAGCCGCAGCAAATACGGCGCGAAACGGCCCAAGGCCGCCTAAAGTCCGCGCCCGGCCGCTACCCCTTTTTCGGGTTTTGCGTCCGCAACAGTTTAGTTTCTAAGAGTTTTCGTCTAAGATCTCCGTCCCTTCGCGGTTCCTCACCCTCAGGGTGAGTGCCCGGAGAAGAAGTAAGTCTCGAAGTAAATCCAAAAGAAGCCTGGGAAATCCCGCCGCAGAAGCTCTGAAACAGCTCTCAACAGCTGATTCAGCGATTGGGCGAAAGATCCTTGAGCCACTGCTCGATGCTGCACTCCCGCGTCGAACCCCGAAGGGTCTTCCCTTCTGGCGGTGCTCCAAGGGTCTTTCAGAAACCTAAGTTCTTGCAGGTTTTCCGAAAAGGCCGTCACTAGTTTTCAAAAGTAGAAGTCTGGAGCGCTAAAGCAATGCCACGTCGCGGCACCGTACCGAAGCGGGATGTCCTCCCCGATCCTCTCTACAACTCGACCCTGGTCACGAAGTTCGTGAACTGCCTGATGAGCGACGGCAAGAAGTCGACCGCCCAGCAGATCATGTACGGCGCGCTCAAGGCCATCCACGAAAAGACCCAGGATGAGCCGCTCAAGCTCTTCAAGAAGGCGGTCGAAAACGTCAAGCCGACGCTCGAGGTGAAGAGCCGTCGCGTGGGCGGTTCGAACTACCAGGTTCCGATCGAAGTCAATCCCAACCGCCGCAACTCCCTCGGCATCCGCTGGATCATCAGCTACGCGCGCCTGCGTTCCGAGCGGGGCATGATCACCAAACTCGCCAATGAGCTCATGGACGCG
>CAZYEA010000482.1:833-1628 GCA_964646485.1 uncultured Acidobacteriota bacterium
GACGTTCACAAGATGGCCGAGGCCAACAAGGCCTTCGCTCACTACCGCTGGTAAGCGGTTCCCGCTCTCCCCTTAAGGAATCCGAGAAAACACACGTGGCTGCCCGTACTACCTCTCTCGAAAAGACCCGCAACATCGGGATTGCCGCGCATATCGACGCGGGCAAGACCACGACCACGGAGCGGATCCTTTTCTACACCGGCGTCAATTACAAGATTGGCGAAGTTCATGACGGCACCGCCACCATGGACTGGATGGAGCAGGAGCAGGAGCGGGGCATCACCATCACCTCCGCCGCGACCACGTGCTTCTGGAAAGAGCACCGGATCAACATCATCGACACCCCGGGCCACGTCGACTTCACCGCCGAAGTCGAACGTTCGTTGCGGGTGCTCGATGGCGCGGTCGCGGTGTTCGACGCGGTGTCCGGCGTGCAGCCCCAGTCCGAGACGGTGTGGCGCCAGGCCGACAAGTACAGCGTTCCCCGCATCGCCTTCATCAACAAGATGGACCGGGTGGGCGCCGATTTCCAGCGCTGCATCACCATGATGGTCGATCGCCTGTCGGCCAAGACCCCGGTGGCGATCCAGCTTCCCATCGGCGCCGAGGACAAGTTCGTGGGCGTGGTCGATCTCGTGGAAATGAAGGCCTACCGGTACCCCGACGAAACCATGGGCGCCGAGTACATGACCGAAGAGATCCCCGCCGACATGCTCGACGAGGCGAAGCTCGCCCGCGAGCATCTGATCGAGACGGTGGCGGAGATCGACGATCACCTCACCGACAAATTCCTGA
>CAZYEA010000482.1:1638-2311 GCA_964646485.1 uncultured Acidobacteriota bacterium
CGTGGTGTGCGGCACCGCCTTCACGAACAAGGGCGTTCAGCCCATGCTCGACGCGGTGGTCGCCTACCTGCCCTCGCCCCTCGATAAGCCGCCGACCGTCGCCATCGATCCCGACACCAAGGAGCCGGTGGAGCGCCTCACCGACGACAACGCCCCGTTCGCGGGCCTCGTGTTCAAGATCATGACCGACCCCTTCGTCGGCCAGCTCGCGTTCATCCGTGTCTACTCGGGCCAGATGAAGGCGGGCGATACCCTCCTGAACGCCACCAAGGGCACGCGCGAGCGCATCGGCCGCCTGGTCAAGATGCACGCCAACAAGCGTGAAGAGATCAAGGAGATCTACGCGGGCGACATCGCGGCCGCCATCGGCCTCAAGAACGTGGTCACCGGCGACACCATCTGCGACTCCAGCAAGCCCGTGCTGCTCGAGGCCATCCAGTTCCCGGCTCCGGTCATCTCCCTCGCGGTCGAGCCCAAGACCAAGTCCGACCAGGAGAAGATGGGCCAGGGCCTCGGCAAGCTCATGCAGGAAGACCCGACCTTCAAGGTCGAGTCCGACCCCGAGACCAACCAGACCAAGATTTCCGGGATGGGCGAGCTGCATCTGGAAATCATCGTCGACCGCCTCAAGCGCGAGTTCGGGGTGGAAGCGAATGTGGGCAAGCCCCAGGTC
>CAZYEA010000483.1:0-2305 GCA_964646485.1 uncultured Acidobacteriota bacterium
CCTCGGCCACGGACGAGGATATCGATGCCGTGCCAGAAATCGGCGAGGCCGTGGTGGCCTCACTCCGGGAGTGGTTCGAGGCCCCGCCGAACCGGGACCTGATCGAGAGGCTCAAAGCCGCGGGCGTCAGTCTGACTTCGATCACGTCGGGAGAGCCCGAGAAGCCCCGGACTCTCGAGGGACTTCAGTTCGTCCTGACCGGCATACTCCCTTCCCTCGACCGCAACCAGGCGAAGCGCCTGATCGAGGACCGCGGAGGCCGGGTGACCTCGGCGGTCTCCTCCAAAACCGACTACATCGTGGCCGGAGAGGACGCGGGGTCGAAACTCGATAAGGGGCGGGCCCTGGGCGTGAAGGTGCTGGACGAGGCGGGACTGAGGGCTCTCCTGAGTGAAAATCCCAGGGCGGTTCCCTAAGCGATGAAGCTCTCCCCGGTCAGGCCCAGGATCCTCGTCGTCGACGACGAGGACGCCATCCGTCGATCTCTCACCATGATGTTCGAGTTCGAGGGCTTCGACTGCGAGACCGCCTCCACCGGCCCGGAGGCCGTGCAGATCGCGGAGCGGGCGGGCATCGACCTCGTCATCCTCGACGTCAAGATGGCGGGCCTCGACGGCCTCGAGACCCTGCGCCTGCTTCGCGAGCGCGCCCGGGACGTGCCCGTGATCATGCTCTCCGGTCACGGCACGGTGAAGACCGCGGTGGAAGCGACCCGGCTCGGCGCCTTCGACTTCCTCGAGAAGCCGCCCGAGACCGAGAAGCTCCTCGTGGCCGCGCGCAACGCCCTCGAGAAGCGGCGACTGATCATCGAGAACCGGCGCCTGCGCCTGGAGACGAACGGGCCGAGCGACCTCGTGGGCTCGAGCGCCGCCATTCAGCAGGTCTTCGCGCGGATCAAGAAGGCGGCGCCCACGAATGCCACCGTCCTCATCCGCGGCGAAAGCGGGGTCGGGAAGGAGCTGGTGGCCCGCGAGGTTCACCGCCTCTCCTCCCGGGCCGACGAGGCCTACATCTCGGTCAACTGCGCGGCCATCCCCGAGGAGCTGATCGAGAGCGAACTCTTCGGTCATGAGAAGGGCTCGTTCACCGGGGCCACCGAACGGCAGATCGGCAAGTTCGAGATGGCCCACAAGGGCACGATCTTCCTCGACGAGATCGGCGACATGAGCGCGCGCGCTCAGGCCAAGGTCTTGCGCGTCCTCCAGGAGGGCGAGGTAGAGCGGATCGGTTCGCAAAAGACGATCAAGGTCGACGTCCGCGTAATCGCGGCCACGAACAAGAATCTCGAAGACGCGATCGCGGGGGGCACCTTCCGCGAGGATCTCTTCTTCCGCCTCTCCGTAATCGACATCGAAGTGCCGCCCCTGCGCCTCAGGCTCGAGGACATCCCCGCGATCGCCGCCCACTTCGTGGCCCGCTCCGCCGCCCAGCACGGCGTCTCGGTGAAGCGGATCTCCCAAGAGTTCGCGGCCGCCCTGCAGAGGCGCGAGTGGCGGGGCAACGTCCGCGAGTTGAAGAACGTCATCGACCGGCTGATGAGCGGTCCTCTTCCCCACGACGCGCCGGGCGCGCCGCCGCCCCTCCCCCCGCCCGCCGATACCGGGGGCCTCGTTCTTCCCGTAGGTTCACTGCGCGAGTTCAAGGAAGGATCCGAGCGCGCCTTCATCGTGGCCAGGCTGCGCGAGAACAACTGGAACATCTCGGCCACCGCCCAGGCCATCGACACCCCGCGCTCGAATCTGTACAAGAAACTCGAGCAGTACGGAATCACGGAAGAGACCGACGGCTTGACGCCGAAGGCCCCGGGCGCATAGGGTTTCATCCGTTCGGCGGAGTGGGCTGGACGATCGCTTCGAACAAGGCATCGTCGGAGAGGAAAGTCCGGACTCCACGGCGGTCTTGAGTGACCGCAAGGGCTGTGTGCTGGCTAACTGCCAGCGGGGGCGACCCCAGGGACAGTGCCACAGAAAAAGATACCGCCCCGAAAACGCCGGCGCCTCTCAAAGGGCGTCGGACGATCGGGGTAAGGGTGAAAAGGTGCGGTAAGAGCGCACCGCCGCGGTGGTGACATTCGCGGGACAGGGAAAACCCCACACGGAGCAAGACCAAATAGGGGGGCGATACGAGGCGATGGCCCATCGCCCAGGCCCCCGGGTTGGTTGCATGAGGCCGCGAGCAATCGCGGCACTTAGAGGGATGATCGTCCACTTCCGCGCAAGCGGAACGGACAGAATCCGGCTTACAGGCCAACTCCGCCGAACACTTCCTTAAGGGGTTGGTAGTTGTTGGACGGGGTTGCTTCGTC
>CAZYEA010000484.1:0-2289 GCA_964646485.1 uncultured Acidobacteriota bacterium
CCGAGCCCCCCGGGGCAACGCGGGCGCCGCGACCGACCACGTTCTCGGCGAGGAACTTCTCGACCGAAGAGCTTCAAAAGAGCAGCGTCATGGACATCGTCGAAGCGGTGGTTCGCGTTCCCACGCGTCCCATCCCCCCGCTTCCCCCGAGGGACCCAGAACCCCTGGGTCTGTCGACCGAGCTTCTCGAAGAACTCGAAAAGAACGTTCCCCAGACCCTCGCTCCTACCCCAACCCTTCAACGACCCAAAGCTTTGTCCCGAACGCCGCCCGACACCCTGGAGATTGCCCCACTCCTCGTCGAGGAGATTCCCCGGCCGGACGCGGCGACTCTCGGCTTCGCCTCCCTCCTGAGGGAAGCGGCACTCAAGGTAGAGGAACGGGAAGTCCCGCCCGAGTCCCCGCGCCCACCCGAGGCGAATCTGACCTCGGCCATCGACTCGCCCTCCTGGACGCTCGCCACGCGCAGCCTGGCCGGCATCGAATCGGTGCCTCCGCCCTTCGCTCTCGACGGCGGCGGCGTGGCCGCCCTTCGTCCTCCGGGAAGCAGCACCACGGCCGGCCTCGAACGACCCCAGATGGAGGACCCCACTCGAACCGGCGAGATCGATCGCCCGAGCCTTCTGGTTCGGGCCACTCCGCCAAGCGAGCCCGACCGCGAAGTCCTTGGGGTCAATACTGGCGAGATCGATCGAAGACTCATCGGACGGGCGATCGGGCGTGAGACCACCCCCACCACGGAAACACCCAGGCCGCTCCTCTCTGAACTCACCGCCCTCGGCGCCGCCGCCTCTTCAAGCCCGGGGGCCATGCAGCAGACGGGGCCCTTCTCCACCCTGCTCGCACGACTTCCGGAATCGCCCTCGGCCGAAGGCGCGCCCCTTCCCCTTCCGCCCTCCCCACCTGAATCTCCGACCATCGAGGCTCCATTGACCGAACTCGCCCCCTTGATTGAGGCGCCTCCGCTTCAGGGTCTGCCGCCCATCTCCCTCGATCCCACGGTGGTCCGCGAGATCTACCGGATCATGTACATGTCGCGGCGCATCGACGACAAGGAAATAGCGCTCAAGCGCCAGAACAAGATCTATTTCCAGATCAGCGGCGCCGGGCACGAGGCCATTCTGGTGGCCGCGGGCATGGCCCTGCGACCGGGATACGACTGGTTCTATCCCGACTACCGCGACCGCGCTCTCCTGCTCACTCTGGGCATGACTCCCACGGAGATGCTGATGGGGTCGGTCGGCGCCAAGGACGACCCCAACTCGGGGGGACGCCAGATGCCGTCGCACTGGGGCCACAAGGGCTTGAACGTGGTGAGCCAGTCCTCCCCCGTGGGCACCCAGTTCCTTCAGGCCGTGGGGTGCGCGGAGGCCGGGGTCTTCATGCAGAAAACCGGCGCGCTGCCCGCCTTCCGGCACGACGAAGTCGTCTTCGTCAGCACTGGTGACGGCACCACGTCCGAGGGCGAGTTCTGGGAGAGCCTCAACACCGCGTGCAACCTGAAGCTGCCTGTCGTCTACCTCGTCGAAGACAACGGGTACGCGATCTCCGTCCCGATCGAAGTCCAGACCGCGGGGGGCAGCATCAGCAAGCTCGTGCGCTCGTTCCCCGACCTCCTCGTACTCGAAGTCGACGGCTGCGATCCCATCGCAAGTCTCTCCACCATGGGCGAGGCCGTCCGCTATTGCCGCATGCGCAAGGGCCCGGCCCTCGTTCACGCCAAGGTGATCCGTCCCTACTCCCACTCGCTCTCGGACGACGAAACCCTCTACCGGCCCGCCGCGGAGCGCGAGGCCGAGGTGGAGCGGGATCCCTTGAACTCCTTCCGCAAGCGCGCGGTCGCGGCCAACCTCCTGAGCGAAGCGGAGCTCACCGCCCTGCGCGAGGAAGTCGATCGCGAGATAGAGGAGGCGACCGATCGCGCCCTCGCCGCCCCCACTCCACCCGCGGAGAGCGCGACCTGGTGGGTGTATTCGTCCATCGATCCGACCTCCAGGGAATTCGATTCGCCTCCGGAATACGGGGCGGCGCCCAATCCGAACAAGACCATGGTCGATCTCCTCAACGCGGCCTACGTGGACGAAATGGCGCGCGACCCCAAGATCGTGGTCTTCGGCGAGGACGTGGCGGATGCCTCGCGCGAAGAGAATCTCGACAAGGTGAAGGGCAAGGGCGGCGTCTTCAAGGTCACCCACAACCTTCAGCGCAAGTACGGATCCGACCGTGTCTTCAACTCGCCTCTGGCCGAGGCGAACATCGTCGGCCGCGCCATCGGCATGGCCACCCGCG
>CAZYEA010000485.1:0-2285 GCA_964646485.1 uncultured Acidobacteriota bacterium
GGCGCGCGTTTGCTCGAGGCCGCTCCGGATCGAGGCGGCGGCCGCGAAAGCACCGGAGGGATCGTGAAACGGACGGATGGCCGCGACCCCGCGCGCGCCCGCGGCGATGACCTCGCCCGCGTTCGTCGGATCTACTCCACCCACGCCGAACACCGGGATCGCGATCCCCCGCACCCTCGCCTCGAAGCGATCCCGTCCGAGGGCCAAGGCACTCTTGCCGGGCGTCTCGAACACCGGCCCCAGCAGCGCGTAGTCGACTCCCGAAGCGACGGCGGCCTCGAGGCCCGGCCGATCGTGGCGCGACACGCCGACCAGGAGACCCGGAAAGCTCCGGCGTACGCTCCGAGGGTCGAGCCCGTCCTCGGGAAGATGAACGCCCAACGCGCCGGTGAGTTCCGCGATGTCCGGGCGCGAGTTCACGAGAACCCGCTGACCTCCGCCGCACTCCTCGATCACCTCGCTGACGAGACTCCGGAGTTGCCTCGTGGAGAGACGCTTCGCGCGCACCTGGACCAGGTCGGCGCCTCCTTGCAGGGCTCGACGGGCCGCGAGCGCCCCCCCTTCCGAGACGATCGCCATGAGTAGTGGAGAGACGCCGGCACGGAAACCCTCGAAGGCACTGGCCGCCAAGGGGGCTATCGCTCCTGGTCGCGCGCCCGGCGGAAGAGGAGATGGGTGAGATCCCAGGCGGCGGCGGCGAGATTGACGAGGCCCAGACCGCTGACCGCGCCCCGAAACCAGGGAGCGAGCAGAATCTCGCGCAGCGAAACGGAGGTCGACAGCGCCGGGTGGTTGTCCCACAGTGGGGTCCAGGGTGCGAGGACGAGAGTCGCGCCGACCATGAACGAACTGATGAACTGAATGATCCGGACCACCACGTCGCTTCGCCTGCCGGGGTTCACGGGCGTGCTCTTCGAGGGAAGCCTTCGGGCGGGTGACCGTTCAGGAAGCGACGGCCAAGCGGTCAGGCCCGGGACTGGAGATCCCTCAATTTGTCCGAAACATCGCGGAAGGAGGGATCTTCGCGAACGAGGTCGCCGAAGGTCGCCTTGGCCTTGGCGAGGTCGCCGGTGGCCTCCCAGGCAAGGCCGAGGTCATAGCGGAGGCCGCGGTATTCCTCAGGGGCCCGGCCCGGAACCTGGAGCCCGCGCTCGTACCACTGAACCGCCACGTCGGCCATGCCCTTCTCCATGAAGCAGATTCCGATCATGCTCGAGCACTCGAGCGACCGCTTGGGGTCCTTGGCCGCGAGCTGGAACTCCGCGATGGCTTCATCGACGAGTCCCATTTCCTTGTAGGCGATCCCGAGGTTGTAGCGGGTGTCGTAGTCGCCCTCGCCCAGCTGGGAGTCAACACCCTTCTTGAATTCGTTGAAGACGTCCTGGAGGCCCTGGTCCTCGAAACTCGATGACCTCGACGTGTCGAGGGGCGCTTCCTCGAGGGCCGGCTGCGCGTCGAAGAGGGCCGAGAGTTCCGCCCCGAGATCGATGCCGCCGGCGTCGGTGACGGGCGCGGCGTCGGCCACCCGCATGTTGACGGCCGGTGCGGTCTCCGCAGGCTCGGGCGGGGCCGGAAGATTGTCGAACGAGAGTCCGCTCAGCAGATCGTTCTCGGCGGCCGGGGGCTCGGGCGGGGGGGGCGGGGCCTTGGCGGGCGCGGCCTTGGGCGCGGGCGCGGGCGCCGGCTTGGGCGGAGGAGGAGCCGGGGCCCGCTCGGCCTCGAGGTCGAGTCCGAGGCTCGATGCTCGCTCGGAAAGGGAAGTATTGCCCGGGAAGCGGGACAGCGCGTCGCGCAAGGCATCCTTGGCGTCGTCGACGAAACCGAGGGCGATGTACGAATCGACCTCCTCGATCGCTTTTGCGATCTCGGGGTCCACCGCCGGCGCGGCGAGGGCGAAGGGGCGAGCGATCGAGCCGGAGGCGAAGTCGAGGTCGGGGCCCGTCTCCTCGGCCGGAGGCAGGCTGATCTCGGCGCTCGGGAGTTCGAGCTCTGCCGGAGAATCGCCAAACCCCGCGGCCAGCGCCTCGGCTTCGGCGTTCTTGTCTTCGAGTGCCGGGGCTGGAGGCGCCGGCGCGGGAGCGGCGGCAGGCGCGGCCGCGGCCGGGGGTTCGTCCTCTTCGACGCCCACCTCGAGGTTGAGCTCTTCTTCGTCTTCGGCGGGAAGAGCCGCGGGCGCCTCCGGGGCCAGGCCGAGAGAGGGTTCGAGGGCCGCCTCGGGCATCGCCTCGAAGGCCGGAGGGGTCGCCTCGCCGATGGATTCGAGCGACAGCTCGGCCGCCGCCTCC
>CAZYEA010000486.1:0-2264 GCA_964646485.1 uncultured Acidobacteriota bacterium
AACCCGACGAAGTCCTCGCAGACGGACTGGGGCCTTCGCGGGTTATTCCAGTGTTCGACAGGCCTCCGTACGGCGGCGCGCTACGGCCACGTCGACCAAGGGCCCGGCCGGAAATCCCCGAAAGGCGGCAATGAGCAAGCCCAGTGAATTCTGGTTCCCCGCCAAGCGTGTTGGCTGGGGATGGGGTCTGCCCATTCGTTGGGAAGGTTGGCTCGTCCTGGTGGGCTATGTGGCTCTCATCCTCTGTGGGGTCTATGCGGGTGGCCGGTCACGCAATCTCCTGGTTCTCCTCGGCTCCATCGCCACCGCGACGGTCGCATTCGTCTCTGTGGTCATCCACAAGGGCGAGTCACCAAGGTGAAGGACGACGCGGTGGGGAATAGCACCGGGCTGTCGAACAACGGCTTGCACCAGACAGGGCGCGGAGGTGTGCTCGCTTCGCGAGCAGTCGTTGAGGCGCGCCCTGCAGGTGAAGCCGGGTGTTGGACGGGCTGCAGGTGAGTCAACGATGACCACCCTCCGGAAGCAGGTTTCCGAGGCTTTGCGTGCACAGGGCTTTCGCCGACGAGGGGGCGTGCATCTGCATCGAATCGGTAGCGATGTCTCCCTCTGGGTTGATGTAGGAGCAGTCGGGCCCCGGACCGATATCGCGCCGTCGGTGGGTGTCCGAAGCGAAAGCGTCGGGGCCTTGATGGCTCAGCTATCGGGTCTCACCGCGGACGAGTGGCAGTCGACCATCGCGATCAACGTCGGCTACGCACTTGGGCGCGGCTACGCGTCCTGGCAGGTAGGTGCTGAGGTTGACGAGATTCTCAGTACCGTCTTGGCGGCACTCGATAGGCTTAGAGTCTCTGCGGGCTCCACAGCCCTTTCCCAAATGGTCGCGATTCCAGAGGTCGCGGCGTTGCCCCACTACCGGCATGCGCTCGTCGCGATGGCCCTCATTGCGGGAGATGCACCTCAGGCCCTCGGTCACCTCGGCGAGGCAAGGAGGGAGTTCTGCGCGGAGCCCGATTCAGTGTGCGATGACTTCAGGGCTTTTGAGCAGCGAGTGAATCAGCATCTCGCGGCTATGGCGGTCGCATGAAACAGAAGCCGTCCAACAAAGGAATGAACCCGACGAAGTCTTCGCAGACGGACTGGGGCCTTCGCGGGTTATTCCAGTGTTGTGCGTGCACCGCACGTGCTTCGGGATCCGACCGGCCGTAGCGCACCCTCTCATGCCCGTCCATATCCAAGAAGCACTGGGACTCACGGCCACCCTTACCGTGGCCTTCTACTTGATTGTCGGAGTCGCTTGGGTCGTCCGCGTCCGCGGAGAGGCGTCCCAGATGGACAGAAGGCGCTTGTGGATAATCCTGGCGGCAACGCCCTTGTGCGTTGGTGCGTTTCTTGTGCTGCGCGAATCACTTCCGCGTTCGGTTGGCCCGTTTCTGGACCCGGCTGCAATGATTCTCTTCGTAAGGCTCGGACTCCTTGCGCCCTCGAAGGCGAATAAGTCAGCATCTGTGGAGCGTGAGAAACCGATGTGGGGGGCCGATAGCAAGTGACGCACAACAAGGGCTTGCACCAGACAAAGGGCGCTAGGAGCGGCCGCTTCGCGGCCGGTCATCTTGAGGCGCCCTTTGCAGGTGAAGCCCGGTGTTCTCCGGACGCGGGGTGGAGACTGGCGACGCGAATGACTCGAACGATTTCGTTCCTTTCAGTAGCGTTCCTGCTCCCGTCGATCGCCACACCGTGCCAGGTGGAGCGCGTGGCCAGCCTGTCCGAGGCCACCAGTCAAGCCGACGCCGTGTTCGTGGGTCGCGTCGTGAGCATCAAGGACCAACTTGAGGGGTCGCCAGATCCAGGTGGCCACGTCCGCCGGGTCGTCTTCGATGTGCGAGAAGTATGGAAGGGCTCGGGCCGACGCCAGCTGGCCGTTTGGACCATGCCGGGCGAAGGCGTCTGCGGCGTGCCGTTCGTCAAGGATGCGGTCTTTCTCGTGTTTGCCGCCAAGTCGAAGAGTGCGCTCACGTCTTCGATTGCGTGGCCGAGCGCGAGACTTCCTGACAACTGGATCGTTCCGGCGGAACTGGGCCAAATCAAGTGGCGAAATCGGCAGTGGCGGTAGGGTCAGATGGCCTCCCCGGCCTCGCTAGCGCCGGAGAACAATGCATTGGAACCGACGAGGTCCAAGCAAACGGACTGGGCCCTCGCGGCTCAATGCAGTGTTGAGCGTGCTATCAGGCTCGTCGTCGACCGCGATGCGACGACTCGTCCAA
>CAZYEA010000487.1:0-2262 GCA_964646485.1 uncultured Acidobacteriota bacterium
CTCCCGCCCGAGCGCCGCGGCGACCACCCCGGCCGCACCGTGCACGTCACCCCGCACATCACCGCCGAACTCAAGCCCGCGATCCGTGAGAGCGGCGACGGGGTGGACGTCCTCATCGTGGAAATCGGGGGCACGGTCGGCGACATCGAGAGCCTGCCCTTCCTCGAAGCCATCCGCCAGTTCCGACGCGACGTGGGCCGCGACAATGCCATGTTCGTGCACCTCGCCCTCGTCCCCTTCATCAAGACCGCGCAGGAACTGAAGACCAAGCCCACCCAGCACTCGGTGCACGAGCTGCGCGGGATCGGCATCCAGCCCCAGGCCCTCCTTTGCCGCACCGAGGTCGACCTCCCCGCCGACATCAAGGCCAAGCTCGCCCTCTTCTGCGACGTGCCCGAGGAAGCGGTGATCTCGGCCCAGGATGTGGGCACGATCTACGAAGTCCCGCTCCATCTCAAGTCGCAGGGCCTCGACACCTTCATCCTGAAGACCTTGGGGCTCGCCTCGCCCGGCTGCGATCTCGCGCATTGGGAGCGGATCGTGAGCACGATCAAGAACCCCAAGGCCGAGGTCGAGATCGCGATCATCGGCAAGTACGTCTCGTACGAAGACTCCTACAAGAGCCTGAACGAAGCCCTCACCCACGGCGCGCTCGCAAACGGTGTGAAGCTGGTGAGGCGCTGGGTGGAGTCCGAGGAACTGGAAGCCAAGGGCCCCTCGGTGCTCAAGGGGGCGGCCGGCATCCTGGTACCCGGCGGCTTCGGAGCGCGCGGCACCGGCGGCATGGTGATGGCGGCCCAGTACGCGCGCGAGTCGGGCACCCCGTTCTTCGGAATCTGCTATGGGTTTCAGTGGGCCGTGGTCGAATACGCGCGCAACGTCTGCGGGATCCGGGGCGCCGACTCCACGGAAGTGAACGAGAACGCCGAAGATCGCGTGATCTACAAACTGCAGGACCTCCTGGGCGTCGAGGACATGGGCGGCACCATGCGCCTCGGCTCCTATCCGTGCGAACTCGACGAAGGATCGCTCGCCCACCGGGTCTACGGCGCCCGCGTCATCCGAGAGCGGCACCGCCATCGCTACGAGTTCAACCAGGAGTACATGGCGAGGCTCGAGGCCAGGGGCCTGAAGATCTCGGGCAAGACTCCGGACGGCAAGTTCGCAGAGATCGCGGAGATCAGGAATCATCCGTACTTCATCGCCGTGCAGTATCACCCCGAGTTCAAGTCGCGTCCGTGGCAGCCGCATCCGCTCTTCGCGGGTTTCGTGGGCGCCTCCTACGCGCGCCAGCAGGCCGCCCAGGCTCAAGCCTCGGCGTCTCCGAGTGTGGTCGCGTGAAGTCTCCGAAGAGCAAAGGCATCCGGGTCGGCACCCTGCGCATCGGCGCCGGCCCCTTGTTCCTCATCGGCGGCCCCTGTGTCATCGAATCCCCGGCGCATCCGCTCAAGATCGCGCGCCGGCTGAAGGAGATCACCGACGAGCTCGGGATACCGTTCATCTTCAAGGCGAGCTACGACAAGGCGAACCGCTCCTCCATCGGCTCGTTCCGGGGGGTGGGGATGGAGCGCGGGCTCGACATCCTCGCCACGGTGAAGGCGAAGGTGGGCGTGCCCATCCTCACCGACGTGCATGAGACATCGCAGGTCGAGTCCGTGGCGAAAGTGGCGGACGTGCTTCAGATCCCCGCCTTCCTCTGCCGCCAGACCGACCTCGTGCTGGAGGCCGCGCGCTCGGGCCGCGCGGTCAACATCAAGAAGGGTCAGTTCATGGCGCCCTGGGACATGAAGGGCGTGATGGAGAAGGCGGCCACCACCCTGAATCCGAACCTGATGGTGACTGAACGCGGCGCCTCCTTCGGGTACAACACTCTCGTGGTCGACATGCGTTCTTTCCCGGTGCTCAGGGGCTTCGGCTATCCGGTCGTCTTCGACATCACCCACTCCGTCCAGCGTCCGGGCGGGCTCGGCGACCGCTCCGGCGGCGAGGCCCACTTCATCGACACTCTCGGCCCCGCAGGCGTCGCCGCCGGAGTGCACGGCGTCTTCATGGAAACCCACGAAGATCCAAGCCGCGCCCTTTCCGACGGACCGAACGCGTATCGTCTGGACCGAATGAAGGCGTTCCTGACTCACCTCAAGAAGGTTCACGCGCTGGCCGGCGAGCGCCCGTAGGCCTTAGGAACTGCCCTGGCGATGATGCCCTACGAACCCGCGCGCAAAGTCCTCCAGATCGAGGCGGACGCGATCAGTGAGCTGATCC
>CAZYEA010000488.1:0-2262 GCA_964646485.1 uncultured Acidobacteriota bacterium
GATCTTTCTCGGCGGTGTGTCGCTTCTGGAGCAGCGGAAAAACCGCCTGCCCCTCCACTCCCACCCGCTCGCCGGGATCGCAGCCACCCTCCTCGCCCTGCACGCCCTCCTGCTCGTCCAACTGATCCCCCTGCCGCCCTCTGTTCTCGAGGTGCTCTCTCCCGGATCGTACGCCGTGAATTACGTCCCGCCTTCGGCCCGGGCCGCGTGGGCCCCGCTCACCGCGAGCCCAACCGGCACCAGCCAGGCCTGGCTGTTCTTCGCCGGCCTCAACGGTCTTGCCCTCGCCCTCAATAACCCGTCTTCCCTGAGCCGGTCGCGGGTGATGACCCTTCTGTTCAGCGGCATGGCGCTGATCGGTACGTTCCTGGCCCTTGCGGGCCTGCTTCAGGCCGCGTCCGCGCACCCCTTCTGGCTCTACGGTCTGTTCGAGGTGCCGGGAGTGGGAAGTCACGAACGAGGCATCTTCGGGCCCTACTACAACCGCGATCACTACTCGAACCTCATCGCGATCGCCGCCTCGGTGGCCGCGGGGCTCCTCGCAAGGCGCATTCCGCGGAACGCGTCCCGACTCTCCCTCGAAGGGGTGACGTCGCCCGACTTCCCGGCCACCCTCGCCCTCGTCGCGGCACTCGTCATCATGTTCGTCGCGAGCGCCGCCTCCGGGTCTCGCGGCGGTCTTGCGGCTATTGGTATCGGGGTCCTCACCGGCCTCGCATCGCCGTTTCTCGCCCGCCCCCGCCTCGCCCTCGGCTCCGCCCTGCTTCTGGCCCTGGTGCTGTTCGGGACCGGAGTCCCCTCCGCGGTCTCACGGATGGCCGACGTGGACTTCGAGCAGAGCCGACTCTCGGTATGGCGGGATACCCTCCGCCTGTTTGAGTTCTACCCGGTCTTCGGCTGCGGCATCGGCGCTTTTGCCCCTGCGTACTGGCCGTATCAGCGCGTGGTGCGCTTCGAATACTGGCCCCACGTGCACAACGAGTACCTGCAGTGGGGACTCGAAGCCGGCGCGGTCGGGATTCTGATGGCGGTCTTCTGGCTCAGGGCGGGCTGGCGTGCCGCGCCAAGAATCGTGCGCAGCCATGAGATCCGGCCGGCGCTCGCCGGACTTCTCGCGGCCCTGACCCATGCGACGGTCGAGGGCAGCTTCCGCATCCCCGCCAATGCGGCATGGGCGGCACTTCTTCTGGTGTGCGTTGTCGTTCCCGATCGGGATCCCGCCCCGAGGACCGAAGGCCCTTCCTAGTCGGAAAAATCGCTCGCGCTCGCTAAAACTCCCAGGTCCGCGACCGAAGCACCACGCTCAGGGGTGGAGAGGCAACGGGGTCGGCGTCGGGCTGGAGAAGGGGCCACCGCAGGTCGAGGCGAATGCGAAGACGCTGGGGTCGCAGCCGCACTCGAGCACAACCGTCGAGACCGGGGGCAGCGGTGCGCTCAGCACGCATTCCGTGGTCACGGCATCGCCGCTGCAGCTCCCGCTCCAGCTCGCCGCCACCGGGCCGAAGAACGAAGCCGGGGGTCCGATCACCGCGTTTATGTCCACCCGCCGCGTATTGCAGGCAACGGTGAAGGTCTGAGACGAAGTGACCTTGACGCCAGCGCCGATAGCCACATCGGCCTTGCAGGGATTGAAGGAGCCGCCGGGGGGATTCACCGACACCGCGATCACGCACGACGAGGGCGAGGGAGTCGGAGTCGGACCGGGCGGGGTTGGTGTGGGCGTCGGGGTCGGCGGAACGGGCCCGGGCGTGGGGGTGGGCGTCGGGGTAGGAGTGGGCGTGGGCGCGGGCGTAGGCGTCGGTGTGGGAGCAGGCCCGGGCGTGGCGATCGGAGTCGGCGTCGCATCCTCGCCTCCGCCGGTCGCCTCGGTTGCGATCAAAGGGATGAACCCGGCCCCCGCGGCGGCGATCTCGGTGGCGAGGCTCAGGCCGAGTGTGCCGAAGCCCGCGGGAGCGCCGGCCAGGCCGCCCGCGGTCAGAACCGAGAGGCCTCCAGCGGGCGCGCCCGCCGGGGCGGCGAAAGCGCCGCTTTTGCAGGCCTGGCCCTTGGGCAATACGCGGGTGACGATCTCGCGGGTGCGAGCCTCGGTGAAATCCGCGAGGGTCACCTGGATGTAGTAGGTGACCTCGACGATTCCCGAGCCTTCCTGGATCTTGGGAAGGAAGGCGCGATGAGTGGGAGGGACGCCCGGGTCGATGGGCTCGGGCTCGCTGAAATTCACCCAGCGGCGGCGGATGTCATCTCCTTCGGTCGCGGCAATGG
>CAZYEA010000489.1:0-561 GCA_964646485.1 uncultured Acidobacteriota bacterium
GGCGCCGACCGCCCGACACACCGGAGCCACGGGTCCCCGCGGGCGATCACGGCCTGCACTTCGCCCAGCCCGCTCTGCCCCTCAACTTCATCGACGTGGCGGGCTTCGCCATCCCGATGAGCCTGCTGATCGACCCGCTTTCCGCGACCATGATGCTCGTCGTTGCGGGGATCGGCTTCCTGATCCACCTGTATTCGATCGGCTACATGGCGCATGACGACGAGCCGGTGCGCTACTTCTCGTACCTGAACCTCTTCACCTTCTTCATGCTCGTGCTCGTCACCGGGGCCTCGCTGCCCCTGATGTTCGTGGGCTGGGAAGGTGTGGGGTTGTGCTCATACCTGCTGATCGGCTTCTGGTTCAAGAAGAAGAGCGCCTCCGAAGCGGGCACGAAGGCCTTCATCGTGAACCGCGTGGGAGACGCGGGACTGATCATCGGCATGGCCCTCGCCGCCGCGAGCCTCGGCACCTTGAATCTGATGGAGATCTCGACCGGGGTCGCCTCGATGCACCACGAGGAGTTCGGCGTCTTCGGGCCGCTTACCATGATCGCCATCGCCC
>CAZYEA010000489.1:571-813 GCA_964646485.1 uncultured Acidobacteriota bacterium
ACGTCTGGCTGCCCGATGCGATGGAAGGCCCCACGCCCGTGTCCGCGCTCATCCACGCGGCCACCATGGTCACGGCCGGCGTCTATATGGTGGCGCGGCTCGGGGCGCTCTACCACCTCTCGGAGACCGCGATGTGGATCGTGGCCGCGGTGGGCGGCACCACCGCCTTCGTCGCCGCCACCATCGCGGTGGTTCAGAACGACATCAAGAAGGTTCTCGCCTATTCCACGGTCTCGCAGCTC
>CAZYEA010000489.1:823-2255 GCA_964646485.1 uncultured Acidobacteriota bacterium
CGGGTACATGTTCCTGGCCTGCGGGGTGGGCGCGTTCGGAGTGGGCATCTTCCACCTCGTCACCCACGCCTTCTTCAAGGCGCTCATGTTCCTCGGGTCGGGCTCGGTGATCCACGGACTTTCCGGCGAGCAGGACATGCGGCAGATGGGCGGCCTGCGCACGCGCATGCCCTGGACCTTCTGGACCTTCACCGCGGGCTGGCTCGCCATCATCGGCACTCCCTTCCTCTCCGGCTACTTCAGCAAGGACGAGATCCTGATCGCGGCGTTCGGCCATAACAAGTTCCTCTTCGGTCTCGCCCTCCTCACTGCCGGACTCACCGCCTTCTACATGTCCCGCCTCTTCTTCATGACCTTCACCGGCGAATACCGCGGGAGTCTCGAGAAGGCCCACGCCGAGCATGCCGCGCACGATGCGCACGGCGGCCACGACAGCCACGGCGGCGGTCATGGCCACTCCGGCATCCACGAATCGCCCGCGGTAATGCTGATCCCGCTCTTCATCCTGGCCATTGGCTCGGTCCTCGCCGGGTATATCCACATCCCGCAGTTCGTCGAGCCCGCCATCCGGGTGGAGGAAGCCCTCGAGCACCTCTCGTGGATGCCGTTCCTCGCCACCGGCGTCGCCGCCATGGGGGTGTGGATCGCGTTCCTTATGTACGCGGGAAGCCTGCGCGACGCTCCGGCGAAGATCGCGGCGAAGTACGCCGGGGTCAAGGACCTGCTCGAAGCGAAGTGGGGCTTCGACGACGCTTATGACTCGTTCGTTCGCAACGGGACCACCGGTGTGGTCGATGCCTCCGAGCGCGTGTTGTGGAAGAAGGTGGACGCGGGCTGGATCGATGGGGTGGTGAACGGCCTTGGCCGCCTGGCCGTCGACTTTGCCGAAGGCGGGCGCGTGATGCAGAGCGGCTTGGTGCGCGGCTCGGCCCTCTCCATTCTCGCGGGTGCGGTGGCTCTCCTCTCCGCCGTCTTGTGGGCGACGAGGTAGGAACGGATCATGGGTATTCTTTCCATCCTGATCCTGGCCCCCCTCGCGGGCGCGCTCGTCCTCATCGCGGGTCGGGGGATGTCGAACGAGAGCATCAAGCGCTTCACCCTGGCCCTGACCCTGGTGCTCTTCGGGGTGTCCCTGGCCCTGCTCCGTCAGCTCTCGGTCTTCGAGTCCACCGCGGAATACCAGTTCGTCGAGAGGCTCAACTGGCTGCCCGACTGGGGCATCAGCTATCACCTCGGCATCGACGGCCTGAGCCTTTGGCTCATCATCCTCTCGACCCTGCTGACCCCGATCTCGCTCCTCGGCTCGTGGACCTCGATCGAAGAGAGGGTCCGGGAGTTCAACATCTTCATCCTCATCCTCGAGTCCGCGATGATCGGGGTCTTCTGCGCGCTCGACCTGTTCCTCTTCTACGTCTTCTGGGAAGCCATGCTG
>CAZYEA010000490.1:0-2239 GCA_964646485.1 uncultured Acidobacteriota bacterium
GATCTACGCGAACGCGCGCGCCGGTCTTGCCGGTCTCACCCCGGATGAGGAGATGAAGGATCTCGGCCCTCTCTTCGAGGCCATCGTCAAGACCGTGCCCGAGCCCGGCGGCAATCCGGAAAACGTCGTGCAGATGCTCATCGCGAACCTCGACTATTCCGACTATCTCGGGCGCCTCGCCATCGGCCGGGTCTTCGAGGGAACGGTGAAGACGGGCGAAACCGTGGCTCTCGTCCGCCGCGATGGTAGTACCGCCACCGCGAAGATCACCAAACTCTTCACCTTCGAGGAGATCCACCGCCTCGAATGCGAGGAGGCCCACGCGGGCGACATCGTGGCCCTCGCCGGTTTCTCCGAAGTCAACATCGGCGAAACCGTGACCAGCGCCACTGACCCGAGGCCCCTGCCCCCCCTGCACATCGACGAGCCCACCCTGTCCATGGTGTTCTCCATCAACACCTCGCCCATGGCCGGCCGCGAAGGCAAGTACGTCACCTCGCGCCACATCAAGGACCGGCTCGACAAGGAGCTCCTCACCAACGTGGCCCTGAAGATGGAGCCCACGGACAGCGCGGACTCGTTCAAGGTCATCGGACGGGGCGAACTCCAGATCGCGATCCTCATCGAGAACATGCGGCGGGAGGGCTTCGAGCTCGCGGTCTCCAATCCCGACGTCATCACTCACATGGTGGACGGCGTCCGGCACGAGCCCTTCGAGATCGTCTCCATCGACATCCCCGAGACCTTCACGGGCGTGATGATGGAGAAGATGGCCCTGCGACGCGGGGAGATGGTGAAGATGGTGAATCACGGCTCCGGCCGCGTCCTCCTCGACTTCATGGTGCCCACCCGCGGCCTCATCGGCATCCGCACCGAGGTGCTCACCGACACCCGGGGCACCGCGGTGATGAATCGTCTCTTCGATTCGTTCCGGCCGTGGGTCGGGGACATCGCGAGGCGTACCAAGGGTTCGCTCGTGGCCGATCGCGTGGGCGACACCACCACCTTCGCCCTGTTCCACCTCGAGGAGCGCGGCGAGCTGTTCATCGGCGCGGGCGAGAAGGTCTACGAAGGCATGGTGGTGGGCGAAAACGCCCGGGCCGGCGACATGGACGTCAATGTCACGAAGGCCAAGAAGCTCACGAACATGAGGGCCTCCAGCGCGGATGACGCGTTGCGCCTCACCCCCCATCGCCAACTGACCCTCGAGCAGGCGCTCGAGTTCATCTCGACGGACGAGCTCGTCGAAGTGACGCCTCAGTCCATCCGGCTGCGCAAGCGCATCCTCCCCTCGGAGGATCGCTACAAGAAGATGCGGCCGCTCGAAGCGAAGGACTAGCCCCCGACGGGGTCCTCTTCGGCGCCGCGGCGCTTCATGCGCTTGCGGAGGGCGTTGGCCGAGAGGCCCAGGCTTAGGGCCGCGCCTTCGACCGAGCCGTCGGCCTCGGCGAGGGCGCGGGTCACCATCTCCGCCTCGGCGGCATCGGCGGCGCGCTCGCGCACGTCCGCGATCGTGCCCTGAAGATCGATGACGTCGCTCATCGAGGGGCGCTTCAAAAGCTGCGCGTCGATCCGAAGGTGCTCGGGCTCCACCACCTCGCCCGCGCAGAGTATGACCGCGCGCTCGATGCCGTTTTGCAGCTCGCGCACATTTCCGGGCCAGGCGTGGCGGGTGAGGGCCTGCACGGACTCCGCGGAAAACCTGAGCGGCCGCTTGCGTCCCGCGTCGCGCGCGAACTTCTCGAGAAACGACTCCGCGAGCGGGAGAATGTCATCGCGGCGCTCGCGCAGAGGCGGGATCGAGATCTCGATGACCGAGAGGCGGAAGAAGAGATCCTCGCGAAACTCCCGCGCTCCGACCATGGCCCGAAGGTCCCGGTTAGTGGCGGTGACGAGACGAAGATCGACCTGGCGGGTCTCGTTGCCGCCCACGCGGTCGAATTGCTTCTCCTGCACGAGCCGCAGGATCTTGGGCTGCAGAGAGAGGGGCAACTCCCCGATCTCGTCCAGGAAGAGGGTGCCACCCTGAGCCATCTCGACCCGGCCGAGCTTGCGAGCACTGGCTCCGGTGAACGCCCCTTTCTCGTGGCCGAAGAGTTCGTTCTCGAGCAGGGCTTCGGGAATGGCCGCGCAGTTGATCGCGACGAAGGGTCCTTTGGCGCGCGGTGAAAGCTGATGAACGGAGCGGGCCAGGAGCTCCTTGCCGGTGCCGCTCTCGCCGAGGATCAGCACGGTGGTG
>CAZYEA010000491.1:0-2234 GCA_964646485.1 uncultured Acidobacteriota bacterium
ATTACTAACGTTTTACTTGAGTCAAGCGTGGAGAACGCTCGCCCGCTGGGGGTGGCCGTCGATTGGGTGGAGGTCAGCTCCTCGGAAGGCTTTCGAGCCTCGTCTGCCACGGTGGTCCAGGGAGCGGCCCTCGCGGGACTCGCGGGGCTCGGGCTTCTCGTCGCGGGAGGCAGCTCGGTCGTAGCCCTGTCGGCTGGCGCGCTCACTTCCGCGGGCCTTCTGGCCGCGTTCTCGTCCGAGCCCGTGGTCGCCGAGCGAGTCTTACGAGGGTGCCTCTACGCCTCGATCCTGGTCGCCTGCTTTGGCTTCGCGATCGCGCGGCTCGCGGGACTCCGTGGGATGTCCTCCCGACAAAGGTCCGTACTCTTCGGCATCACCCTGGGCGCGGTTCTTCTGCGAGGCGCTTTCCTTCATCCTCAGGCCTTTTATCCGGACTATCGAGTTCACGCCCTCGTCCAGCAGACCCTCAGCAGGGGCGGCCTACCCGCCTTTCTTGAACAGCTCTTCGAGATCCAATACGCGCGGAGCCTCGGGCTCCAGCAGGTCGCCCAGAACTGGTACCCGTTTCCCTACCCTCCCGGTTCCTACATCCTCACGAGCGGAGTCGCGCGCCTCTTCGAGCTTGGGTCAATGGATGCCTCCATCGTGGCGGCGATCGCATTCGGGTCCTTGATTCCCGTACTGACCGCGGCCCTTGCGGTGGCGCTGGGATTGGGCGAGTCGATCGCGCTCTGGGGCGCCTTCTACGTGGCGTTGCAGTCGCTTCTCATTCGCCGCATGGCGCTCGGATACTTCCCGGGAATCGCGGGTCAGTTCGTGGACGCGGTGACCGTGCTCCTGTTCGTGAATGCGCTTGGGGCGAGGCGAGGCAACGTCAAAGCGCTCCTAGCGGTGAGTGTGTCGATGACGGGAGCCTTCCTCGTCTACACGCAGTCGGTGGCGAATTTCGGCCTTCTGATCGCCGGTCTCCTGACCCTGGAGACGGTGCGGCCGAGTTTAGGCGGACGCCCAGCCGCGCTCAGGATCGCCCTCGCGGGAGCCCTGGCGCTTTCGGCCTCGGTCGGCTGCTTCTACTTTCGCTACTTCCCGGTCTTCGAGAACGCGGCGAGCCATCAGCCCCAACCCGAAGCGCGTGTGCTGGATCGCCTGGAGCAGTTGAGGAAGAACGCGTCCCTTGATTCGGCAGTGGCCGACGAGGACGTCAACGATCCGTGGTCAGGGCCGACCCTGAACCCGGCCCGGGGCGTGGGCCGCCTCGGGTCCCGACTCTGGAGGTTCAACGGGCCCTTCGTTCTTGCCATTCTGGCTGGGCTCTGGCTGCTTTTGAGCCGAGCCAGCGCCGCCACCCGTAACCTCCTCCTGGCCTGGAGCGCCGTGTCGGTGTGGATCAGTGTCCTCGCCGCGGGCCTGCCTTCCCCCAACGGCTTCCAGCACCTGAAGGACCTCGAATTCGTGGCGCCGCTCTTGGCGGTTTCCACGGGAATCCTCACCGCGCGTCTGATGCAGTGGCGGCCCGCGGCGGCTGCCCTGCTGGCTTCAGCCTGGATTCTCTATTCCGGAGTCGCCTTCGCTCAGGAGTGGTCCGCCCGGCTCCTCCCGATCTTCGATCACTGAGAGCCCAATTTTTTTGAGCTCCTATTGCCAGCTAGGAGCGGGTCCCGATGACCTTGGGATCCTTCGACTTGATTTCCTTCGCCAGTTCTTCGAGTGCGGCGACCACATCCGCCTTGGATACGTCGGTTCGGCCGAACTTCAACGACAGTGACAGCCCACGGTCCCGGCCGGTCTTGTAGCTGAAGACGAAATGCCGCGGCCTGCCCTTCTTGTCCGGGACGGCCTTGATCAGGCGACGCGCCTCCGCGCGGGTCGGCCCCGCCCCAGTCTTCTGAAGCGTGTCGATAAAGGACACCATTTTCTCGGGTGTCTGCTGCCGAACTACCTGAATTAGCACAGACTTAGAGGAAATGTCGGCCAGCCGACACAACTCGCGGACCCGATCGGGCATCGCCGACAGGGTGAGCGTCTCGGTGACGGTGCTGCGGCTCTTCCCCAGCCTCTCAGCCATCATCTCGTGGGTGTAGCCATGGGCCTCCGCGAGAGTCTTGAGGCCATCCGCTTCTTCAAAGGCAGTCAGGTCCTTGCGCTGGAGATTCTCGATGAGGGCGATCTCCATGACCTCCGGGTCGCTCAGATCCTTGATTATTGAGGGGATCTCGGGCAGCCCAACCTCAACC
>CAZYEA010000492.1:0-2233 GCA_964646485.1 uncultured Acidobacteriota bacterium
GAGACGCGTTCGCGCGCGCCACAGCAGTCCGAAGTAGCTGGGCACCGCGGCCATGGCCCCGATGACGATGGCCGAGATGGGGCTCACGAGTCCGGCCCCGGGTGTGATCGCGACAAGACCCACAACCATCGCGGTCGCGGCCCCGACCGCGGTGACCTTGCTCGTGCGGTGCAGGTCGAGCAGCGTCCACACCACCAGCGTGCCGGTGGGGGCGAGGAGCGTGTTCGTGAAAGCGATGGCGGCGGTGGTGTTGGCGCCAAGGGCGCTGCCCGCGTTGAAACCGAACCACCCGAACCAGAGCAGGCCCGCGCCCAGGAGCGTGAAGGGGACGTTGTGGGGAAGGATCGCCTGCCGCGCGTAGTCCTTCCGCGCGCCCATCATTACGGCGGCCACGAGTGCGGCCACCGCGGCGTTGATATGGACGACAGTTCCGCCCGCGAAGTCGAGGGCGCCGAGCGTGCTCAGGAAGCCGCCGCCCCAGACCCAGTGCGCGACCGGCGCATAGACGAGAACGCTCCACGCGGTGATGAAGGCGAGGTAGGCGGAGAACCGCATCCGCTCGGCGATCGCCCCGGAGATGAGAGCGGCGGTGATGATCGCGAAGGTGCCCTGATAGGCCATGAAGAGAACGTGCGGAATCGACCCCTGCGCTTCGAGGCCCACGCCCGAAAGGGCCAGCCGCGAGAGGCCGCCGATGAAACCGTGGCCGGGGGAGAAGGCGAGCGAATAGCCGACGAGCGCCCAGGCGACCCCCACGAAACCCAGGGCGGAGACACTCATCATCATGGTGTTGAGGGCATTCTTGCCTCGGACCAGGCCCCCGTAGAAAAAGCCCAGGGCGGGCGTCATCAGCAGCACCAGGGCAGTGGACACGAGCATCCAGGCGGTGTCCGCGCGGTCAAGAGGGCTTAGCATGCCTAAATATACACACATTAGACTTAATTGTTTAGATACTTATCATTCTTTGATTTAAATTAATATTTCACATCGAAGAAGCTGAAGCTGTTTCGGAGGCCGAGGCTCCAGGCGGGACCGCCGCCCCCGTTCACTTTCGAACGATCGTCGTTCGCCAGAGGGACAGCGCAGGCTTCGACCAGAGCGCCCCCTGCCTCGACCTGGGCCTGACCGGCCATTGGCTGGCCGCGGGTTTCGGAGATAGGGGGCCCTCGAGGCATCGCCTGGCACGCCCTTTGTAGGACCTTCGGGCTACGGCTTCGTCCGCCGAGCGAAGGGACACGAAATGCTCCAGGATCTTCAGATAGCGGTACGCAGCCTCGGCCGTCGCAGCGGATCGAGCGCGCTCGGCGTCCTGGCGCTCGCCCTCGGCATCGGAGTGAATGCCGCGATCTTCAGCTTCGTGGAGGGCATCCTCCTCCGCCCGCTCCCGTTCCCGCAAGCCGACCGCCTGGTGGACCTGGCTCAGACCGAGGGGCCGAGGTCCAACGCGCCGGGCGCCGTATCGCCCCGCGATCTCGACGACTTCAAGGCCCTGACCGGTGTGTTCCAGGGTCTCGCCGGCTTCGAGAGCGACGGAAAGAACGTTTCGTTCGCGGGCGCCCCCGAGCGGATGAGCGGCCTTTTGGTGGAGCCGTCGTACTTCGATGTCCTGCAGGTTCATCCCAATATCGGCCGCGCCCTGGCGAAGGGCGAGGACACGCAGGGGAACGACGGTGTGGTGGTGATCAGCGACCGGATCCATGCCCTGCGCTTCGACCGCACCACCGCGATCCTCGAGAAGTCTCTGTTGATGGACGGACGCTCCTACCGGATCGTGGGCGTGATGCCCCGCGGTTTTCGCGCCCCGGATGAACTCGCGGGGCACCAACCCGTCGATTACTTCATTCCCGGGGTCATTCCCGACGACATGCGGCACAGCCGCGGGGAGCACATCCTGAAGGTGATCGGCCGCCTCCAGTCCGGGGTCTCGCTCCGCCAGGCGAACGCGGCCCTCGCGGAAGTGGCGGCGCGCGTGGCGCGTGAGGAGTCGCCCGAGGGCGGCGGGTCGCGCGGTTTCGTTCGCTCCGCTCAGGAGGTCACCGCGGGATCCCTCGAGACACCCATGTTCCTCCTACTTGGCGCGGCCTCGCTCATCTTCCTGATTGCCTCGGTGAACGTCGCGAGCCTGCTCGCCGCCCGCGCGGTCGAGGAGAGCCGGGAGGTCGCGGTGCGTATAGCCCTCGGCGCCTCTCGAACCCGGGTGATCCGCGAGTCCATGACCCGGAGCCTGGTGCTC
>CAZYEA010000493.1:0-2229 GCA_964646485.1 uncultured Acidobacteriota bacterium
GGGGTTGAGGGCGACACCCACGCGCTTTCCGAGTTCCTTGATGCGATGGATGGTGCGGTGGAGATGACGGGCGCCCTCGGGATGGACGGTGATGGTGTCGGCTCCCGCCGCCGCGAACTCCGGCGCATAGCGGTCCGGGTCTTCGATCATGAGGTGACACTCGAGAGGGAGTCTCGTGGCTGCCCGGAGCGACTTCACGACCACCGGGCCGATCGTGATGTTGGGGACGAAGTGCCCGTCCATCACGTCCACGTGCACGCGATCGGCGCCGGCCGCCTCCGCTTCCGCCACCGCGGCCCCGAGGCGGGCGAAGTCGGCGGAGAGAATCGAGGGAGCGAGTTTGATGCCTGGGGTCATGGGGAATTCCGTGAGTTTGACGGATCAGCGGGCATGAGGGTGAGCCGAGCCGCCGCCGCACGGTCGATCAGGAAGAGAAGGTCGCCGTCTTCGGGGGTGATGAGTTGCGACGGATACGTTCGCGGGTCGGGAGGTCCCTCGAGGACGGCGTGAAGGGATTCCGCTTTGTCTTCGCCCGCGATGGTGAACATCACGCAGCGCGCCGCATTCAGGACGGGCGCGGTCATGGTGATCCGGCGCGTCTGTTTCTGGGGCACGTCGTTTGCGACAACCCACGACCGTGCTTCATCGAGGGCGCGGGTTTGAGGGAAGAGAGAAGCGGTGTGGCCGTCAGCACCCATCCCCAGCATCACCAGGTCGAACCGCGGCGGGCCCGACTCCACCGTGAGGTCGAAGGCCTCGGCCATTACGGTCTCATACAAAGTCGCGGCCTGATCGAGATCGGCGCGCTCGCCCTCCATGCGGTGAATCTGCGCCTCGGGGATCTTCACGCGGCTCAGCAGCGTCTTGTAGGCCGTCTTGTAGTTGGAGTCCGCGTGGTCGGGCGGAACGGAGCGCTCGTCGCCGAAGAAGATATGCGTCGCCTCCCAGTCCACCTGGTCGGCGAGCGGAGGCGCGGCGAGAAGCTCATAGGTGCGCCTGGGGGTGGAACCACCCGCGAGTGCCACCCTGAACGACCCTGAGGCTTCGATGGCGGCCCGGGCCCGCCGCGCGAATTCATGCGCCGCGTATTGGGCGACGCCCTCGGCGTCGGCGAACCCCAGGATCTGACGAGGCACTGCCTCGCCTAGACCAGACCGGCCTTGTACAGGGCGAGGAGCTTCGCCCAGGCCTTCTCCGCGTCGTCCTTCTTGTAGATGGGCTCAGTGCCCTGCATGGGCATGTCCGCGATGCACCATCCGTGAAGGGCGGCCGGATACAGTTCCACCTCCACCGGGACCTTCGCCGCTTCAAAGGCTTCCTTGAGCTTCACCTTGGCTTCGGGCTGGCGGGCATCGTCGTTCTGGGCGACGCCGAAATACATGCGCGCCTTGATCCTGGGGGCGAGAAGGTGAGGGCTCTCGGGCTTGTCGGTGACGAGGCCGCCGCCGTGAAAGGAGGCGCCTGCGCCGATGCGGTCGGGGAAGGCGGCCGCGGTGCGGACCACGAGCGGCCCGCCCATGCAGTAGCCCTGGGTGCCGATCTTCTTCTTCCGGTCGACCTGCTTCTGCGCGTCGAGGAAGGCGATGTACGCCCCGGCGTCCTTCTCGGGATTTCCCGGGGCATTCACCGAGCCCATCAGCGGACGGAGCTTGGCCATGTCGTCGGGGTTTTGGAAGTTGAACTTGGAGGCGTCGGTGAAGGGAGCCTTCGAGACCCGGTAGAAGGGATTCGGCACCAGCACTGAATAACCCTCGGCGGCGAGGCGTCGCGCCATCGCCCGCATGGTCGGACGCAGACCGAAGGCGTCGGGCCAGAGGAGGACGCCTGGATGCGCGCCCGTCTTCGGATGGATGAAGGCGGCGTCGCATACACCGTCGGGCATCTTGACCTCGACATCGGTCTCGACCACTTCGAGCTCCTTTGCTGCCACCCTGGGCGCGGTGGCGGCGGCCACTCCCGCGGCCACGGACAGGGCCACGAAGTCGCGTCGGCCCACTCCATTCCGGTGCGCTGAACTCTTCGTCATCTTCTTCGCCATGCTCGGCTCCTTGGTTTGGGGGAGCGTACCGCAGATTTGACTCTCAGAAGGTCACGCGCCAGGACAGGGTGCCGAGGATTTCCACCTGATGCGGCTCGAGGGCAAGGTCCCGGCGGTTGGTGCGTGTGCTGTCGATGCGGATCAGCTCGGCGGTGATCCGGTGGTGCGTCGCGGGCGCGAACGCATACGCG
>CAZYEA010000494.1:0-2228 GCA_964646485.1 uncultured Acidobacteriota bacterium
CTACAGCACGGCCACTCAGCAGGCCCTGGCCGTTCTCCATCCGCCGGCACTTCGCTCACAGTTTCTCTCCGACGGCGGGTACGACTACTTCCATCGAACCCTTCGGCACTCCGGCGCCTTCGAACTGGGAGTTCTGCTCCCGTACGTGGTCCGCCTCGCGCGCGAAGGGCCCGACCTCGCCGCCGATCCCGAGCGACGGGCGGCGTTCGAGAAGGAACTCGACGGGCTGCGGCCCTGGCTCGACCGCCTGCCCCTTCGCAAGGGTGAGTCGTTCCTGCGCCACGCACCGCGGGAAGAGCGCTGGTTCTTCGACATGCTCACCACTTCGAGACGGGAGAGCTACTGGACCCAGGCGACCCTCAGCCTGCGCGACCATGTCCATGCCTATCCCGACATTCCGATCTTCTTCCAGACCTCGTGGTACGGCCACCACGTCTGGGCCACCATCGAGAAATACCGCGCGATCCGGGCGGGCCGGACCTCTCCCATGCGCCTGCTCATCGGCACCTGGCTCCACGGTTACGACGACTTCGGCCGATCGTTCGCGGGCGAGGTGGACTTTGGTCCCGAATCGAGGATCGACTTCAACGCGCTCCGGAAGCTGTGGTTCGACGCGACGCTCAAGGGTGTCGACAACGGAATCCTCGGCGGCCCCGAGGTCCACATCTTCGTGATGGGAGGGGGCGATGGCGGCCGTGACGAGGCGGGCCGTCTGCGTCACGGCGGCTCCTGGCGGGCCGCGGCCTGCTGGCCGCCCGCGGCGGCCAGGGCGCTGACCTTCCATCTTCATTCCGACCTGAGCCTTGAGACGGAGCCTCCGGCCGAGAACGCTCCATCCCGTTCGTTCGTCTTCGATCCTCTCGATCCCGTGCCCACAGTGGGCGGGGGCGTTCAAAACGGGATGTTCCCCGCCCTGATCCAGGGAGGTGCTTATGACCAGCGCGGCCGCGACGAGCTGTGGGCGTGTTGCGACACCGAGCCCCTGGCGTCGCGCCGTGATGTCCTGGTCTTCCAGACCGAGAGGCTGGAGTCGCCGCTCGAGGTGACCGGCCCCATCGTCGTCCGCCTCTTCGTCTCCTCCACCGCCCCCGACACCGATTTCACCGCCAAGCTCGTCGATGTCCATCCCCCGAGCGAGTCCTGGCCGAATGGCTTCGCCATGAACCTCACCGACTCGGTGGTGCGCTGCCGTTACCGCGCCGGCTTCGACCGCGAGGTCTTCCTGCGCCAGGGCGAGATCGTCGAAGTCATGATCGAACCTCAGGCCATCAGCAACGTGTTCGCCCGCGGCCACCGCATCCGCCTGGACATCTCGAGCAGCAACTTCCCGCGTTTCGACGTGAACCCGAACACCGGTGAGCCCTGCGGCCTCGAACTCCGGGCGCAGCCGGCGACGAATACCGTCCACCTGGACGCGGCCCACCCTTCAAGCCTCACCCTCACCACGCTTTGAGCGGTTCAGATAGAATGCGCCCCCTCACGCCCCAGGTGGCGGCCGTTTCCCCGGGCGTGGGCCCCACCCCCCCCACAAGGTTCCCCTCTTAGGAGAAATGCATGTTTTCGTTCGTCGAGCGTAAGCCCTTCCGGCTCGCCCTCATGGCGGCCCTCGCGATCGTGGCCTCCGCGGCCCCGACCTTCGCGAGTGAAGCCGAACTCGTCCTGCCCGATCTCACCTCCGTGAGCTTCTTCGGCATGACCGGCCAGACCCTGCTTTTCCTCGGCCTGTTCGTGTGCGCCGCCGGAGCCTTGTTCGGGATGGTCTTCTTCAAGCAGCTGCGGGACATGCCGGTTCACTCGTCGATGCTCGAAGTCTCCGAGCTCATCTACGAGACCTGCAAGACCTACCTCCAGACCCAGGGCCGCTTCATCATGCTGCTCTGGGTGTTCATCGCCTCCATCATGGTGGTGTACTTCTACGGGCTGCGTCACTTCTCGATCGACCGCGTGCTCCTCATCATCTTCTTCTCCCTCGTGGGCATCGCCGGCTCCTATGGAGTGGCCTGGTTCGGCATCCGCATCAACACCTTCGCCAACTCCCGCACCGCTTTCGCAGCACTCCGGGGCAAGCCCTTCCCGACCTACGCCATCCCCCTGAAGGCCGGCATCTCCATCGGCACCCTGCTCATCGCCACCGAGCTCGTGATCATGCTCGCCATCCTGCTCTTCGTCCCCGGCGAGTCCGCCGGCGCCTGCTTCATCGGCTTCGCCATCGGTGAGTCCCTCGGCGC
>CAZYEA010000495.1:0-337 GCA_964646485.1 uncultured Acidobacteriota bacterium
CCTGCTCGTCTATCAGCTCCCGCCGAAGCCGGTCTACCTGAGGGCGAAGGTCCGAAAGCTCCTGTCACAAGCGGGTGCTTTGGCTCTCAAGGACTCGGTCTACGCGCTGCCGAGGAGTCCAGCGGCGCTCGCGACGCTGCAGCGAATCGCCGAAGTCGCCATCGCGGGAGGAGGCGACGGCTTCCTCTGGCAGGGACAACTTGTCGACCCCGCGCGCGCGGAGGAACTCGTAACCGCGTTCCGGCAGGCGCGCGACGCGGACTACGCGGATCTGACCGAGCAGTTCAAGGGATGGGCGCACGAGATCCGACAAAGAAGCGGCAAGACTCCTCCAGAG
>CAZYEA010000495.1:347-2202 GCA_964646485.1 uncultured Acidobacteriota bacterium
TTTCGCCTGGCCCACGCTCGAAGGCGCTTTGAACAGGTGGCGCGGCTCGACTTCTTCGCGGCGAACGGCCGCGCGGGCGCGCAGGCTGCGCTCGACGAGCTCGAGGCCAGGCTGCGACCACCTTCCGCGGCGAAACCGCGGGAGCCCCGGCATCCGGAGTTGATGGGGCGGACCTGGGTGACGAGGCGCGGCGTTCAAGTCGATCGTATCGGATCGGCCTGGCTCATCCGCCGCTTCATCGACCCCGACGCCCGCTTCCGATTCACCGACGGCATAGAAGACCGGGCGCGGTCTGGCGAGCTGACCTTCGATTCGGTGGGCGCGGACTTCACACACGAGGACGATCGCTGCACGTTCGAGACCTTGGTCAGGCGAATCGGCCTCAAGGACCCCGCTCTCGATCGGGTGGCCGAGATCATTCACGACATCGACATCAAGGACGGGAAGTTCGGCCGCGCCGAAGCAGTGGGAATCCAGCAGGTCCTGGCCGGCGTCCTGAAAGCCAACCCCGACGACGAATCCCGCCTGGCCCGCGGCTTCTCGCTCCTTGACGACCTCTATCAATCGTTCGGGCAGAGCCTTCAGTCCCATTCATCCGGGCCTGACCTTCGCCTGTCAGGGCCGCGTTCAACCTTGCGTTCGACCAAAGGAGATGCCTCGTGAAACATTTGTTGCCGACTCTTGCCATTCTCTCGGTTCTCAGCTTGGAGACCTCGTCGCCCGCCTCTTCGGCCACGGCCCAGGAGTCGTGGGAGGCCTTGGATAAGACCTTCGGTCAGACCGGAAAAGTTCTGGCCGGTGGCGTTCACAAATACTCCTGGCCACGGACTGACCTCACCGTGAACGTCGGCGCCGTGCGTGTCGATCCTGGCCTGGCTCTCGGGGGCTGGGCCGGGTTCATCGAGATCGGATCCGAAGGGCACATCATGGCCATGGGCGACCTGATGCTGCTCCCGTCTGAGGTAAACCCGGCCATTCGCGCCCTTGAGGAAAACGGAGTCGAGATAACCGCACTGCATAACCACCTTCTCGGTGAGTCCCCTCAGATAATGGCGCTCCATTTCTCCGGCCACGGAGCGCGCGGGAAAGTCGCCCAGGCCCTGATGTCCGCACTGAGTAAGACGGCGACGCCGATGCAGGGGTCGGCGCAATCGGTCAGCCCGTCCGCCGACGAGACCGCCGCGTTCGAAAAGATCCAATCCGTCCTGGGAAGGAAAGGGACCGTCAACGGTCACGTCCTGCAGATCGGCGTTGCCCGCGCCGCCAAGATCGAAGAAGACGGCATGGAAATCCCGCCCACTCTGGGGATGGCCACTCCGATGAACTTCCAGCTGGCCGGCAATCGGATCGCTACCACCGGCGACTTCATACTGGACGCAGCCGAAGTCAACCCGGTGGCCCGCGAGTTGGTATCCCATGGCATACAGGTAACCGCCCTGCATTCCCACATGCTGCGAGAGACACCCCGTCTCTTCTTCATGCATTTCTGGGGCCTCGATGATGCCACGTCAATCGCCGAAGGACTGAAGGCTGCGCTCAGCAAGGTCGCCGTCAAATAGCCGGGGAGGGAGCCACCATGAAGACTGGAATGAACGGATCCGTCGCCATTTGCGTGCTCGCCGCCGTGCTCGTGGCGGCAGAAACCGTCAAGAGGGACTTCGAGGCCGATGCTGTGGGCTCGCCGCCCCAGGGATTCGAGTTCGCGAGGACGGGAGAAGGGAGCGAAGGCAAGTGGGTTGTTCGCGGCGAGAAAGGCGGGGGCAAGAACCATGTACTCGTCCAGGAGAGCGCCGACCCCACAGACTACCGCTTCCCCGTCGCCCTGCGCGTCGTCGTCGGCGCGGCCGGGTATCCC
>CAZYEA010000496.1:0-1946 GCA_964646485.1 uncultured Acidobacteriota bacterium
GTTCCGACCGCTGGCGGAGACGGCCCAGGACACGCCGGCGTGGTGGGCCACGGTGCCCGAGGAACGTCGCGCCAAGCCGCGCTTCATCATCACACCTGAAATCGAAGCAAGAGCGCTGGCGGATTGGAAGAGAAAGCAGGGGTGACGCCCTCTGAGGAATGAGAACCGGGGTGGACAACTGAAAGGCGAGGACCTTTACTCGGTCTCCGCTTCGAACAGGCTCGGGGCTTCGGCTACTCGCTCGAGACCGCCCACGAACTCAATGGGCTTTCGTCGGACCGCGCGATATCGCTGGGCATAGACGGTCGACGACGTGTCGCCCCGGCCTTGCACCCGAAAACGGAACGAACGATCCGGCTCGTCGCCGACGGTCGCGATCTCGTCCCAGGTCAGGATCGCCCACTTTGCGCCCGCGGACTCCCCGCTGACCAGATCACGAGTGGCGCCCTTCTCGGCCGCGAGCCGGCTCATAAGCATGTATCGAGCCTGTTTCGGGCCTTGCGGTGATTCATGATGGAGCGCGGTCGAGAAGAGCTCCAGGTTCGGGTCGACCTGCTCGGGCGGACCGATGGCGAACCAGCGCTTGAGCTGGTCGAGGGCCTGATTGGCGAGCTGGTCATGGGTGAGGTTCGCCTCGGCTCCGGCCGCGGCTCCGCCAAACAGCGGGTTGAGGCGCTCGACCAGCAACTCGTTGCCGATCGCATCCAGCTTCCCGGCCCGGGTCACGTAGCGCTGCGCGGTTAGGAAGCTGTGCTCCCCGCCTTCTTCGTGAGCCAGGACGTAGACGCACTGAGCCCGGTCGCCCGACAGGGTCAGGAAGCCGTCGTAGGCGACCGAGACGAACTGCCGCCCCCCGTGTTCGCGGAGCAGCCTTGGGGTCGCGGCCACGACGTCGCGTTCTTCGCCCATCGAGATGACCACGCGCCGCGTGCCTTGTTCGGTCATCATGCTGACGAAGGGGTGCAGGTTCGGGCCCTGGCCGCCGTTTTCACTCGCAAGCGCCCGCGCCCGCTTCATCGCCTCGTCCATCTCAGCCTGGGCGAAGGCGGCGAGGCCCGGAGAAGGCTGGTGTTGGGTCACCGCCTTGCGATCGTCTTGGTCGGAGGCGCCGATCGACGAGCTGCGTACCGGACCGGTTTCGAGCACGTGACCGATTCGAAGAGCGCCGCCCGCGGATTCAATGGAGAGCGCCCGCTCGCGGCTCGCCTTCCAGAAGCCCAGCGCCACACCGGCTTCCTCCTCAACTGCAGGTATGCCGCGCGCCACCGCCGCCTCGCGGAAACCCTCGGCGAACTCGGCCGCGAGCTTCAGTAGTATGTTTCGATCCTTGGCCGGGGTCCTGGCGATGTCGAAGGCGAAGCTCATCCCCGATTCCTGAGCGGCCAGCAGGTACATGTCGAGGTCGCCCGGGCCCTTCATGCCGATCAACGTGTTCTGGGCGGGAAGGGCCACGAGCTTGGCGTTCTCGGCCACGAGTTCGAGATCGTGAGCCCAGGCCGTGAACACGAAGGAGCCGTAGCCGTCGGTGGCCGCGAACCAGCGGTCGAGGTACCCAAGGGCCGGCGAGTCGGCGAGGCGGGGTTCCTCGGCGGTGGGCCACCAGGTCGCATACTCCGCGTCGGGCCTTTCCTCCTCGAGCGCCGAGAAGTGAGGAGAGTCGAGGGCTTGAAGGCAGCTCGTCGGCTTGGCCGGACGCAGGGGCTCGGAGGCGTAGTAGACGGCTTGAATGTTCGCCCGTTGACGCAGCAAGGTGCGGCACGAGGAGTACAGGCCGGCCGATTGATCGTCGACCGTGGCGAAGGCGTAGATGGCGTAGGTCTGGCCGGACTCCTCGACCATCATCGGGATTTCCACGATCCCGTCCTCGAAGAGAAGGTGCTTCCGAAGACTGAAGACCGGTGCCGGGGAACTCGTGAGGCTGTTCACCACGGTCTCCGCGACCTGCG
>CAZYEA010000496.1:1956-2192 GCA_964646485.1 uncultured Acidobacteriota bacterium
TCTGCCACAAGTTCTCCCGGTCCCACTTCTTCACCGAGACCGCGGGCCAGTGCCGCGGCGCATTCGTGTGTGTGGCGGCCTTCGTGCCAAAGAGCCCCATGGCCCCTCCTCCTGAATTGAACCCGCGCGGGACTATAGCGTCTTGCGCAGCGCTCTCTTGGGGTTGCCCCTCGTCGTAACCGAGCGCGAGAGTCGGGTCGATCCGGCTGGCCCGGCGCGCCGGATCTGCGGCAACG
>CAZYEA010000497.1:0-2176 GCA_964646485.1 uncultured Acidobacteriota bacterium
CGCGTTGGGGATCACGACCGGCTGGCCGTTCTCGATGACGGCGACACACGAGTTCGTGGTGCCGAGGTCGATCCCGATAATGCGTCCCATGCGTCTTTGGTCTCCTAGTGCGAAACCGGCACTACGGTCGAGGGGTTCTCTTCGGCCGCCGCCCGGGCGACTTTTACGAGAGCCGGGCGAATCAGGCGCTCACCCATGATGTATCCCTTACGGTAGCACGTCGCGACCGTGCCATCTTCGACACCGGTGACGGGCTCGTAGGACAGGGCCTGATGACGGAGGGGATTGAACTTCTCCCCGGTTGGATCCTCCATCTTCACTCCCCGATTGGCGAGGGTGGTCGCGAGGTCCTTGAGGGTGATCTCGACCCCGGTCCGGATCTCCGCGGCCGTGCCCTCGGCGGTGAGGGCCTTTTCGAGGGCATCGAGGGAGGGGAGGATATCGGTGAGCAGTGAGGCGATCTCCGCTTCCCCGGCCACCTTCTGCTCGCGCTCGACCCGTCGCTTGAAGTTGGCGAAGTCCGCCCGATGGCGGAGGAGCTGGTCCTTGAGCGAGGCGACCTCGCGCTCGAGACCCGCCACCGGATCCAGGGGCGCCGCCTGCTCCTCGGAGGCGCTTTCCTGGACTTGGGGCTCCGGGGTGGCGCCTTCGTCGGTCGCTATGGGGGTCAGGTTCGAACCAGACATGGCAAACAGGGCTCAGTATAGCGAGGGGTCTTCGCCTACTTGGCGGAGCCCGCCATCTGGCTCGTTCCTTTGAACTCGGCCCCTTCCGCGATCACGATGCGGGCGGCGTGGATGCTGCCGCTCAGCTTGCCCGAGGACCGGATTTCGATCTTGTCCCGGGCCGTGCAGTCTCCGTGGACGCGGCCGGAGATCACGATCGAGCGCGCGTTGATGGCCGCGGTCACCACCCCGGTCTCTCCAACTTCGACTTCGCTCGACGACTTGATCTCACCCTCCACCGGGCCCAGAACGAGCAGGGGCTCCTCGGTATCGATCTTGCCCACGTAGCGGGTCTTTTCTCCCATCACCGTGGTCCGGGTGGAGGCCTTGGGAGCGAGGGGGGAAGCCGCGGTAGAGGCGCCCGCCGCGGCAACGGCGGTAGGCGCCGCCGGGGTGGGGGCGAGGGGTGCTTGAGCGGGTCGGGGGTCGGGTTTGCCGAATAGGCCCATGATTTCTCCGGGTGCGGGGATGGTTGGGGGCGTAGTTTACCGCCGGGTCGTGGAGAGGGCGTGTCTGCTGGTCCTGGACGCTCCGCACATGACGGCGGTCATATGGAGGGTGGCGCAGGAACTCCATGCTCCAGGCACCGGGGCGCTTTCGCCCCCACTTGAAGGAAGAAGGGTGCTCCATGAACAGAATGAAAGCCGCCGCCGCTCTTGCCGTGCTTCTGCTCGCCGTTCCCGCGATGGCCCAGCAGAAGGACATCGTCGACACCGCCGCCGCGGCCGGCAGCTTCAAGAGCCTCGCCGCCGCCCTGCAGGCGGCGGGCCTGGTCCAGACCCTCAAGGGCCCCGGCCCCTTCACCGTCTTCGCTCCGACCGACGAGGCGTTCGCGAAGATTCCCAAGGCGGATCTGGAAGCACTCCTCAAGGACAAGGCGAAGCTCACCGCCGTCCTCAGCTATCACGTGTTCGCGGGCAACGCGAACTCGACCGATCTCCGCGGCCTCAAGGACCTGAGCACGGTCCAGGGCGGAAGGATCAGGATCGAAGCCTCCAAGACGAGTCTCAAGGTCGATGCCGCCACCGTGGTCAAGGCGGATGTTCCGGCGAGCAACGGAATCATTCACGTGATCGACACGGTTCTGATTCCCAAATAGGCCAATTCCCCCGTCGAAGCGGGCGCGGGTCCGCCGCGTTGTTGACGCTGAGAAGGGGCGCGACCTAATATCGCCGTGCTGCGTCTCTCAGAGCGGGCGTAGCTCAGTTGGTAGAGTACGAGCTTCCCAAGCTCGGTGTCGCGGGTTCGAACCCCGTCGCCCGCTCCATCTATTAGCTGGGGGGCCGCAGGATCCACAACGGCGTACCGGTGCTTAGCCCCCCAGACCCCCGCGCTCCGGCCGGAGTAAATCCGGCCTCCGCTAGTGTTTTTGGGGCGAGAGGCCGCAGGATCCACGACGGCGTACCGGTGCTTAGCCCCCCAGACCCCCGCGCTCCGGCCGGAGTAAATCC
>CAZYEA010000498.1:0-2166 GCA_964646485.1 uncultured Acidobacteriota bacterium
CCGCGGGCGGGCTCGTGGTGGCGCCCTCAGCGCTCGCCGGCCACGACTTGGCCGCCGCGGGCAATGGCGCGGTGACGCGAAGCCCCTTCGACCAGACGGGCGGGGTCGACATCAAGTTGCGCCCTACCGCGAACCTGGCCGTTGACGGAACCGTGAACCCGGACTTCTCGCAGATCGAAGCGGACGCGGCGCAGATCTCCACCAACGAGCGCTTCGCTCTGTTCTACTCCGAGAAGCGGCCCTTCTTCCTCGAAGGCATAGAGCTCTTCTCCACTCCCATTCAGGCGGTCTACACGCGCACCATCACCTCGCCGCGCTGGGGCGTGAGGGGCACCGGCAAAATCGGGTCGCTCGGTTACACCGCACTCGCCGCCGAGGATCGCGGAGGCGGCAGTGTCATCCTTCCCGGCGCCCAGGGCTCAGACTTTGCCGACCAGGACTTCAAGTCCTGGGTGGGGATGGCGCGGTTGAAGCGCGATCTCGGTCGATCTTTCGTGAGCGCCCTGATGGTCGATCGCGAGATCGAAGGCGGTGGATCCAATCGGGTCTTCGGCCCCGACTTCCGCTGGCAGCGTGGCAGCACTAACACCGTGACCGGGCAGGTGCTGTGGAGCCAGTCGAGGACGCCGGTACGGCCCGGGCTCGCGGCCGAGTGGGACGGCCGGAGCCTTGACGGTCACGCCGCCCAGTTGTGGTGGCAGCACTCCTCGACCCACGTCGACTGGTTCACTCAATTCCAGGACATCGACGAGGGCTTTCGCGCGGACAGCGGCTTCGTGCCGCAGGTGGGCTACCGACAGCTCTTCGGCGATGTCGGTTACACCATCCGGCCGAAGGGCATCTTGCGCCGGCAGAGGTTCTTCGCCACCCTCGATCGTCAGACCGATCGCGAAGGCGGCTTGCTCCAGCAGCTCTTCGATGTCGGCACGGGCATGGACGCGAAGCTCAACTCTTTTCTTCAGTTCCGCTACCACTACGACCGGGTCCTGGCCGGCCCGAGCGTGCTGTCGCGCTCGTACGGCAACGTCGCGGTTCAGACGAGCCCGTCCCAGTTTCTCAACAACGTGAGCCTGACCGCGCGGTTCGGTCAGGAGATCGACTTCGCCAACGAGCGCCGCGGCCGGGGCGCCACCTTCACCTTCGACGCTTCCCTGCGTCCGACCGACAACCTCGCCCTCAGCTTCAACGATTCGCTGCGATTCCTGAATGTGGACGACGACCTGCTTGGTAAGGGACGCCTCTTCACCGCGCGCGTCGATCGGCTCCGCGCCACTTACACCTTCACCGCCCGGAGCTTTGTGCGCGCCATCGGCCAGTATGTCGAGACGAAGCGGGATCCCGGTCTCTACAAGAGCGCCGTGTCCGCCCGCAGCCGCAGCTTTTCCGGCTCCCTTCTTCTCGCCTACAAGCTCAATTGGCAGACCGTTGTGTTCCTCGGTTACGGAGACGATCGGGAGCCGAACGAGCGCGACGTCCTTGAGCCGATCGCGCGCTCGCTCTTCGTGAAGATGTCGTACGCGTTCCAGCGCTGAGCCGGCGCGCTTCGACTTCGGGGCTCAGCGCGGAGCGTCCAACAAGCGGCCGGCCACATAGACCGCGTCGATCCGCCGGGTGTTCTTGATGTCGTCGAGCGGGTTCGCGTTCAGAACCAGGAGGTCCGCGGCCGCGCCCTTTGCGAGGACGCCGATCTGCCCGGCCTTTCCCCAGCAGGCCGCGGCGGTGCTCGTGGCCGAGACGATGGCCTGAGCGGGAGTGAGGCCCGCCGCGACCATCATCTCGAGTTCGAGATGCTCGAAGAATCCCTGGAAGCGGCCGGCCGGGCCGCTGTCGGTGCCCATGGCTACCGGGATGCCCGAGGCCGCGACGCGCTTGAGATTGGCCTTGGCCACTTCGAGCGCGGCCTTGTACTTCTGGCCCTGGGCGAAGGCCGGGCTCGTCCGGAAGCGCGCCTGCCGGGCCGGATCCTTCAGTGCCGTCGCGATGTCCGAAGAATAACCACGGCGGAAGAACGGATCGTCCACCCACGGCGGCGTCGACTCATACACGAAGGTGGACACCTCACGCATCAGCGTGGGTGAGTAACAGGCGCCACTCGACTTCATGGCCGAGATGAAGGCCTCGTCCACCGGCAGGTCGCGCACGCTGTGAACGATGAACGAGGCGCCC
>CAZYEA010000499.1:0-2161 GCA_964646485.1 uncultured Acidobacteriota bacterium
CAGCCCCTACCCGGTCGCGGTCGCGGGTCCCGCTCCCGGTCCCGATTGCTCAGTTGTGCCTCAACGCCGCGATCGGGGCCTGTCGAGGGGCACACTGATTCGGGACCGGTAACGGGACCGCGACCGGTACGGGGGGGCGCCGGGTGGCCCCCGGGCTCAGGCCCCGGGGGCTCCCACAGATCCGGACGTGCGGAATTGCCGCATCCGGCTCCTCAGTTCATGGATTCGCTACGTGCCGAAGCGCTGGATGATGCGCGGCCGCGGGAGTGGGAAACGCTCCAGCGTCGCGAGCATCCGATCCCAGTTCACCAGGCCTTTGTACGAGCGACGCGAGAGCCACTTACGCCAGATGCCTCTGACTGCGAAGTAGAAGCGGGAGATCGATCGATAGTTCGACGTGATCCCGTAGTAGGCGTAGTGCCCAAGCAGTTGCCTGCTCAAGGCGGCGTGCTGCTGGCGGACCGGATCATGGCGATGCGCCCTACACCACTGGGCGATGCGCGTCAGTGCACGAGCCAGTCGATCCTTCGCCGTGCGCCGCTGTACCGTGTGCTTCGATTTGCGGGTCAGCCCCCAGTGGTGGGTGAAGCCGAGCAGGTCGAAGGTTCCTGGGCCGTCACCATCCTGTGGTAGATCGGGTCGTCGGAACTCCACGAGCCGCGTCTTCTCCGGATGCACCGTGAGACCGTACTTCTCGAGGCGTTTGGGTAAAGCTGCGTACACTCTCCGAGCGTCGTCTTCCTGCGCAAAGATCATCACGAAGTCGTCCGCGTATCGTATCAGGTGGGCTCGACCCCGAAGTCGGGGCAGCACCTCCTTTGCGAACCATTCGTCGAGGACCGTGTGCAGGTAGATGTTCGCCAGGAGTGGCGAGATCACGCCACCCTGCGGCGTGCCTCGTTCGGGGCGAGAGAGCTCGACCCCGTCGACCACGCCGGCATTCAGCCACTTTCCGATGAGTCGCAGCACGACTCCGTCACGTATCCTGCGGTGAAGAATCTCCCGAAGATGCCGGTGTTCGAGGGTGTCGAAGAACTTCCTGATGTCGACCTCCAAGATCCACCCGCCGCCCATCGTCACCGTGAGGTGCTGCAGCGCGTTCAGCGCGTCGTGCGCCGAGCGCCCCGGCCGGAAGCCGTAGGAGCAGTCATAGAAGTCCTGCTCGTACACGGCCTCCAGCAGCATCGCGACCGCCCGCTGCAGGACCTTATCCTCGAAGGTCGGGATGCCGATGGGTCTCATCTGCTTCCCATCCCCCTTTGGGATGAAGACTCTGCGCACGGGCGGCGCCCGGTACGTTCCGGATTTGGCTCGGCTCAAGAGCGCGGAGAGGTTCTCATCGAGCTTCTCCGCGTACTGTTCCGCCGTCTCTCCGTCGACGCCCGTTGCTCCGTCCTTTCGCGTTCGGCGATAGGCCTCCCGCAACCAGTCCAGATCGATGTGATGGGCCAGCGTCGTAAACGCCATCTCGGGCGCCTTCTTCGCCAGCTGTGCTATCCGTTCCAGTTTCGTTGAGATGCTTTCCGAGCTCGATGTCTCGTTCATCGTTCCCTCCAACGGTTCCATGCCCTGACGCCGCTCTTTGCTCCGGCGGGTCCCTTTGGCTTCGGTTCCCCGCCTTCTCAGCTCCTATTGCGGCGCTCCGACTTCTCGTCGCCCCGGTGGTGATCGCTCTTCGCTACACACCATCGTTCCTGCGCTTCGCAGGAGGCGGCGAGATCTCCCGAGTTCCCGGGCAACCCTTGTCCACGTGCTCTGGTCTCAGACCCCGGAGGAGCCTGTCCGTTGACGCCGCGAGCACGGAGTCTCGCTCCTCGGACAGGTGTGGCCTTCCGCCTCTTCAACGGCGTCGGCCCCCTCGACTACGGCAATTTCGGGGCTCAATCCCCCAGCCCGTGGACCTGCTGTCTACGCTTCGCCGGCGTCCTCGCGGGCGCACGACGCAAGACTCGCTCCCGGTGGCTGGGCCATCAGCCTTTCCGGTCGGGACTTTCACCCGCGGGTCGCTACAGAAGGTTTCTGCCTATGGTTCCTCCTCCTCCGAGCTTGTCTCGGCGCAATGAAGACAGCCCCTAGTCCATGAACCACAGCACCACCGCGGTCGCGACCGCGACGCCTGCGCCCGAGAGCAAGATCGCCGAGGCGTTCACCTCGGCCTGGG
>CAZYEA010000500.1:0-2153 GCA_964646485.1 uncultured Acidobacteriota bacterium
CTGGGTCATCCATCCGACTCTTTCCAGCAACGTCACCATCCGCGGGATCACCGTGATCTCCCACGGGCCCAACAACGACGGGGCCGACCCGGAATCCTCGACCGACGTCCTCATCGAGAACGCCACTTTCGACACCGGCGACGACTGCATCGCCATCAAGTCGGGCCGCAACGCGGACGGCCGGCGGGTGAACCGGCCCTCGGAGCGGATCGTGATCCGCAACTCCACCATGCGGGCCGGGCACGGGGGAGTCACGGTGGGCAGCGAGGTGAGCGGCAGCGTGCGCGACGTCTTCGCGGAGAAGCTGGTCATGAGCAGCCCCGACCTGGAGCGGGGGATCCGGCTCAAGACCAACGCCGTGCGCGGCGGGGTGATCGAGAACGTGTTCGCGCGGGACATCGAGATCGGGGAGGTCGGCTCCGCGATCGACATCGACCTTCTCTATGAAGAAGGGGCCCGGGGTTCCTTCCTGCCCACCGTGCGCAACGTGCGGGTCGAGCGCATGAGCGTGAAGAAGGCGGAGTACGCGTTCTTCGTGCGCGGTCTCCCCAACGCAAAGGTGAAGGGCCTCACCGTCCTGGACAGCGTGATCGAGGGCGTAAGCAAGGGCTCGCTCATCGAGGGACTCGAGGATTTCGTGATGCGCGATGTGAAAGTGACCCCGGCCGCTCAGAAGCGCCCGGGCTCTCAGATGGGCGCTCCGGTGAAGCCCGGCGCCTGAGGTCTTCGCCCGCCGGGCGGCCGCGCGCGATCAGCGCGTGGTGAAGGTCCAGACCGGGCCGGGCACGCGCTGACCCGAGGGCGTGAGGGTGTCCACCCGCCATGTGTAGGCGGTCGCGGCCTTGAGCGGCGCGGGCGTGTAGGCGGCGTCGCGCACGGTGCCCGCCCGGGCGAGCGGCTCCCTTTCGCCAAGAAATACCTCATACGACTTCGCCTCGCGGGCGGCGAGCCAGCGCAGGTTCAGGCCCTCGCGAGGAACGCGCGCCCCCTGGTAAGGGCGAGGAATCGCCGCGCCGGGCAGGACCGCGGGAAGGCTCGCCTCGGGATCCCACCTTCCGCCAAACGTCCAGCGCGCGTCGATGTCCTCGGCGGCGGGCGCGCCCTTCGCGAGGCCGAGGTTGTCGGCGAGCCAGGCGAGCGGCCCGCCTTCACGGCGCGCGTTCGAGAAGTACGCGCGCCGCGGCCATTGAAAGGTGGCGGTGCCGGGAGCCTGGTAGATCGGTTTGTCCGCCATGTTCTTGGAGAAGAAGCAGTCGAGCAGGAAGAATTGCCCGTCGCGGGTGTTGCGGCCGAGGGCGAAGCCGGGGATGCCGTCGAAGCTCGAGTTCCGGATGACGAACTTCGAGTCCTCGTACAGGTTCCCATCGTGCCAGATGCTGGCCGAGGTGTTGTGGCCGAAGAAGCGGCTGTCCGCGGCGTAGCACCAGCCCCGCGGACAGACGAAATCGACGTGGCCCTCGAAGTACGAATCCGCCAGGTAGTACATGCCGGTGGCGGTGTTCCACAGGCTCACGGTGTCGCCCCCGTCCGCCACGATGTCGACGGAGAGCAGGGACAGGCGGGTGGCGGCGCCCCCGCTCCGGATGGCGAACTGGTGGTCGTTGTCTCCGTGGAGCGAGCCGTAGTTGTTGTGCACGGTGAGATTGGCGATGACGAGGTCGGTCACGGTGTCGCCGATGTTGATCACCGCGGCGCCCCAGTCGTCGGGGTGGTCCTTCCGCCAGTTCTTTCGCAGCTCCGCGAACACGATCCGCGTCTTCTTCCGGTCCTCGCCCACCAGGGCCACGTGGCGTTTGGTGATGTAGATCTTCTCGGGATAGAGGCCAGCGCGAACCAGGATCGTCCGATAGGTGGGGGAGTCCTCGGGCAGTGAATCGAGAGCGGCCTGGATGGTCCTGAACGCGCCGGCCGTCGCTTTGGCGTCCACGATGAGGAGGTTCGGCCTCTCGTCCGCGGCCCGCACCGGGCTTGCGAACGCCAGCGTCGCGAAGGCGAAAGGCAAAAGCCCGCTGATCGGCCTGACCATGGCATCATTCTGACCCAGGGCGGTCCGGTTGCCAACCCAGGAAAGGCCTAATGGTCCGACCATCTTGCCCCGTCCCAGATGAGCCCTTCTGTCCCGCGGAGCCCTTCGCGCCCGGGATAATTCACGG
>CAZYEA010000501.1:0-2141 GCA_964646485.1 uncultured Acidobacteriota bacterium
ACCATCAGCCTGGCGTTCAAGACCTTCCTCCCACTGGCGGGTGATGGGCGCGAGTCCAATGTTTTCGGTGAAGGGGCGGTGACGAGCGAGATTGCACCCATAGAGCGGGTGGTGGTGAACGAGCGAGTCGTTTCCGTAGTCCAGACTGGAAGCGGCACGGACAATCGCGGCCCCTTCACCGGCACTTACCAGGCGAACGTGGCGGTTGGACCCCAGACCGAGCTTGTTACCGCCTATGCCGTGGACGCGGCCAACCGCGTTTCAACGCAGTCTCTGTTGATCGAACCCACAGCCGTGTTCGGCTTGATCGTCAGCCGAACCGCCACGCTGAAGACGCCGCTCATGCCCGGCTCCGCGTCTGCCAGTTCGTTCCGAGTGGAACTGATCGACAAGGGAAACACGGCTCCCACGCAGACCATTGAGGTCTCAACTGGAGCCGAGGCACGAACTCTGAAGCTGACGAAGCAAGGCGAGGTTTACAGGAGTGAGCCGCTCGTTGCCGTTCCTGAGAATGCCAGGCTTGCCGCGTCCCTGGCTCCCGCCATCCGGGACAAACGCCTCGCGGCCCGTCTTGGGAGCTTTGTCCAGTTCAAGCTCGGGACGGTCACGGGAAACGCAATTCCGCAGGGCATCCTCTTCAAAGGTCCTCAGATCGCCGAGTTCCTGGACCCAGGCCGGGGCGCCGGATACGATGTTGAAGTCGGCGCCCCCGGGACGATGGGTGACACCTTGTCGCTTAGTGCAAAGAGCCTGCGCGCAGACTTGTCAGCGTTGGATGACGCTTCGCCGTACGCCCTGGTGCGACAGAGCCCCGATCCGAGATCGCCTGCCTTCAACTTCTATAAGGGCAGGCTCGTCCCGTTGATGGATGGAGTCGGTACCGACGGAAACCGACATCGAGTCGTGCCTCTGGGACGGTTGCTTGCCGAAGCCGCGGGAGCGAGCGTCACATTGCCCGTCGGAACGGGTGCCGATCGGGTTCAGTGGGATACGCTGGATGTCCATCCGTCCTACGCTGCCGGGTTCTTTGGCCTGGCGAACATCTTCGTCGGAAACATCAGCCTGCCGCGTTTCTGGGATGTTACCCAAAGCGCCACGTTCTACCGAGGTACGACGCCGCTCGTCGGCCTGTCCGTCGGAGCCTTCCTCGACAAGCGCACGTTCGAGGTCGACGACGAATCCGGCGTCACCGCTGTGGTGCGAGGCAACGATGCGTGGCAGGAGGCTTCCTTCCCGCAGACGACCGACTTGGACGGCAAAGTGCGATTCCGAGTCCGATCGATGGCCGTCGATGAGAATTCCAAGCAGCCCCTCTCCGGCGTCGTCTTGAGTCTCACCGACGAGGTCGGTATCCGGGCGATGGCGCTGCTTGGCACAGGCGGCGCCCTTCCCCAAACCGTCGTCGCGGACGTGACGCAAAAGGAAGGCGACGCCCCGAAGACCACTGCGATCGTCGGTGGCTACGCGAGCGCGGGCGGCGTCCCGAGGCGTCATTCGGACTGGTTCAAGCGTGTCGCTGAAGTCCTGGCGGCGCGGGTCATAGGCGATGACCCGCAGATGATCGCGATTTGGAATTCAGTCCGCGGTCAGATCGAGGTCGGCTTCACGGCCCGACAGATCTATCTGACGGCAGACCAACTTGATGAGTACACGCGATGGTTCCTGATCGGAGCAATGGCAGGTGTGCCTCGTGGCGCCTATGGCGCCTTCAAGGACTCGGTAGTTGGCGTGTTCGACCTCGTAGGATCTGCCGGCGCCCTGGCGACCATCCTGGCGCCGTCTTCGGAAGAGGAGAGGCTCATCCGCCTGATCGTCGAGCCGGCCCTCGGACCCGCCGGGGCGCCGGTCGCGAAGATCCTCGCGAACCCACAATTCATCTCTGAGCAGCGAGAGAAGCTCAAGAAACTCGGCACTGGCCTCTGGGGTGCGGCCCAGTTCCTTTCCCGACCAGAAGTGCAAGAGCAACTGACCGTCAGCATCTTGGGGTCCATCATTTCAAGCTACGAGGGAGAGGTCGGAAAGCTCGCGACGAGCTACCTGGGAATGACGGAGGGAAGCCCGGGATTCCGGCCCCTTGTTTTCGGCTACGCTGTGGGGGCGATGGCGGGCTACTTCGCGGAGTTTGGTGTCGAGATCTTTGG
>CAZYEA010000502.1:0-2126 GCA_964646485.1 uncultured Acidobacteriota bacterium
TGCAGCTCCATGACCAGACGGAGGGCCACGGCTCCTCCTTCGGGCGGTGCTGCGCCTTGAACGACCTCCATGACGCGAAGCGCGTGGCCTCCCAGCTCGGGCTGCCCCACTACGTCCTCAACCTGGAGGATGCGTTTCGCAAGGGCGTGATCGAGCCTTTCGTGAAGGACTACACGGAGGGACGGACTCCCCTTCCCTGCGCCCACTGCAACACCGACGTTAAGTTCGATTCGCTCCTCGCCCGCACCCGCGCGCTCGGAATCGATCATGTCGCGACCGGCCACTATGCGCGCAAGGACCAGGATCCCGCCACCTCCCGCTTCCGCCTCCTCCGCGGCGCGGACCCCGACAAGGACCAGTCCTATTTTCTCTTCGGCCTCACTCAGGAACAGCTCGCCGCCGCGGTCTTTCCCGTAGGCCACCTGCACAAATCCGAAGTGCGAAAGATCGCGGCCGGCCTTCAGATGGCGACCGCGGACAAGCCGGAAAGCCAGGAGATCTGTTTCGTCCCCGACGACAACTACGCGGGCTTCGTGGAGAGGAACGGGAAGGGCGCGCCCGCTGCCGGGGCCCTCGTGGACCGTGACGGCACGAAGGTGGGCGAACACGCGGGCGTGCACAAATTCACGGTCGGCCAGCGCAAGGGCCTGGGCGTCGGTTCTCCGGTCCCTCTTTATGTCCTCGGCATCGACGCCGCCACACGCACGGTGACGATCGGCCCCGAAGAGGCGCTTCTGTCTTCGCGCGCCCGGGTTCTCGACGTCAACTGGCTTTCGATCGAACCGCCGACCGCGCCCATCCGCGCCACGGTGAAGATCCGCTACCGGGCGAAAGACGCGACGGCTACGATCACTCCCGACGCCTCTGGACGCGGGGTCACCGTCGCCTTCGACGAGCCGCAGCGCGCCATCACCCCCGGCCAGGCCGCGGTCTTCTATGACGGAGAGGTCTGCCTCGGCGGCGGCTGGCTCGAATCGGGTACGCCGGTCCCCTCCTCCTCCCATTGAACCCCGCCTACATCTCGCCGCTCAATCGCGAGGTTCCGCTCGCGCGCCCGGGCGAGTTCGCGCCGCTCCGGATCGGGCCCATCGCGGTCGCCCCCCCGGTGGTGCTCGCCCCTATGGCCGGGGTGACGAATCCCCCGTTCCGGTCGATCTGCCGGGAGTTCGGCGCGGGTCTGTACGTGAGCGAGATGATCACGGCCCGGCCGCTCGTGGACGGGAATCCGAAGACCGAACTCCTCGCGAGCTTCGCGCCCGACGAGAAGGTGCGTTCGCTCCAGCTTTATGGGGTCGATCCCCACTATGTTGGCGAGGCGGTCCGCGTCCTCGTCGAGGAGGGACGGGTCGATCACATCGACATGAACTTCGGCTGCCCGGTGCGCAAGGTGACGGCGAAGGGCGGAGGCGCCGCCCTCCCCCTGAAACCGAATCTGCTCCGCGGCATCGTAAGTGCCGCGGTCAAGAACGCCGGCTCCACTCCCGTGACCATCAAGTTCCGCAAGGGCATCAACGACGACCTGCTCACCTTCCGCGAGACCGGGAGGATCGCCGAGGGCGAGGGCTGCGCCGCCATCGCCCTGCACGCGCGCACCGCGGCCCAGCTCTACGACGGCGAGGCCGACTGGTCGGCGATCGGCGAACTCAAGCAGACGGTGCGCACGATCCCGGTGCTCGGCAACGGCGACATCTGGGAAGCGCACGACGCGCTCCGAATGATGCGGCAGACCGGCTGCGACGGGGTGGTGGTCGGCCGCGGGTGCCTGGGCCGGCCGTGGCTCTTCCGGGATCTCGCCGACGTCTTCGCCGGGCGCGAGCCGCAGGATCCGCCGAACTTCGGCGACATCTCGGTCACCATGATGAAGCACGCGCGGGGCCTCGCGGTCTTCATGGGCGAACTCGCGGGCATGCGCGCGTTCCGCAAGCACTCCGCCTGGTACACGAAGTGCTTCCCGGGCTCGGCGCCCCTGCGCGACGCCCTCATGCGCGTCGAATCGCTCGATCAGCTGGCAGAGACGATCGCGGTGGTCGACCCGCAGACCCCGTTTCCTCCGGCCGCGGTGCGCGTGGCGCGCGGCAAGAGTGCGGGCACCCAGAAGGTCGCCCTGCCCGAGGGCTACCTCGACC
>CAZYEA010000503.1:0-2112 GCA_964646485.1 uncultured Acidobacteriota bacterium
TTTGAGCAGCGCCCCGTGCTGGTTGCGGACGTGCATGCCGCCGGTGCGGCCGTTGTGCTTGATCGTCTGGAAAACCTGCTGCCACAGACGCTCGTCGACGATGGCCGCGTGTTCGCCGGCGAACAACTCCTTCTTGTGCTTGACCTTGCCCACATAAGACGGGTTGGTGAGGAGATTGATCAGCAGGTGCTTGTCCCACACGCGACCGCCGACCGCCGTGCCCTTGCGGGTCGTCCAGCGTTTGCTCGTGCTGCCTCGGGCGTTGAGGATCTGGGCCACCTTGGTGAGCGAGCGGTGCTCCAGATACAGGTGGTAGACCTCGCGGACGAGTTCCGCCTCCGCCGCGTTGACCACGAGCTTGCTCCCGCCCGCGGGCTGGGGCGCGAGGTCGTACCCCAGGATCGGCTTGCCGCCGAACCACTTGCCCTTGCGCTTGGACGCGGCGATCTTGTCGCGGGTGCGCTCGGAGATGATCTCCCGCTCGAACTGGGCGAACGAGAGCAGGATGTTCAGCGTGAGCCGCCCCATCGACTGCGTGGTGTTGAACTGCTGCGTCACCGACACGAACGACACGCGGTGCTTCTCGAAGACCGCCATCATGCGGGCGAAGTCCAGGAGCGAACGCGACAGGCGGTCGACCTTGTAGACCACGACGCAATCGATCTTGCCCGCCTCGATGTCGGCCATGAGCCGCTGGCAGCCGGGTCGGTCGGTGTTCCCGCCGGTGAAGCCGCCGTCGTTGTACTGGTCCGGCAGCGCGACCCAGCCTTCGTGCTTCATGCTGGCGACGTAGGCCTCGCCGCTCTCGCGCTGGGCGTGCAGCGAGTTGAACTCCTGCTCGAGTCCCTGTTCGCTGGACTTGCGTGTGTAGATGGCGCAGCGCACCGTGGCCACGCCGGCGTTCTTCACGGGTTTGGTTTCGATCGTCGTCCTCATGCCTTGCCCTCCGTGATGCCGGGCTCGTGGAGCCCGAAGAATCGGAATCCGTTCCAATGCGACCCGGTCACCTTCGCCGCGATGGCGCTCAGCGACCGGTAGACCTCTCCCTCAAACTCGAAGCCCTTGGGCAGCACCCGGACGAACACGGCGCGGCCCTTGTACTCGCGGCGGAGGACCGTCCCGGGTGGCGGCAGCCGCCCGTCCTCTCGCGTGTGGATGGGCACGCTCACCACGCTCTCGCCGTTGGCCCGGGGCTTGGGCGCGTCCGGTGATTGGGCTCGTGGCGGGCTTCGCCGCAGGTCAGCGTCGTTGGCCAGTTCACGCGCCCGTTGGCGAGCCCGCTCGGAGAGGTCGCCCTCTCGCAGGGCCTGCATCCGCCAGAGAATCCGTTTGATGAGCAGCACCTTGTGGTGCGTGCGAGTTTCTTCGCCGTAGACCTTGGCGTACCGCTGCTTCAGCTGCGGCACCGTCATCTGTTCCAAGGCCCGTTCGGCTGCATTCACATCGATCGCCATCGGGGTCTCCGTTCTCGTGGTCGTTAACCACGCGACCCATCAGGGCGGGCATGCTCGGAGAGTTCAAGTCGAGTCGGAGAGCCTTCTTGATGCTCGATGCTCGGCCCCGATATGGCGACCTGTCGCCGCCGGCGGCGGATGCCCTCGGCAAGGATGGCGGCGATGTTGTCCAGCCGCGCGGCGGGCGTGGTCGGGGCATCGGGGTCGAGCGTGGTGGTGGGGGCGGGCGCATCGTCCGTGAGCGCGGTGTCGTGCACGGGCACATCCTCCGTGAAGGGGGACATGCATCCGTGCGGGCGTGCGCTTGGCGCTCGGCTTCGCACCTGATGCTGGAATGGGGCCCGCGTCCGGTGCGGGCCGCCTGCCTCTGAATACGCGAAACGGTCGGGGAGCGGCGCAGGGTCCGAATCTCACCCCTCGTTCACCCCGGCGGCGCGTTAACCAGACCCGCTCGGGCGTTTGAGAGCGCGGAGAGACTTTCGGTCCCCAACCCCGGCGTGGCGACCGAAACGGCGATGCGATGCCTCGGATTCGAGAGCGCCCGGCAAATCGTGGACCTTCAGGAAGTGCCACGATTCCCGAGAGTTACGCGCGGTGGGCGAAAGGCCCAGACCGTTAACGAGAAAAGGCCTCTTTACGAGGCCTTTCTCAGAACTCC
>CAZYEA010000504.1:0-2111 GCA_964646485.1 uncultured Acidobacteriota bacterium
GGCGAAGCGCGGGAGTGCGCCGCGTGCGGCGTGGTCTTTTCGAAGTGGCGCGCCCGACCGGCCGGAGACGCTCCGCTCACCCCCACCCGGCCCGCGGCCACCGCCCCTCCGGCGTGGCAGGATCCGCCCAAGCCGCCCGGACCCGAGACCCTCGGCGTCCCTCACGCCGGCTGGCGGGCCGCCGCCATCGGCCTCGCCATGGCCTTCGCCCTCACCTTCTTCCCCTTCCTGTCGTTCATCCTCCACCCCATCACCACCCTGGTGCACGAGCTCGGCCACACCGCGGTGCTCTGGCTCTTCGGCTACAGCGCGATTCCGGCCTTCGATTTTTCCGAAGGAGGCGGGGTCACCATGAGCGACCACCAGCGCTCGACCCTCATCGTGGCCGCCTGGGTCGTGGGCGTCGTCATCCTCGCCTGGTGGCAGCGCGAGCGGAAGGAAGTCCTCATCGCCCTCGGCGTCGTCGCGGTCGTCTACTTCGTCATGTTCAATTCCTACCGGGAGAGGCTCGCCATCGCGCTTGGCGGCCACGGAGGCGAGATCGCCTTTGGAGCGCTCTTCCTCTACCGCGGCCTCACCGGCTGGGGCTGCAAGCTGGAGGCGGAGCGGCCGCTCTACGCCTTTCTCGCCTTCATGATCCTCTTCGCGAGCCTGCGACTCGGGTTCATGCTGCTGGGCAACACCGTCGACAAGGCCTGGTATCTGCAGGGCAAGAGCTACGCCGACAACGATCTCGTGACCGCGGGCACTTACCTGAACTGGAGGATCGAGAACGTGGCCCGGGCTCTCATCGCTTTCACCCTGCTCTCGATTCCCGCCGCATTCTTCGCGGCCTCGATGCGGAAGCGCATCGGCGCGGTGTCGGAGGCGGAAGAGGAGATCTAGCGCGGATCTTCGTGGATCACGAGCAGGCTCTTGTCGCCGAAGGCGAAGGCCTGGTTCACTTTCCCGGTGACGCCCACCGACTCTCCTCGCTGCGGCACCGCGGTGTCCGTAACCACGTAGATCGTGCCGGAACCGTCGTTGATCGAATAGGCCTTCAGGACGACGATGTTGAGGGTGTCGCCGACTTCGCCCCGGACGGATACCGTCCGGCCCTCGAAGGCGCGCGGATCGGCCACGATGTCGCCGATCCTCGTGGTGCGACGACAGGCCATGGTCGACATCGAGAGCAGACAGGCGACGACCATGAGTCGCGAAGGACGGGAGAGCATGAGGGAATGGTACCGCGGAGGCCTCTGCAGGCCTGACCGGTAGAATGCCCGCTTGCCCTGGGTCTACATCCTGCGTTGCGGCGATGGGTCGCTCTACACGGGAGTCGCGAAGGACGTCGAAGCCCGGCTCAAGCAGCATCAGGAGGGCAAGGGCGCGCGCTACACGCGGGCCCATCTTCCGGTGACACTCGCGTGGTCTCGTGAGTGCCCCACCTGGAGCGATGGTCTGAAAGAAGAGATCCGCATCAAACGTCTCGATCGGGAGGCGAAAGAAAGACTCGTGAACGGAGAGTAATGGCTGAGCTGTTGTTGAGTTGTCAGGACCTGGGAAAGGCGTTTGGCGCCGCCCCCCTCTTCGAAGGCCTCTCCTTCGGCGTGTTCGAGGGCGATCACATCGGCCTCGTGGGACCGAACGGTTCGGGCAAGACCACGCTCCTTCGCATCCTGGCCGGCCTCGAGGAGCCGAGTACGGGAACCCGCGCGGCCCGCAAGCGCCTGCGTTTCGGTTTCGTGGCCCAGGACCCGAAGTTCGATCCCGACCACACGGTTGAGCAGGTGCTGAAGGACGCACTCAAGGACTCTCATCTCGACCCCCACGAGGTCGACACCAAGGTCGCCATCATGATGGGGACTTCCGGCTTCGATGACCCCGAGGCGAAGACCGCCATTCTTTCCGGGGGCTGGAAGAAGCGCCTCGCCATCGCGGTCGAACTGATCCGCGAGCCCGAACTGCTCCTGCTCGACGAGCCCACGAACCATCTCGACCTCGAAGGCATCCTCTGGCTCGAGGACCTCCTCCCCCGCGAGCCCGAGGCCTTCGTGGCCATCAGCCACGACCGCTACTTCCTGGAGTCGATCACCAGCCGCATGATCGAACTCAACAAGGCCTTCTCTCTC
>CAZYEA010000505.1:0-2101 GCA_964646485.1 uncultured Acidobacteriota bacterium
CATCTTCGCCCAGGATCGCCGAGCGGAACACGTCGGCCTCCTGGATCGCGTGACCGCCGACCTCGCCAGCCAGGTGCAGGAGGTAGCAGTAGGCGGCGAGCCGCCCGAACTCGCCCGGGCGCGGGCTTGGCGGGCACACAGCCCCGACCAGAAGGTCCCGCTCACGCCCCGACGGCGCGCGCATGGGGAACGCGGCCGCGAGGGCGGCGGCCTCTTCCCGGTCGAGCGGCTGCGGCTCCGCCGAAACTTCGATCTGGGCGAGGGCCGGCTCGTGGTCGAGGACTTGCCCCGCCGCCTCGGCGAGAGGCAAGCCTCGCTCTGTGCTGAGCCCGGGCACCGGCGCGATCGGGATCCCGATGGACAGGTCCTGGGACGGACCCGAGTACGCGTCCACGGCGAGGTTCGCGGTCAGCCTCCGGACCGATAGCGGCCCGCCCGCGAGAACCTCCTTGCCGGCCTCGCGGCTTCCGATCAGGAAGGTCGTCGGCTCGCCTGCGACCTTGTGGCCCATCACGAGGGCGGCCTCGCACTTGCCCGCGAACCCGTAGAAGTCGGCCCGACGGTTCGGGCCGCCGAGCTCGGCGTAGCGGCGGATCACCCATGATCGAAAGCTGAGGTAGCGGACGAGCGGCGAGATGGTCGTGACGCCGTCCATGAGCGCGTTGGCAATCCGCTCTGCGGGAGCGCGGAGGCCGAGCAGGTCCTGGCCGCGTGAGCCCGACCACGGCGTCACGACCAGTGACGGCGGCGGCGGGCTCTCTGCTAGTGCGGTTACGTCCATCTGAAGAATCTGGAGTCCTCGGGGCACGGAGCCCGTATTGCCATTCACGTCCCGGCGGCCGATCAGGGCGCTCCGTCGGTTGCATATCCACGGGTCGCCGATGGGCTAGCTGCACGGCGTCGGGCCGCTCGCAGTCGAGTCGAGGGCTTTCGTGTCATGACGTCCCCTTCCCCGCAGCATCCGCAAGGTTGACGACGGGCATCGAAAACGCGATTGCGGCCCCTCGACTCCCGGCACCAAGGTCGCGTGCGAACATCCCGACTACCGCCGCTTGCGGGATGCGCTCCTGCTCGAGTCTCAAGCCTTCCTCATCACATACCCGGAACGCTTCCGCCTCGGATGGTGTCAGATTTGCCGGGGGCCCGGGAGATCGACGTCCGCTGCCCTGGCCCGCGAGGTGGCGGTAGAGATCTAGCGTCTCGCAATCCATGAACAGGCTCTCGGTCGCCGGATACATGGATCGGACTCGAGACAGGATCACAATGCCCTCGCTGTCCAGATCGCCCCAGTAACACACGCGGGCGTGCTGGAGCCATGAGACATACCGCAGCAGCGATGCACCGTTCCCCAGGCCGCCGATGGCGACGGTGCGCGTGCAATACGGCAAGGTCATCAGGTTCACGCGGTTCTCGACGATGATTGCGCAGACGTTCCGAACGACCCAACCACCCACTGTGTGCAGCGGGACCGCCAGAGCCTCGTAGGGAATCCCGAGCTCAGCCTGAACGGCGGGGTCAAGAAATCGCACGAAGATGTCGGGCTCGTGATAGCGGAGTCCGTACCGACGCGCAAAGTGGTCCTCGTCTGCACGCACTTCGTGCGGCGGCAGGATGACGTCCAGCCATTGCGAGAGGAGTCGCTCGTGGCGCTCGATGAACTTGGAGTCCACGGACAGAGGGAGCTCCCGAGCGAATAGATTTGGGCGTGGATGCTCCTTGAAGTACTGAAGGACTTCGACGAAACCATCTAGGTCTGGCGCGGCATCAGTGAAGACCCCGATGTTTGACCTGACCCATGAATCCAGTTCGGGAAACTCGGCCCTGAGGCGAGTGACCGCCTCCGTGAACCTTCGGAACTCCCGTTCCTTACCAGTTAGACGCAAGAGATCAAGCTCTGTGGCGAAAAGCACCTTGCTGGGGAACAGGTTCTTTCCGTGCCGCCGCGACTGAACCTCCTGCCACTCCACGGAGTATCCGTACCCGAGCACTTCCTTTGAACCCTCGCGCAACCGTCTGACCTGGTCAATCGCGGTGACGACATCGGGTTAACCTTTCCCCCTGAACACAGTCCAGCTGGGGTTTTACACTCCGGGCTGGATCA
>CAZYEA010000506.1:0-2079 GCA_964646485.1 uncultured Acidobacteriota bacterium
ACCTCGTCGGCCAAGTAGGGCATGGCCGCTCGCCAGAGCTCATCGAAGTGCCGCCGAGCAAGGATCGAGTCGGCCTGGTCAGGAATCCGCAGGGCCTCGTAGTCGGGGTCTAGCCCCTTGTCCTCACCGAAGAACCCGCTTTCGCCTGACGTCATGCAGCCTCAGGGCTTTGCACGTTCGCCCGGTGCTACATCGCGGTAGACCATCTCCATTGGCAGGCCGGCGCCGTCGTGAACTGGCTTCGCGGGAATCGTTTGAAGGACTCCTCCTGTGGCGAGCCCCGTCAACGCAGCTGCAGACGCATCCAAGAGATCGTCATGCGCGACCTCCCGCCGAGGGAATCGGCGGAGCCAGGCCTCGATAAAGCTCGACGCAGCGGGCAACCAACGCGTGAGAACGCTCGTCCGTTCGCGTCGTCCGTCACTCTCCTTCTTCGAATTCGATAGGACTTGCCTGCCGTTGAGTGCCCAGAAGCAGACTTCGGGGTGCACCTCCCGAATCAGCGCGTCACGCCCCGTGGCTTGTCGAAGGTACTCGTCGACCTCTCTGATCTTGGGAACGATCCCCCAGGCCTGCCGCGAGATCTTGACGCCAAGGATGCCAACGTTTGTCTCGCATGCCTCCACAAACGACCTCGAATGGAGCGTTTCTCGGGCAGGGGCTGGGAACACGCTACTGGCTCGGCTGCTGAGGATTCGTCGAGCCTCCAGGTCGCACGCTCGACGTGATGGGTTCTCAGCGCTCGGAAGGCCTATCGGAATATCGACGAGAATCAGGGCGCCGCGGTGTTGCCTGTGCATATCCGCGAATTGCCCAAAGACCTGCGCGTCGAGTGAAGTCCCGTTGATTGAGACAGCGAGCCATCCTCCCTTGCAGCCGTCCACGCCGACAACGCGCGGTTTGCTCATCGCCCATGGTGGCTCGGACAACTACTTCCGAAGCTCGCGCAGTCTTTCCCACGTGGCCGTCGCAGGGTTCTTGTAGTACCAGAAGGACCAGCCATTCTGGGCGCGTTTCGTAATCGACACCGCAGCCGCAGAGGGCGTGGGGTACCTGACTCCTTTGAGAACGATTGTGCCTGACGGCTGGAGCTTAGCCTTGTAATCACGCCCCTTGTAGGTTCTGAAGATCGGAGTATCTCGATCGACCAGCTCCTTCGCAGTCTGTTGCTTGCGGCCTCTACGTTTCTCCGGCTCAGCGCGATGGGGAAATCCAGTAGTCAACTGCTCTAGTTCTTCCTTCTGCCGCGCCTTGATCGCCGTGCGCAAGACCGCGGTAAGTTGACTGCTCCCCCTGCCCTTCGGTCGGTTCTTGTTGCCCAAAGGAGCGGCGACGCGAATCAGAAGCGATTCCAAGTCCCCGATGTGTTCGGCATCTCGGACAAGATACAAACTGAAATGGGACCAACTAGCAAGATGCCGGTCCTTGAGGTGCGCCTTGACACGATTCTTGAGGTCTCCGGCCTTGCCAACATAGTAGAGCCCATCGTCGTCATAGAGGGCGTAGATACCGGAGGACCGCCCGATGAGCGCAGTAATCTCGTCGCTGTACTTCTCAAACAAATTCTTGGAAACGCGTTCGAGCTGACTCAGCAAGAGTCCACCAGCTGCTCGACCACGACGCAGCCTACCCCGTCGCTTGCGTTTCATTTGGATGGATTCTGGCGCTTTGGAAGGGTCTCGCGCAACTGGAGCGCGACCGGGCCGAGGGATGGAAGTCGAGCGCGGTGAGCAGAGGAGTGTCAACTGCGTCGCTTCAAGCGATGCCCGTCGTGCCTGAGCCCGCCTAGCATCGCGCCACGCTAACGGTGCCCGACAGGGCGGAGGCACAGCTGCAGCCGAGGGACGAGAGATTGCTTCGGCCGACGCAGACGGACGGCGGCCTCGCAATGACGGCGGGTACGGGATCACGCGTTAACAGCGGTGATATCTCGATAGGCAAATACGGTCGTCGCGGGGGCGAGCGGAACTCCTGTCGCCATCTCCCGGAACCTGCACAGCGCATTCGCCAGCTTCATCTGGCGCGGGGTCTTGCACTCCGGCTTGAGCAGGCAGGGGCTCATGACGAGGACAGCCGCAC
>CAZYEA010000507.1:0-2046 GCA_964646485.1 uncultured Acidobacteriota bacterium
GCATGACGAGCCACGCGATGGACCCGAGGATCAACGAAGCCGCAACAACCTCACCGAGCGTGGCCGAAACTCCGGAGGAGACGGCCTGGAGGAGGAAGGCCATCCGCGGAAACAAGGCAGTTCGATGGAACTCGACGACGGCATCAACCTCCGCGAGAAACCGCGCGAGGCCGGCCACACCCAGTCCCGCCGCGGCCAGCGCCACCTGGCGCATCACCGTCGCCTTTGTCCCCGATCGCACAATGAGGGCTGAAACCGCTCAGGGTCCGTCGAAGGTCGTCTTCAGCGCCGGATACAGGCCTCGGTAGCGCGCGTACGCCCCTTCATAGACGGCCGCCCACGACGCCTCGGGCTCATCGCGACCCGTGACTTTTACCGCGGCATCGCAAGCCGCGTCAACGTCAGGCCAGGAGCCAGACCCTGTTCCCGCGAGAAGGGCGGCGCCGTAGGCCGCTCCCTCCGTGCTGTTGACGGTGACGACCTCTGAATCGAGAGCGCTGGCCACGATCTTCCGCCACAAGGGGCTCTTGGCCCCGCCCCCCGCGATGCGGACTCCCCTGACCTTCGGTAGCCCCGCCTCGCCGAGGAGCGCGAAGCAATCTCTCATCGAGAACGCGACGCCCTCGAGCACGGCGCGGGTCAGGTGAGCGCGGCGGTGCCGCACGGTGAGGCCCACGAACGAGGCGCGAGCCATCGGGTCGGGGTGAGGGGTGCGCTCGCCCGACAGGTAAGGGGTGAAGAGGAGGCCGTCGCTTCCCGCGGGAACTTCGGCGGCCTCCGCCACCAGAGCCTCGAAAGGCACACCAGGGGCCAGCGTGTCGCGATACCACTGAAGGCTCCCCGCCGCGGCCAGGGTGACGCCCATGAAGTGCCAGCGCGCGGGAACGGCATGACAGAAGGCGTGGAGACGGCCCTCAGGCTCCTTGAGGGGACTCTCGGTCGCGGCGAACAGGACTCCCGAGGTTCCCAGAGTGAGCGCCACCACTCCCGGGCGCACGGCGCCCGCGCCGACGGCGCCCGCCGCCTGATCTCCCCCGCCCGCCATCACCGGCGTGCCTTCGCGAAGCCCGGTCTCCTCGGCCGCCCGCCGGCTGACCTGTCCGGTGATCTCGGGACCTTCGAAGGTTTTCGGCATCCACGCCTGAGGAATCTCCAGACGATCGAGGACCTCACCCGACCAGTCTCGCGCGGCGAGGTCGAAGAGGAGCGTGCCCGAGCCGTCGGCTTTGTCCATGGCCGCGACCTCGGTGAGTCGCAGGCGAACGTAGTCTTTGGGCAGGAGCACGAGGGCCGCCTTCTCGTACACCTCAGGCTCGTGTGCGCGGACCCAGAGGATCTTGGGGGCGGTGAATCCGGTGAGGGCGTCGTTGCCCGTGACCTCGACCAGCCGATGCTTTCCACCCATGCGGGAGCGGATGAGGTCGCACTCCGCGGCCGTCCGCTGGTCGTTCCACAGGATGGCGGGCCGCAGGACACGGCGGTCGCTATCGAGGAGGACGAGGCCGTGCATCTGGCCGGTCAGTCCCACCGCGGCGATCTCGTCGGCCGCGACCGCCGCCTTCGCCATCACGTCACGGATGCTCCGCCAGGTTCCCATCCACCACTCGTGGGGATTCTGTTCGGACCAGAGCGGCCTCGGGGACTGAACGGTAAGCGGCGTGGTGGCGCTCGCGACGAAGGCGCCTGCCTCGTCGATCAACAGCGCCTTTGCGCCGGTGGTCGAGACGTCGATCCCGAGAAAGAGGCGTCGCATCCTGCCCGATAGGCCTTAGCGGATGCCGAGCAGCACTTCGAGGGTGAGTTGGTCCAGGGGCGCGTACCCGGGGCCGCGCGCCCCCCGGGCTGTCGGGGCGCAGGGCGCGGCGTAGAGGGCGTCGAGCGGGTAATCGCGGTCGTCGGGCGGATCCTGATTGCCGGGCAGGAGGTGACCCTGCCGAACCCCAAGGCGGCACAGGATCAGGGCATCGGCATCATCCATCAGGAACTGGCGCTGATCCGCGACCTGACGGTGGCACAGAACATCTGGATCGGCCGCGAGCCGCGGCT
>CAZYEA010000508.1:0-2036 GCA_964646485.1 uncultured Acidobacteriota bacterium
GAGCTCGACCTCTTCGTCCTTCCCGAATCGAGGACGGTGGCGGATCATGACGACGAGGAGGGCGCTGAGCTCCAGGATCGAGACCTCGTGGTGGCGTTCTACCGGGGCGATGTCCTCGACCTCGGGGCCACGGTTCGCGAACAGGTCCTCCTCGCTCAGCCCATGAAGCGGCTCTGCCGGGAAGACTGCAAGGGTGTCTGCCCGACCTGCGGCGCCGACCGGAATCTTTCAACCTGCGGGTGCCCGAAAGAGGCGAAGAGCGATACGCCGTTCTCCTCCCTTGCCCTCCTCGGGAGTGCAGAACGTGCGCCGTCGAAGAACTCGCGGTAGAATCCAAGGCTCCTAAAACCATGCCCAATCCAAAACGCCGCCATTCCAAGAGCCGTCGCAACATGCGGCGCGCTCACGATTTTCTCGAAACCCCCAGCCTCAGCAAGTGCAGCCACTGCGGGGCCGCCACCATGCCGCATCGCGTTTGCGCGAGCTGCGGGTTCTACAAGGGCAAGCAGGTCATCGCCGCGAAGAACGCCGCGTAAGCGTTCTCGATCCTCCCTGGCGGCCGGTCTCCTGGCTGTAACCTCAACGGAATGACCGGAAACTTGAAGGGCGTCCGCATCGCCGTGGACGCCATGGGCGGTGATTTCGGGGTCCACGTCGCGGTCGCGGGGGCCCTCGATGCGGCCCGTCGCTACGGGCTCTCCCTGATCCTCGTCGGCCGGGAGGCCGCGGTCGCGGCGGAGGTTGCGAAGGTCGATACCGCGGGCCTCGACGTCCGTCTCGTGGACGCGCCCGAAGAGGTCGGCATGGCCGAAAAGGTCGGCCGGCCCACCCTCAAGAAGCGCTCCTCCATCCTGCTCGCGGTCGAACTCGTGGAAAAAGGAGAGGCGGACGCCTTCTTCTCGGCGGGGAACACCGCGGCCTGTTGGACCATCGCCAAGATGACTCTCGGTACCCTGCCCGAGATCGACCGCCCGGCCCTCACCGCCGTGGTCCCCAACATCAAAGGCAAGACCGTGCTCCTCGACGTGGGCGCGAACGCCACGTGCAAGCCGCGTCACCTCGAAGAGTTCGCGGTCATGGGGAGCCTGTACGCCGAGGAGGTTCTCAAGATGAGCAAGCCTCGGGTCGGGCTGATGTCGATGGGAGAGGAAGAGTCGAAGGGCACCGACCTCACCCGCGAGGTCCACGCGGCCCTCAAGGAATCGCACCTCAACTTCGTCGGGAACGTGGAAGGCCACGAGGTGTTCAACGGGGAAGCGGACGTGGTGGTGATGGACGGCTTCACCGGCAACGTGATCCTTAAGTCTTCCGAGACCCTCGCGAGTTCGATCGTCTTCATGCTCAAGGAAGAGATCCGGCGGCGTCCTCTCGCCATGGCGGGTGCGGTGCTCGCGAGCGGGGCGTTCAAGGCCCTCAAGAGGCGCATCGATCCGCGCGAAGTCGGAGGCGCGCCGCTCCTCGGGGTGAAGGGCTGTTGCGTGATCGGCCACGGCAAATCCGACGCCTTCGCGATCTGCGAGGGTATCCGGACCGCGGGAGAGTTTTCGAAGAGCGGCATCAACGCCAAGATCACCGACGAAGTGGCGCGGCTCGCCCGGGTGGAAGAGGCGGGAGCGCGAGCGAGTTCGTGAAGATCGCCTTTCTGTTCCCGGGCCAGGGGTCCCAGGCGGTCGGCATGGGCCGCGCCCTCGCCGAGGCTTTCCCCGAGTCGAAAGCGGTCTTTGACGCCGCCGATCGGGCCCTCGGCTCGCCGCTCTCCAATCTCTGCTTCAACGGGCCCGAGGACGACCTCAAGCTCACGGAGAACACGCAGCCAGCCCTCGTGGCTACGAGTATCGCGGCTCTGCGCGCCCTCGAGTCGCGTGGCGTCCGTCCCGCGGGCGTCGCCGGACACAGTCTGGGCGAGTACTCCGCGATGGTGGGGGCGGGAGTCCTTGATTTCGATGACGCGGTTCGTACCGTGAGGCTGCGCGGGCGCTACATGCAGGAGGCGGTGCCGGTGGGGAAGGGTGCGATGGCCGCGATCCTGATGCTGG
>CAZYEA010000509.1:0-2009 GCA_964646485.1 uncultured Acidobacteriota bacterium
GAACGTCTTGCCCGCGCCGGGCGGGCCTTGGATGGCGAGGACGCGGGCTTCCATCTCGCGGACGGCGCGGACCGCGATGTGGACCGCGGTCTCGGTGGGGAGGGGGGCGAAGGGGCGGGAGTGGACCCCGGCTTTCGCCGGGGTGACGCAGGGAAGGGCGAGGAGGAGGCTCGCCGCGCCGGGGTTCGCGAACAGATCCCCGGCGATCCGGTCGATGGCCATCAACCTCACCCTGGGGTTTCGATTGGTGTGCGCGAACAGCCACTCGGGGTGGTTCAAGCGCTGCCCCTGGCCCTTGCTGACGTCGATGGTTCGTCGCTTGCGATCGACGGCGACCACCTTTCCGAACGATTTGCCATCGCGGGTCTTGAGTTCGTCCTTGGCGCGGATCTCCATCTCCTGGTCCGGATAGTGGTAGCGATGGATCACGAAGCTCGTCGGTTTGCCGGTCTTGGGGCTCGGGACGAAGCCGAGGTCCTTGATGAACTCCAGGCCGGAGAGAGCCTGGCGTTCATCGATAAGGTCTTCCTCGGGCATGTCCCTGAGCCGGAAGTACTCCCATGCGGACGCCTTGCCCTCGCGGGCGTGCCAGTCGAGCATGTAGGCGAGGAGCCAGCGGGCCTGCTGCTCCTCGTTTCTCTCGGAACGCTCGGTGGGGACGCCTGCGAGCAGATCGGCGCGGCGGGCCTCGACGCGCTTCGCCTTCTCGGAGACGTTCTCGGATGGCTCGGGGTTTCCCGGCTCGGGACGCGGGAGGTCCGCGCCTTCCGCGATGGCCGCGGCTCGGAGGCCTTCCAGCCAGTCGCGAAGGCGTAGGGTGGAGACGCAGTCGTCCTGGTTGTAGCCCGCGACTATGTCCATCACCTGGGCCGGGACGTCTTCGATTCCTGTCTCGAGGGCGCGTTCCATCTGGCGCAGGCCCGAACGCGCCGTTTCGAGCGGCACCTCTCGCACGAAGCTGTAGAGAGGCTCGAGCTGCTTGATGGAGTAGCTCTCGACCCCGGCGATGAGGGCCTGGCGCACGACTTCGAGCAGGTCGATGAAGTGCCCACCGCGCAGCAGCTCGTCGACCTTGTCGCCGCGCGTGGCGTGGCGGCCCATGAGCTTCTTGAAGGCGGTCTGCTCGTATTTCGCGAAGTGGTAGACGTGCATCCGCGGATGCTTCACGCGCAGGTCGTCGATGAAGTCCATCACGGATTCGAAGGCTTGCTTCTCCCCGGCCTCCGTCATCGACCACCAGGAGTGATAGGCGGGCTTGCCCGCGTGGTCCAGCGTGGCGATGCCGAAGAGGTACTCGCGTCCGCCTTCGGCCGCGAAGGGGTCGCCCTCGAGGTCGAGGAAGACGTCGCCTGGGCTGGGCTCGGGAAGGAGGTGGAAGCCCTCGCCCTTATTGAAGGGCTTCAGTTCGTGGAGCGGGGTTTTCTGGCCGCGGGATTCGAACTGCACTCTCGCCTGGTCTCGCACCTTTTGGAGCGCGTCGAGAGAGCCGTGCTTCGGCTTGAAGGTGATTTCGGCGCATCGGGCCAGGCTTTCGAGCGTGGTGAGGCCGTTTTGCTTCCAGCTCGCGCCTCTGGCTGCGGGACGCGTTCGCCACGAGCGAGAGGTGATCGTCCTTGCGACGCTTCGTGTCGCAGTCTTTGTACCAGACGCACACGTCGCAGTGGTCGATGGGTTCGGGGTAGCTCTTCGCGATGACCTCGGTGGGGGTTTGCGCCGTGGTGTCTTCGAGGCGGCCGCGCACGGAGCGGAACCAGGCGGCGTAGTCGGCGGTGCGATAGGTCTCGCCCGCGGGGCCGCTCCTCGGGGTGACGACGTGGAAGTGCTTGGCCTTGGTGCCCTGGGCGATGTGGAGGAGGTCTGAGTAGAAGCTGAGCTGGAGGATGGTGCCGCCGCGGGTTTCCTGGGCGAGCTTGGTGTCCACTGCTTCATAGGACCAGGGCCAGGTCCCTCGCTCCTCGGTGCGGAGGAGGACGTCGGGGCGGCCGTACCAGCGGCCGTCATCACTGAGC
>CAZYEA010000510.1:0-1427 GCA_964646485.1 uncultured Acidobacteriota bacterium
ACATCGTTGACAGGTGTCCGGGTACATGGTTGACACTTTTTCCGACCCGTTTTGGGAGGGAAAAGAGATGCCCTGGCTGGAGACGAATCCCGTGATGGAACGACGACATTTTGCCCATGATTTCGAGAGCGGCCATTGGACGATGACCGAATTGTGCCTCCGATACGGTATCAGCAGAACGGCGGGGTACAAATGGATCGATCGCTTTCGCCAGGAAGGGGCACGAGGCTTCTCCGACCACTCCCGGGCGCCACGGTCGTGCCCCCACCAAACGCCTCAGGAAATCGTCGAATTGATTCTCGACGAGAACGGCCGCTTTGGATGGGGTGCGCGCAAGATCCTGAAACGGCTCAAGACCCGTTATCCGGGAAGAACTCTTCCGGCGCGGAGCACCATCTTTGACGTCCTCGAACGAAACGGTCGCGTGCAGCCGAGGCGCCGTCGGAAGCATTGGAAGCACCCAGGCGCCGTTCCCTTCGACACCACCGCGCCGAACCAAATCTGGACGGCTGATTTCAAAGGTCAGTTTCTGCGCTTGTTTCGCGAGTACGGCCTCCCCGACGCCATCCGAAGCGACAACGGGGCACCCTTCGCTTCAACCGGGATCCACGGACTCAGCACGCTCAACGTCTGGTGGCTTCAGCTCGGCATCACGCATCAACGGATCACCCCAGGCAGCCCGCAGGAAAACGGAGCTCACGAGCGAATGCACAAAACCCTCAAGGCGAAGGTCACCAAGCCGGCCGCCGCGAACCTCAACCTGCAGCAGCGCGTCTTCAACCGCTTCCGCGAGACCTACAACGAAATCCGGCCCCACGAATCCCTGAACGACGAAACGCCCGCCTCGGTCTGGACGCCTTCCAACCGGCCGTACCCCGCACGCATCTTGCCCCCTGAATACCCAGGGCACGTCGAAGTCCGCCGCGTCAGCAACAAGGGCACCTTCCGTCTCAAGTGCGGGCAGATCTTCCTCTCCCAGACCCTCAACGGCGAGCACATCGGCCTCGAAGAGGTCAACGACGGACTCTGGAACATCCTCTACTACCAAACCCTGCTCGGACGCTTCGACGAGCGCACGAAGAAGATCACTGGCGCCCCTTCTCTCAGGGAAAAGTGTTAACTATGTCCCCGGACGTTTTGTCAACGATGTTCCCGGCTGCTCAGGAGGTGGGAACCTGAAGACGCTTCCTTTCTTGATGACAATCTCGTGTGTGTGCGTGCCTGGTTTCCCTTGATTCACGTCCACCTTGTACCGGAACACCACATCGTCAAGGAACTCCACGCCCGCCAACTCAACTTTGCCCTCGGATCCTGCAACAGCCACCCTAAGCCGTCCGGGGCCCTGTAGCTTTGAGAACACGTCCAGTTGGTCTTTGTCGAACCACTCCCAGCTGAAGCCGTTCGAGTTGCCTCGCTGCTGGATGAGG
>CAZYEA010000510.1:1437-2009 GCA_964646485.1 uncultured Acidobacteriota bacterium
AGCTCTTCGACCAATACCAACCCGGCTCAGCACTCAGACCTCGATCCACAACGCGTACGTCCAGGTTCGGAGAGTAGGTCCTCACGCCGCGCTTTAGGAGCCTCCGGTCACCACTCGCCTGGAGCTCGTAAGCCTCGAAGACGATCGTCTCGGCCCGAGTCGTTGGGGCGACGGCCGCGGACATCAGGGCCAAGGCTAATCCGTACATCATGACTCGCATCCGCTTAGCCCGCCCAACACTGGGTTGAACTGCAGGGCGCGACTCTAACGACTGCCCGCGAAGCGGGCACACCTTCGCGCCCTGTCTGTTCCAACCCATTGTTGAACTCAGCCGCTACGCGGCGGCCCCGATCTCGGGCCGGATAGGGCGTCACAAACTTCCTCCAGGTCGCACGGCTTTTCCCAACCGCGACCATGGAGGAAGACATGACGCATGAAACTACCACTTTGTCCCGTCGCTACCAGGTAGTTCTCGATCGTCCGTTCGGAACGTCCCTCCGCGAGCAGGTAGTCGGCATACGTCCTCGATGGATTCTCACGGTTTCTCGGTGAGCGCGCGATCACGGAGGCGA
>CAZYEA010000511.1:0-2007 GCA_964646485.1 uncultured Acidobacteriota bacterium
CGCGGTCTGGCTCTTTGCACCCACGGCAACTCGAAGTTGTGTGGCCGAGATCACATGGATTTCGTCGCGCGCGAGCATCATCATGTGCGGCCGGGCCAAACCGTCGACACTGACCAGAAGAATGGCGTTCGACCCGCCTTCCGCCCGGATCCAGGCCGCGACTCGATCGGGAAGATCGGGAGTGGAGGTCGGTGCAATCACGGAATCCATTCTCTCCGGTCGGTTCGTAGAATGCTCGATACCAAGATGCCCTGCAAACGCCCGAAGTTTCTCAAGACCCTGACCCTGGCCCTCGTCTTTCTTCTGATCGCCGTGTCTTCACGCGCTCACGCCCAGGAAACCGCCGCCCCGCCGCCTGCGCCGGGAAAGCCCGGAGCCGCCGATCCTCTCGAGCTGCTTCCCGCCATCGGAAAAATCGGGGCCGAAGTCGGTCTGCACGTCGGCTGGTCGCGAAATCCCTACTCGCTCGGTTCGGGCGCGCAGGGCGCCGGTTTCATCGATCTGCCGCTCAAGCGAGCGGGGGGCGGCGTCTGGTCCTACGAGATCGGCCTTCGTTTCGCGCGCAGCACCAGCGACCCCATCACCATCACGAACCCGGTGGCATTCGTCGCGAACCTCGCGGCCACCGGCCGGGGGGACGTTGGGCCCTTCCCATATCGGCGATCGGTTCGTTCCGTGGGCTCGATCTTCCTGGTGGAGCCTTTCGGTCTCAAGTACGCGCTGCATTCGCTCGGGCGGTTCCGGCCCTATGCCGTCGCGGGTGTCGGAGTCGGCGTGGTCATCACCAGGGAAGTGCCCGAAGCGAACGAGAGCACTGTCTTCACCGGCACCTCGCCCTTCGATGCCGATCTCATCGCCGGACTCGTGGCCCAGTCGAAGGAGCTCGAAGCACTCGGCCGCCCAACCGGCCAGGGCAATCTGGAAGTGGCGGGTCATCTCGGCGCCGGCTTCGAATACCGGCTGAGCCCGGGCCTCTCGTTTCAGGCGGACTATCGATTCGTGAAGCTCTCGGGCCGCAATTCTTCGATGCACATCGCGAGCGGCGGCTTCGGGATTCACTTCTGATGACGTCGACATCGCGGAGAGCCCTGTTGACTCGCGGCGCGACCGTCGCGGCCGCGACCGCGTTTCCTGGAGGCTCTTTCTCACGGACCGTCGAGGCCAGGGACTTCACGTCGAAACGCGAGGCCCTCGACGCCATTGACGCTCTGTCCGCGGTGTGCGGCATGCGGCTTGGAATGGTCCGCCGGGCGCGCGCCGGCGCCGACGTTCTCGCCGCGCGTTTTCTGGGGGCCCTTCAGAAGCATCGAGCGACTCGCGAAGAGGTGCGTCGTCAGTTTTCGCTGCCCCAGGGAGTGGATCCGGGATCGCAGTTGGGGGAAGTCGACGCGGATCTTGAAGGGCTCCGTCAGTCGCTCGACAACCTGATGATCGCGTACGCCGAGAGCCTCCCGGTCTACGGCGACTCGAGCGTCGTCTCCCGTCTCGCCGTGGACATGGTCGAAGTGTCGAAGCTGCGAACCGTGATCGATCTCTGGGTCAGGGCGGAGGAGGCGTGATGGTGATGAGCCCGCGCCGCCAGTTCATTCGAAACGCCTTCGTCCATGCGGGCGCTTCGATGTCGGTGTTCGGCCTGCTCGAAGGGCGGGGCCAGGCGCTGCCGAAGAACGAAGAGACGGATATCGCGATCCTCAACGCCGCGCTCGGCCTCGAGCACGAGGCGATCGGTCTGTACGCAGACGCCCTCTCCCGAAACCTCGTCCCCACGGGCCTTCGTGAGTATGCGGTGGAGTTCAAGGGCGCGCACGAAGGCCATCGAGACACCCAGGTCGAGATTCTGCGCGAACGCGGAGTCAGCGCGGCCCTTCCCCACAAGGTCGACCCGATCCGCGAAGCCGCCGCGGGCGATGCGGTGATTCGCCGCCTGCTCTCGGTGGAAGCCGCCGCGGAATCCGCGTACCTGCGCCTGATCGGCCACATCCGCACCAGCGATTACCTCCTTTCGGC
>CAZYEA010000512.1:0-2003 GCA_964646485.1 uncultured Acidobacteriota bacterium
GTCGGGAGCCTCGTGGGCACGCTGCTGAATGACAGCGGCTTCAAGGTGATCGGGGTGGATGCGGTGGCTCGTCCCGCGCTGCCCTTCGAGACCCGGGTGGCGAACCTGGCCGACGCCTCCGCCCTGCGTCCCTTTCTCCAGGGGAATGACGCGGTGGTGAGCTGCCTTCCGTTCCATCTCAACATCCCTCTGTCCAGGGAAGCCCACGCGGCGGGCATCCACTACTTCGATCTCACCGAGGACGTGGCCACCACCGACCAGATCCGCGAACTCGCGAAGACCAGCAAGGGACTCATGGCCCCGCAGTGCGGCCTCGCTCCCGGCTTCATCGGGATCGTGGGCGCTGACCTCGCCAAGAAGTTCGACCGGCTGCGGAGCATTGAATTGAAGGTAGGCGCCCTCCCCAAGCACCCGCGCGGGAAACTCGGCTACGCCTTCAACTGGAGCCCGGAGGGCGTGATCAACGAGTACATCAACGATTGCGAGGTCATCCGCAACGGCCATCGCCAGATGGTCCCGGCCCTCGAAGGCTACGAGGTGGTGGTGATCAACGGGGTGCAGCTCGAGGCCGCGACCACCTCGGGCGGCCTCGGCACCATGTGCGAGACCTACGAGGGGAAGGTCGAGACCCTGCACTACAAGACCATGCGCTACCTCGGCCACTTCGAGCACATCAAGTTCCTGTTCCAGGAATTGCGCATGCAGGAGGATCGCGCTCTTCTCGGCAAGGTCATGAAGAACGCCCTGCCCCCGGTGGCCGAGGATTACGTCTTCGTGCACGCCGCGGTGGAAGGGTGGGAGGGCGACGCGCTCTCACGCGAGGAGTTCGTGCGCGCCTATCCCCAGATGCAGGTGGCGGGCCACGAGTGGCGCGCCATCAGCTGGACCACGGCGGCGAGCCTGTGCGCGGTCATCGAGATGGTGCGCGACGGTGTCCTTCCGCAGAAGGGCTTCCTCAAGCAGGAGTCGATTCCCCTCGACGCCTTCTTCAAGACGAAGAACGGCGCCTACTACCAGAAGCACGACCGCGCGTAGCCGGGCCGGTCAGCGCGTGGCTTCCACGCGCTTCGGGTCGAGGCGCCACACCGTAGTTGGAGAGGCGGCGATCCACAGCGAGCCGTGGGCGACGGAGAGAACCGCGCTCCCGGCCCCGCTGAAGATCTGGGCGACCTGATTGGTTCGGGGGTCGATGCGAACGAGCGGGGTCGTGGCGCCCGCCACCCAGGCCGAGCCCTCGCCGAAAGCGATCCGCGCCTCCGCCCCGAGGGGCGCGGCGATCCGAATCGTGGTGGTGACGGTGTTCGACTTCGGGTCGATGCGGGTCACCGAACCGTCGGACTGATTGAGGGTCCAGACCGCGCCGCCGCCTACCGCGACGTCGCGCGGTCCGCCCGGCGCCGCGATGGTCTCCACGATGAGGTTGTTGTAGGGATTGATCCGCGTGACCGTGTTCACGCTGGCACTTGCTACCCATAGCGCGTCGGCGCCATAGGCGACGGAACTGGCTGGAGCGGGAAGGTCGATGAGCGCGACCACGGCTTTCTCGGCCGGGTCGAGGCGCGCGATCGTGCCCTTCGCGTCCGCGATGACCCAGACGCTTCCCACTCCGGTGGTGAACGAACGCGCGGCCGCGGACAGGGGAACGGGCAGCGCCTCGGTCGTGGCGTTCGTCTTTGCGTCGATCCGGGCGATGGACTTCTGCGGGCACAAGGGGACGAGGAGGCGCCCGGAGTCCGCGGCCAGACCGACGCACGCTCCCTTGCCCGCGGCCACGGTCGCGGCGATCTTGTTCGTCTGCGGATCGATCCTCGAGACCGTGCCGGTGTTCCGATCCAGGATCCAGAAAGCGTCCTCGCTGGCCGCGAACTCGCGGGCCCCTCCCACTTCGAACTTAGCCTCCGGTACGAGCGACCCGAAGGAGGCGCGAAGAGGTGGAGCCGGCCGGGGGGTGGGGGTGGGAGGGGGGGGGTGGGGGCGGGGGGGGGCGGGGGGGCAGGAAAGAA
>CAZYEA010000513.1:0-1991 GCA_964646485.1 uncultured Acidobacteriota bacterium
GCATCGACCTTCACATGGCCGAGCATCCCAGCGGCGGCCGTTTCTACCGAAGAACGGCAACCGGCGTAGTTCCGATGAGCGAGCCGGAGGTCAGGAGTGCCTACCTGCGGATCGGGGAGCGGCGCGCATCTCTCGATCAACGCGTGCAGGCGCTCACGGCAGCCGAGGTGCGGAAGCGCCAAGAGGCGAATACTTCATTGTTCGTCGTTCCTCTCTGGTCTCGTCCGAACCTCATCGAGCCCACGCGGCATGAAGATTTGTATCGTGCCCTCTGCCTCGACGTGCTGAAAGACTTCGACTTGGGGAATTGGGCTCAATCGCTGCGACTTCAGCACGACGGCTATAGGTACAACGGCGACGGCCCGATTCCGGAAGGAATGACCGTGTCGCGTCGCTACCTTGCGATTCTCAAGTCTGGCGTTGTGCATCGAAGCGAAGCGTGGAAGGACGGGTCCCCAGCCCCCCTCTGTGTGCCGCCCGAGCGCTTGCTGTCCGACATCTTGGAGTCGCTCGTGCTGGCGAAATACATGCTTTGGGTTGCCGGGTACCGTGGTGGAGTGCGACTGAGACACAACCTTCGAATCCCTCAGTGGTGGTCGATTTACCCTCACGCGTCGGAGTGGAATGAGCCAGGTACTTTCCCCAATGAAGTCCAAGAGTTCGACCTTGAATCGAGTCGGGAGCAATGGGGTCTTGCGATTCGGGAACTTCTGGACCCGTACTACCACGCGAGCCGTCAGCGTGAGTGCGCCCTAATTGGACGCGATGGCGTCATACCGCCGAAACATGCGGGCGTGTTTCCGCTTTCATTCGACCGGTATCTTGCTATCGACAGGTCCCCAGATACCTAGAGGCCAACTTGTCAGGTCTACGGAGACGAGCATGAGTGACCGCCCCAAGCCCACACGCCTCGTGAGAAGCAACTCCCACGCGGACGACAGGTACAGCGAGAGAACGATCACGGTCGCCGACCAATCCGAACCGGTCATCGATATCCAACATCAGGACGCGCCCATGTTGACTCACGCGGAGGTGCAGGGCGGCGTCGCGAGCGTGACAATCGCGGGGCGCGCGCCGCAGGGTGAAGAAGACACCCCAGAGACGTGCAGAAGGCTGGCTGACGCTCTTACGGCGCGCGGCCGGACGAGTTGGACGTACGAACAGGAGAACGTCCCACTGAACCCCCGGATCGACGGATACATCCGCAGCGCCTCTGAGAACGCGACCGTGCCGGTTCAGGTGACGCGCGCGGGCAGCGCCGAGCGGTGGCGAGGCCTGAACACCGAAGGGTCGATCTCGCAGTCTGTGACTCAGGCGCAGTCTGCTGAAGAGATATGGCTCGCCATCATGCGAAAGCGGAACTCGGAGGATCCTGGCATGATTCTCGCTGTCCGCGGCCAAGCCGGGATTCACAACTTGCCCGCAGTTGTTCAAGCCTTCCTGGATGAGCACTCAGCCGAACTTGGCGCGCTGCCCTATCGTTCGGTCTGGCTCATCGGGCCGTCTCGTGAAGCGACCTTCTGTCTCCATGAGCGGCTGGCAGACTAGCTCTTTTCGGACAGCCAGAGGAAGCGTGGAAAGTGTGGCGTTGGAGGGCGACGCGACGACCATCTCCCGTCTCGGTGTTCAACCGCCCAGCGCCGACCATACGAGGCGGCGGAGATCGCCGCGAGTCAACGTGTTCGGCGCTATCTGAAGGTCGCGGAGACGAAGGCGCTCCAGCCAATCGAGCGCGTCGAGCCGTCGACCGTGTCCGTTCCTCGAACACCGTTGATCTTGCTGTTCGACCAGACGCGCGTTCCGTTGATCACCAGGGTCGTAACCGGGGAGGTGTAGCACGCGCCTACTGTGTCGCCAGCGTACTCGATGGTTGAGTAGGAGGAATAGTTGTAGCTGCGCAGGGTGCAATCAGCCAGTCGGAAGGAGCGGACGATGTCTGAAGAGGCGCCGTCGAAGTCAATGAATCGGAACGTCGTGCCTCGAAGGCGATA
>CAZYEA010000514.1:0-1988 GCA_964646485.1 uncultured Acidobacteriota bacterium
CCGCCGAGCCGCGGCCGCGGGTCCGGGTCACGAGCAGCGAGGAGCCGCCCGCCCCCGCACCCCAGCCCGCGCCCAAGGCCAAAGTGGAATCGCCCGCACTCGCCTCCCGCGACCATCGCGCCGAGGACACGGTAATCCCGATCGGCCCGGGAGCCGCGATCGGCGGCGCGAATCGGCCGATGGTGTTCGCCGGCCCGTGCGCGGTGGAATCGATGGAGCAGGTGCGGGCCTGCGCGAGGATCGTGAAGGAACTGGGGGGCTCGATGCTGCGCGGCGGCTGCTTCAAGCCGCGCACCTCGCCCTATTCGTTCCAGGGTCACGGCTACGAAGCTCTCGAGTGGCTGGCCGAGGCGGGTGCGGAGGTCGGTCTCCCTATCGTCACCGAGGTGATGCACCCCCGGGACATCGGCGCGGTGGCCGAAAAGGCGCACATGATCCAGATCGGGGCGCGGAACATGCAGAACTTCTCCCTGCTGCGGGAAGTGGGTCAGGTTCATCGTCCGGTGATGTTGAAGCGCGGCATGATGTCGTCGATCGACGAGTGGCTGAACGCGGCCGAATACATCCTCGCTCACGGCAATCAGATGGTCCTGCTCTGCGAGCGCGGCATCCGCACCTTCGAGACCGCCACCCGCAACACCCTCGATCTGTCGGCGGTTCCGGTGGTTCGGGAGAGATCTCATCTCCCGGTGATCGTGGATCCCTCGCACGCGGTCGGGGTGAGGCGCTTCATCCCACCCATGGCGCGGGCGGCTCTCGCGAGCGGGGCGCACGGCCTGATGGTCGAGATCCATCCGGATCCCAAAGCCGCCCTCTCCGACGGGCCGCAGGCCCTGACCTTCGACATGTTCGAAGGGCTGATGCGCAGTCTGGAGCGGGGAGCGGATCGGGAGTCGGGAAAAGACTAGACTCACGGCCAACCAGGCCACCGAGTGAGCGAAGACGATCTCTTTCAAACCAACGAACTCTCCCGACCGGCGTCGTCGCGGCTTGTTCACAAGGCTCAACAGCAGACCGAGCGGGGTGAACTCGCGGCCGCGGTGAAGACTCTCCAGCGCGCGGTCGACCTCGATCCTCACCCGGTGGCCCTCGAAATGCTCGGCGGATTGTGGATGAAGCTCAACCAGCCCGAGCGCGCGATCATTCCCCTCGCTGCCGCGGTAACCCTCGACCCCAAGGGAGGAGCGGCCGCCTCCCTGGCGCATGTCTTCATGCGGCTGCGCCGCGAGAGCGAGGCCCACGCCATGGCCATGATCGCCCTGCAGCGGCGGCCCGGGGATCGACAGGCCCTCGAAGTGCTCGAAGCCACTCGCGAAGACGAGTGAGTTAAAACGCCTTCGCTTGTGGCGAAGGCATTCCTCTGAGACACTTGAGGGGATGTCCCCCGACAACGAGACCGTACTGCTGGATGTCCCGTTCTTCGAGAAGCTGGACGCGGAAGAACGCCGAACCCTGGCCGCCCAGGTCGAAGTTGTCCGCCACCCCGCGGGCCACGAACTGTTCGCGGTGGGTGACCCCGGCGACGCGTTGTACGTCCTGACCAAGGGCCAGGCGGAGATCTACTTCAAAGACACCACCGGTCACCGCATCGTGCTCGAAACGCTCGGGCCCGGTGAGTTCCTGGGAGAGATTTCGCTGCTCGACGCCGGACCGCGGACCGCTTCGGTAGTGGTCCGGGAGGACATGGAGGCCATCCGGGTAGACCGGCAGGACCTGAGCGCCCTGATCCAGCGTCACCCTCACGCGGCCATGGATCTGCTCGCGGCCACCGGCCGACGACTCCGTCAGACCGTGGGCCTCTTGCGCCAGACCGCGTCACGGAACGTGAACCAGGAAGTGGAGGACACGCGAACCGCGGTGCAGCGGGTGGCCGACTGGATCGCGGAATTCTCGGGGAGTCTCAGCTTCCTCTTCCTCCACATCCTCTGGTTCTTCTTCTGGATCCTCCTCAACACCCACTGGGCCCAGACCATAGATATCCCGTGGGT
>CAZYEA010000515.1:0-1977 GCA_964646485.1 uncultured Acidobacteriota bacterium
CGGGTGTGCGGTCGGACTGCTCCTCGCGCTGGCCCTGCAGACCCTCCTCGTGGCCTGGGCGCCGGATCGAACGCCGCGCCTCGAGGATGTGCGGATCGACTTCGGCGTGGTGGCACTCGCCTCCGTCTTCTCGCTCTTCGGAGCGGTCTTGTTCGGTATGGTGCCGGCTCTCCTCGTATCCCGGGCCCGCGCCACCGAGGCCCTGCGCTCGGGAACGCGAGGCGGGTCGAGGCACGAGGCCCGCCGCGGGCGCGGCCTTCTGGTGACCGCGGAGGTCGCCCTCGCCGTGCTCCCCCTCGTGGGCGCTTCCCTGCTCATCCGCAGCTACGGGGCGCTCCGCGGCGTCGATCTCGGTTTCGAGACCGAGCGGGTGCTCGCCGCGAATCTGCCCTTGCCTCAGGCCCGCTACGCGACGCCTGAGGCTCGGTTCGACTTCTTCACGAAAGTGGCGGAACAAGCGCGGTCCATTCCCGCGGTCGAGGCCGTGGGTTTCGCCAACCGATTCCCGCTGCGGGGTGGCTGGGACAGCGGTATCCAGCTGGACGGAGAGGGAGGGGACACGTTCCATTCCGTGGCCTTTCAGGCGGTCGGCGGCGACTATTTCAGGGCCCTGGGCGTGCCGCTCCTGCGTGGGCGGGCTCTGAGCGCCCTGGATGCCAAGGGCGCCCCGGGCGTCGCGGTCGTAAACGAGGCGTTCCTTCGCAAGCTCCTGGCCGAGAAGGCCGATCCCATCGGGCAGCGCTTTCGACGCGGTCCCGACCGCCCGTGGATCACCATCGTGGGCGTGGTGGCCGACCTGCGGCGTGACGGGCTCACCGCGGCCCTCGATCCCCAGGCGTATCTGTCGGCTGCCCAGACTGATCTCTACCCGGTTCGCCTCGCGGACCTCGCGGTGCGGGTTTCGGGCGACCCCACGACGATCGTGAAGCCTCTCCAGGCCGCGGTGTGGTCCATCGATCCGGAGCAGCCGCTCTCGAGCGTGCGCACCCTCGCGGCCACGGTGGATGGTTCGCTCGCGCCGCGGCGGTTCCAGACCCTGCTGCTCTCGCTCTTCGCCGGCCTCGCCCTGATCCTCGCCTTGATCGGGGTCTACGGAGTGGTGAGCGCGATCGTGGCTCAGCGCACTCAGGAGATCGGAGTTCGCATGGCCTTGGGCGCCCGGGCCGCCCAGGTGGCGCGCATGGTGGTGGGGGAGTCGCTTCGCCCGGCCGCACTCGGACTGATCATCGGTCTCGCTCTCGCGGCGGCCCTGGCGCGCGGCATGACCAGCCTCGTCTTCGGCATCGCGCCTCTCGATCCGGCCACCTTCGTGGGCGCTCCGGCCCTGCTGCTTCTGGCCGTGGCCCTCGCCAGTCTTCGCCCCGCCCTGCGCGCCTCGCGCATCGAACCCACCACCGCGCTGCGGGACGAGTAGAGCGAGGCGCCGCACTAGACTTCGCCCCTGTGGCGAAGTCTCTTCTCGTTCTCGCGGCCGCGCTCTGCCTCGCCTGCGCGCGCACGCGTCCTTTGGAACGCCCCGCCTCGGCCCTGCTGATCACGATCGACACGCTCCGGGCCGACCGCCTCGGGTCGTACGGCGATGGTCGGGCGCGAACTCCGGTCCTCGATCGACTGGCCGGGCAGGGCGTGGTTTTCGAACGGGCCTACACCCCGGTGCCGATCACCCTGCCCGCCCACGTGTCGCTCATGACCGGACTCCTCCCTCCCGCCCACGGCGTGCGCGGGAACGGGGCTTTCGCCCTCCCCCCCGGCGCGCCGACCCTCGCCGAGGCCTTCAAGGCGTCCGGCCGCAAGACCGCGGCGTTCATCGGGGGATTTCCCCTGGTGCGCCGGTTCGGCCTCGCTCGCGGCTTCGATGAATACGACGACGCCATGTCCAAGGCGCCGGGGGTCAACTACGACTTCGCCGAGCGCCCCGCGCGCGACGTGGTTCTCGCCGCGACGGGCTGGCTGCAGGCGAATCCCGGCCCGGTGTTC
>CAZYEA010000516.1:0-1972 GCA_964646485.1 uncultured Acidobacteriota bacterium
GCCGCACATACGGGCGTGAGCCTTGATCACCTGCTCCAGAGTCATGTTGGACACCATGGCGGCGTACCGGATCGCCTGGAGCTCCATGTGTCCGCCATCTTCCGTTCGCTTGATTTCGACCACGACGAGTTCGCCGCTCTTGCTGAGACAAAGGAGGTCGATTCGCCGGTTGCTGTCCTCCCAGTCGCCGTACTCCTCGTCGACGACCATGAGATCGTCTCCGATGGGCGTGATGTCTTGCCGCAGGAGCCGTTGCAAGTCTTTGCGCTCGAACAGGCCCTCTGCCGCGAATGTCGTGCGCGAGACCGGTTCCAGTTTGTTGGGCGCGACGCGATAGAGGCTCACTCGGCTGCTCCTTCTAGTGAACGGCCCGAACGTCGATCTGTCCGGTGACGGCGGCGGAGATCAACGCTGCCCGGCGTTCTTGGAGAATGGCTATGGACTCCTCACAGGCGGAAGACAACACTCCAAACGAGTCTTGCATGTCGGCGATCTTGACGCAGATGTCTGAGGACTCCTTTGGAGGCGGCAGCGGTATTTCGAGATTCTTGAACTCGTCCCAGTAGAGCCTGAGTCGGAAGTCGGTCACTCCGCGCGAGTGTCGACGCATCTGCTCCACCGCTGCAGGCGTTCTGAGCAGGTGTTCCAGATACTCGGTCTGGACCTGCCTCTTGGGACGAGCCACGACATAGGCCGGGCTGACCATCCCCAGCACCTTCACGGTTCCGAACCCACCCTGCCAGGCACGCATCATGTTGTAGACGAGGTCTCCCGGACAGACCCGCTTGTACTTTGAACGATCGTCACTCCGCGTGACTTTGCGCTCCATTTCTTCATCGTCAAGCTCTTCGTCCGATACGCCATGATGGATTGAGACGCTGAGGATCGGCAGATCCTCTCCTCCTGGCTCTGCGACTTCTTGAAACACGTTTGCGATGCGCGTGACTTCCCAATGTGCAGGCACGTCGCCGAGCCACTCGATGCCGGAAGCCTTCATCGGGGCGTTGGGGTTCAGGCCCTTGGTCACCGCGGAGGAGATGACGGCCTGGCGCTTTTCCTTCAGCAGTTCCATCAGCCGCCGTTGCTCGGCCACCAGTGCGTCGATCTTCGCCGTCTCCCGATCCAGAAACGCGACTATTGCGTCTTGCTCGGCGAGGGACGGCAATGCCACGGTCGTGTTCGCGAGGTAGGCGTGTTCGATGCTTTCGACGGTTGCGCCCTGCTTTGCCCAATGGTGCAGTAGTTGGTCGTTCAGCCCCTGCACCCATCGAAGGAAGAACAAGTTCAAGCATCGTTCTTCGTTGAACTGCAGAGCCTTCATGTCCTGATTGAGCGCGACCGACGCCTCATTGATCGCCACCGGAATCGTGTGCTTCAGGATGCCAGAACGAACGACCATGATGACCCGGCCAGGGGGGAGGAGGGTCGCGGCGCTGGCTCGAAGCCCCGACTCCGTAATGCCTTCCTCCGCGCTCAGGATTCGCTCAGTCCTCATGTCCTTTGGGGACACCCAGGGGATATCGCCATTCCAGTAGGCCAGATTCTCCCGACTCGGCGTGCCCCCACCCGAGAAAGAGGCGATGTCCTTCAGTCGTGGGACTCCCCAATGCTCTGGCACGTCGCCCAGCCAGCCCACGCCGCTGTCCTTGTACTTCGGATAGCGAGGGAAGCTCATCGAGGACCTCTCGCATCTCCACTCCGCAGGCTGAACACCGCGGGCCGAGGAACGGGCTCAATTCGCGGGTTGCTCACTCGCGAATTGGTCCTGCTTATCCTGGCGATTCTCAATGCGGGGGTCACTGTCCCCCGAATTGCAGAGGCCCTCACTTCGTCAGGCCTCGGATCATGGTCAGAATCCGATCGGTGACGACCTTCAACTCCGCGTCGATCGCCGCGAGCGGCCGAGGTGGCTTGAAGACGTAGAAGTGCCGGTTGAACGGGATCTCGCACCCGACCTTCGTCTTCTCGTGGT
>CAZYEA010000517.1:0-1957 GCA_964646485.1 uncultured Acidobacteriota bacterium
GCCCTGGCCCTTCAAGGCCTGGGCGCAGCCCTTGCCGACTTCGCCGTAGCCGCAGACCACCGCGATCTTGCCCGCGATCATGACGTCGGTGGCGCGGTTGAGGCCGTCGACCACGGAGTGGCGGCAGCCGTAGATGTTGTCGAACTTGTGCTTGGTGGTGGCGTCGTTCACGTTGATGGCCGGGAAGAGCAGGGTCTTCGCGGTTTCCATCTGGTAGAGGCGATGCACGCCGGTGGTGGTCTCTTCGGAGACGCCGCGGATGCCCTGGCCGATCTTGGTCCAGCGGTCCTTGCTCTCCTTCAGCTCGTTGCGAAGGAGGTCGAGGATGATGCCCCACTCTTCGGGGTCGTTGTTGGGATCGAACGCGGGGACGCTGCCCGCCTTCTCGAACTCGGTGCCCTTGTGGACAAGAAGGGTCGCGTCGCCGCCGTCGTCGACGATGAGGGTCGGGCCGCTGCCGTCCGGCCACACGATCGCTTCACGCGTGCACCACCAGTACTCCTCGAGGGTCTCGCCCTTCCAGGCGAAGACCGGGGTGCCCTTGGGGTTCTGAACCGTGCCCCCCGACTCGGGACGGCCGACCGCAACCGCCGCGGCGGCGTGGTCCTGGGTGGAGAAGATGTTGCACGAGACCCAGCGCACGTCGGCGCCGAGCTCGACCAGGGTCTCGATGAGGACCGCGGTCTGGACGGTCATGTGGAGGGAGCCCATGATGCGCGCGCCCTTGAGCGGCTTCTGCTTGCCGTAGCGCTCGCGGAGGGACATGAGGCCGGGCATCTCCTGCTCGGCGAGGCGGATTTCCTTGCGGCCGAACTCGGCGAGGGAGAGATCTTTGACTTTGAACGGGAGGCGCGCGGTGGCGGCCTTCTTGTCGACAGCGACAGTGGCGGTCATGAGTGTCCTTTCGGTTTGGATGCTTTGTGAGAATGAGACTTGATTGGAGAGGAGGACGGAAGAGGCGCGTCGGGATCGTCGACCACGCCCGGGGTGATGGCGGTGGCGAGCAGAAGGGCCGGGCCCTTCGCGTCGGCCTCGGGGGCGAGGGGACGGCAGCTCACGTTCTGCAAGCCGCTCTCCGTAAGGAGATCGTGCAGCTCATTACGCGAGAAGCCACGCGAGGTCTGCCCCATCTCGATGCGGAACTGCTCGCGATCGTGACGGAGGAGATCGACGACGACCGCGCGCCCGCCGGGCTTGAGCACACGCGACATCTCCTCGAGAGCGACCCGCGTGTCCTTGAGATAGCTGAGGGCGAGAACGACCAGGGTCGCGTCGACGGACCGATCGGCCAGGGGGAGCGCTTCGAGGCTGCCCGGACGCAGATCGACGTTCTTGTAGGCGGAGGTGCGCTTCTTCGCGGCTTTGAGCATGGCGCTCGACTGGTCGATGCCGATGACCTTTTCGACATGCGGCGCTATGCGCGCGGCGAGGATCCCCGAGCCGCAGCCGAGATCGGCCACCGTCCAGTTGGAAGGAATCAGGCTCAGGAGGGCGGAGTCGTTGAACGAGTTTCCGTACAGCTCCGAGCGCAGGCGATCCCAGGTGCCCGCGGCGCCCGCGAAGAACGCGAGGGCCTCCTGCGGACGGCGGGACTCGAGCTGATCGAGGCGAAGCTGATCCTGCTTCGCGGTCGCCCACTCCTCGGTCTGGTCCTTGGCCACGTGCCAGAGCTTCTTCGCCACCGTGTCTTCCGGCACGGGCATGCGGTAGATGCGATTCGTGCCCTCGGCGCGGTTCTTGACCCAGCCCTGGTCGGAGAGGATCTTCAGATGGCGGCTGACCGTGGACTGAGGCAGCTGGAGGGCGCTCACGAGGTCAGCCACCCCGAGCTCACGGCGTTCGAGCAGGCGAAGCAGGCGGAGCCGCGTCGGATCTCCAAGAGACCCAAGCGCGCCCATGAGCGTGTCCAGCGGTTCGCCGATCTGATCCATTCGTTAAGCCGGATGGAAGGATATAT
>CAZYEA010000518.1:0-1951 GCA_964646485.1 uncultured Acidobacteriota bacterium
TCGATCGGCTGAGTCCGGCCCTGCAACCGAAGCTGCTCCGCTCGCTTTCGACCGGAGAGTTCTCGCGCATCGGGTCGGGGCGGCGCCTTCGGGCGGACGCCCGGCTCGTCTGCGGCACGGTGGAGGACCTCGCCGGGTTAGTCAGCCGCGGGGGCTTCCGCGCGGATTTGTACGAGCAGATCAACGGAACCACGTTCCGGATTCCACCCCTGCGCGCCCGGCCCGTCGACGTCCTGCCCCTGGCCCTCCACTTCCTCAAGCTCCATGGAATCAGTCGGGGCGTCTCGCCCCGGGCTCTTTCGGCGCTGCGGGCCTACCCCTGGCCCGGAAATGTGCGCGAACTTCAGATGGTGATTCGACGCGCCGGGGTTCTCGCCACCTCGGAGATGATCGAGCCGCGAGACCTGCCTTTCGGCTCCCTTGCCTGACCCGTCGGTCTCTCTTTGATCTCCTCAGGCGGCGGGTCGAACCCCTGACTAAGGGATTCTCGCGGGGAAGGCGATTTCGAAGCGCGTGCCCGGCCCCACGGTGAGCTGCCCGCGCAATTGTCGGGCCAGGTCCTGCACCAGCTGCAGCCCGAGCGAGCGGTCCGACCTCGACCGCCAGTCCTCGGGAAGGCCCACGCCGTCGTCGCGGACGCCCAGATGGACGAGGCCGTCCTTGGTGCGCGTCAGGTCGACCCAGATCGCGCCCGCGCGTCCATCCGGGAGGCCGTGCTTGAGGGAATTCGATACGAGTTCGTTGAGGGCCAGCCCGCAGGGGATCGCCCTTTCCATCTCGAGACTGACCGGGGCCAGATCGAGGATGAAGGAGGCCCGCCCCGGCGGGGCCGTGGATCGGTTGAGGAGGTTGACGACCTGCCGCAGGTATTCCGAGAGATCGACCTCGGCGAAACTGTTGGAACGATAAAGGGTCTCGTGCAGTGCCGCCATCGAGTGGATTCGATGCTGCATGTCGAAGAGTGTCGAACGAGTGGCCGGCTGATCGGCGCGGCTCGACTCAAGCCGCAGGAGGCTTGCGATCACCTGCATGTTGTTCTTGACCCGATGATGAACCTCTTTGAGCAGGGCCTCTTTCTCCTTCAGGGAGGTGAGGAGATCCGCCCGCGCCCGCTCGCGCTCAGCGCGGATGCGAATGGCGCCGAGGCCGAAGGCGAGGTCGGCGGCGAGTTCTTCGAGCAGTTTCAGCTCGTCGACGCCGATCTTGGCGCCCTCGGACATGTACAGAGCCAGCAGCCCGAAAGTTCGGGCGCCGTCCCGGAGGGGCAGGGCGATGGCGCCGCCGAGCCCCGCCTGGCGTAGGGCATCGGCGTATTTCGCAAGGGATGGAACGTCGGAGAGCCGCTCCATCACGACCGCCTCGGAACCGAGGGTGAGGCCGGAGATGACCGGGCCGTCCGGGCCGCCGGTCCAGGTTGGATTGAGGGTGGCGAGGAAGGCGGGCATCTCGCCCGCGTGGGCCCTGACCACGACCGGGCCGCTGTTCTCCCCGACCAGGAATCCCACCCGAGCGATCGCATAGCCGCCCAGCTCGACGGCAATCTGGCAGATGCGCTGCAGCAGCGAGTCCTCCTCCTCGGCGCGGATGAGGGCCTCGTTGCATGCGCTCAACATCCGCAGGGCCCGCGTGGTTCGGGCGATCTCCGCTGCGGCGCGACGCCTCTCGGTCACGTCTTCGGCGACCCCGGCGATCCGGTAGACCCGGCCCCGGTCGTCGGCCACCGGGACCGCCCGGTCGCTGATCCAGCGCACTGAACCATCGGGCCGCACGATCCGGTATTCCTCCGCGTAGTTCCCAAGCGCCTGGCGGGTCTGGGCCGCATGCAGAACCCGCTCCCGATCCTCCGGATGAATCGCCTCCAGCCACCCGCGAGGGGACGAGTAAAGATCCTGCGATGAGCGCCCCCAGATCTCGTCGTAGGCTGGGCTGATGTAGAGCATTTCGTTCTTCG
>CAZYEA010000519.1:0-391 GCA_964646485.1 uncultured Acidobacteriota bacterium
AGCGGTCAGATGCAGGACCTCATGCGCCACGCGCTGCGCGTGTTGATCCAGGTCGAGGGCGAGCAGGCCTCGATGGTGAAGCTCGATCGCTTCTTTAATAAGAGTCAGTACCGGGCCGGCATCCTCAAGCGCGCGGCCCGCATCCGCGAGGTGCGCCGTTCGGCCGACTACTGGCTCGAGCGCGTGGTCCCGCTCCTGGAGCCCGAGCGGCGCAAAGAGAAGAAGGGTGGGGGCGGGGCCGATTCGCTCAAGCAGAGTCTGGTCAGCGCCAACCGGCGTCTGTCCACGTTCGTGAACGACAAGAAGATCCGGCGCACGCTGTCGGTCGCGCCCGGAGGCGCGACCCACGACCGGGGGCCGGGGCGGGCGAGTGGGACTCTGGGGGGGGGAC
>CAZYEA010000519.1:401-1218 GCA_964646485.1 uncultured Acidobacteriota bacterium
GAGCTCGGCCTGGGCGAGAAGGGCTGGGCGTTGGTGCTCAATCTGGTCATGGGCAACATCTCGACCGAGTTGCTCGGCCGCGACTTCAAGGACAACCAGCAGGTGGTCGTGATCGTCGACGAGGCCGCCTCGATGCGCGACCTCGAGGTCGTCGATTACGCCGATGTGATCCTGCGCGAGGCGCGCAAGTTCGGGGGCTGTCTGGTGCTCGGGACGCAGAGCCTGGTGCAACTGCCGACTGACGTGGCCCAGAACATCCGCATCAACGCCAACCAGAAGATCGTGCTCAAGGTCAGCGACGCCGAGGACGCCAAGGCCTCGGCGCGCATGCTCGGCGATCCCCGGGTCACGGGTGACAGCATCCAGAACGCGACCGACTATCGCGGGTATGTGAAGAGCATCGCGGCGACCGATCCGACCCTGCTGCAGATGTTGGATGCGATCCGCCTCACCGGCGCCCCGCGCTCCCGCCCGCACCCGGAGCCGTTTGAGATCGCGCCCTCGGACGCGTTCCTCAAGGTCATGGCGCTGGCGCCGGCGCTCAAGGACACGCAGCCGAACTCGAACAAGGGCGTGGAGCGAGTCCTCGACGTGCTCGAGCGCTTCGAGGACGACGCTTTCGAGCGCGTGACCGACGACGTCCGGGCGGTCGGGGAGTTCCTGGCGGCCTGGTTGGTGGAAGACCCGGCGAGCCTGGTAGCGACGGTGCGAACGGAGCCGACCTCGCGCGCCGCGATCTGGGCGACCCGCCTGTTGGATGACCCCGAGTCGGCCCTGGATCATGTCAGTCGGGCGCGCCTGATCAGCGGCGCGCGCT
>CAZYEA010000519.1:1228-1945 GCA_964646485.1 uncultured Acidobacteriota bacterium
CTATCCGTGGTGGTTGCTCGAGGGCAAGTTCCTGCGCGAGGACGAGGCTGCACCTGGGTTGGCGACCGACAGCGAGTCCTTCGACCGCGACTACAGCCAGGTGCTGCCAGAGGTGAGCGAATCGACGGAGGGGGAGTTTTAGCCGCGGCGTCGAGTCCCGACGCCGCTTTTTGACCGGTTTCGCCAGCGCATAGATGGACCCCACCCCGGAATGACGGCGGCGATGACCGGTGGTTGGCCGTGGGGGACCTCGGGCCATGGTGGGCCACAGGCCCGGGGTGGGGCGCTTAAGAAGCGGGCTGACGCCGGGGATGAGGCCGCTTAAGAGTCTGCACGGGGCCGGGATAGGTCCGACGAACGGGTGCGAAATGGGGCGCACAGATCCCGCGTGAAGCCCCGAGAGGATGCGGATTTCCTCGACATCTGCGGATTTGGAGGCGGCACCACCCCTACGGTTCGAGGTGTGTGTGCGGGAGATGGGTGGTCTGTCATCACGAGAGGGGTATGTGACATGACGGAGCAAAGGGGCAGCGGGCCTGCCGAGCGGAGCGGACAGCTGCGATTGGACGCTGCCGGGGCGGGCGGTGGCAGTGCGGTCAGTGAGGCTTCCTCGACTTTCAGGGAACGATCGCGGAGGGTATCGAGCGGTGGCGCTGCTGAGAGCCGGACGTCTCGGTGGGTCGGGGTCGGGGCTGGGCGCAAGCCCCAGGTGAAGGC
>CAZYEA010000520.1:0-1937 GCA_964646485.1 uncultured Acidobacteriota bacterium
GCTGCGCGTGGTGGCGTCCGGGGTCAACAAACTCCGCTCCGAGGATCGGGCCATGATCATCGTGACCCATTACCAGCGCCTTCTCGATTACATCGTGCCCGACTTCGTGCACGTGCTCGTGGACGGGAAGATCGTGCTTTCAGGCGGCAAGGAACTGGCGCTCGAACTCGAGTCCAAAGGTTACGAGTGGCTGGAGAAAGAGCCCGCGAAGGTCTCGTGAAGTCGATGAATGTGTCCCCCTTCGCAGACATCGCTTCCGCGGCGACCACGTGGTCGGGCCCGGCCTGGCTCACCGCGTTCCGCAGGTCCGCTCTCGATCGCTTCGCGCAGACGGGACTTCCCACCACCCGTCTCGAATCCTGGCGCACCACTCCCCTGCCCGAACTCGGGACGAGAGCCCTCTTTCCGGGCTTCGCCTCCCTGACAAGCGAAGCGCAGCGGCTCGCCGAGCCCTTCATGGGAAACGGAGCCGTCACCCTGGTGTTCGTGGACGGCTTTCATTCCGCGACCCTCTCCTCTCCCGAAGGCGCCTGGCCGAAGGGCGTCCGGCTCACGCCGATGTCGACTCTGCTGGCCGGGAGGGCCGAGGATCTGCGTCCCTGGTTCGAAGAAACCGCGGTTGCAGGCGGCGCGCTCCACGACCTCAACGCCGCGGCTTTTCGGGATGGCGCGTCGATCGTGGTCGAGGACGGCGTGTCCGTGCCGGTCGAGGTGCGCGTGGTCCTCGTGACCACCTCCGCCGATCAGCCGGTCGGTCAGCATGTCCGGAACCTGATCCAGATCGGCCAGGGAGCGTCCCTTCGTCTCACCATCGCCGTGGTGGGCGGCCCCGACGCTCTTGGCTTTCTCAACAACCACACAAGGATCAGGATGGCCGAGCGCGCGCGCCTCGACCTGGTGCGCGTCCATGAGTCTCCCCGGGGCGTGCCTCATTTCGACGCTCTCTCGGCCACTCTCGGCCCCCGCGCGATCCTGAACGACACCCTGCTCCAGACCGGAAGCTCCTGGACGCGATCGGAGATCGACATCGTTCTCGGTGGTGATCACGCCACCGCGGATCTGGGCGGGGTCTTTGTGGCCCGCGGCACTCAGGTGAGCGACATCCACACCGTCCTTTCTCATGAAGCCCGAGGCGTCACCAGCCGCCAGAACTATCGCGGTCTCGCGGCCGACGACGCGCGCGGCGTCTTCCACGGTCAGATCAGGGTTCTGGCCGAGGCGCTCGGCGCCGACGCGACGCAGAACAATCGCAACATGCTTCTCTCGAAGCGCGCACAGGTCCACTCCACTCCGGCGCTCGAGATCCTGACCGACGACGTGAAGTGCAAGCATGGCAGCGCCACCGGCCAGATCGATCCGGCCCAGCTCTTCTACCTCCGATCCCGGGGCCTGGGTCTCGAGGAGGCCACGCGTGTCCTGACCCGGGCCTTCGCGGGAGAGGTCCTCTCGCGCGTCGTGAACCAAGGCACTCGCGGCCTGGTCGAAGCTCAGATCGCGCCGAGCCTCGAGGCCCTGGGAGTGGCGGCATGAACACGGCGCCCACCCTCGACCTCGAAGCCGTCCGCGCCGACTTCCCGATCCTGGCCGCGAAAGTGCACGGGAAGCCCCTCGTCTACCTCGACTCGGCCGCCTCGGCCCAGAAGCCGCGCGTCGTGATCGACGCGGAGCGCCGCGTCTACGAAGAGATGTACGCGAACGTCCACCGCGGCGTGCACGACCTCTCGATGCGCGCCAGCGACGCTTATGAGGCGGCGCGGGGAAAGGTGGCACGCTTCATCGGAGCACCGTCGATCAAAGAGGTCATCCTGCTGCGCGGAACCACCGAAGCCATCAATCTGGTCGCCCAGACCTACGGCCGGGTCCACGTCCGCGCCGGCGACGAAGTCCTGATCACCGCCCTCGAACACCACGCCAACATCGTGCCCTGGCAGATGCTC
>CAZYEA010000521.1:0-1925 GCA_964646485.1 uncultured Acidobacteriota bacterium
CCCGTGTCCGGGTCGAAGTCGCCGCCCACGCCCCCCATTCGATTTCGAGGGAGCTGTTCGCCCTGCTCCTCGAGGACGAGGGGATCCGATCGATTCACGTCGCGGAGTCGCGCTCGGAGGACGAGTTCCTCCGCCTCGGGTCGGGGGACTGGCGCGCGTTCCTCGATCGCCGGGTCGGCCCGATCGCCTTCGAAGCGCCCGGAGCCACGCCGGTCCAATACCTCGACTCCCTGGGCGTCCTCACCCCCGGCCTCCTTGCCGTGCACTGCGTGCGCGTCGACGAGACCGACGCGCGCCTCCTCGCCGCGCGCGGCGCGGTCGCCGTGCTCTGCCCGCGAAGCAACGAGTTCCTCGGCAACGGGGTGCCCCCGCTCGCCCTGCTCCTCGCCCACGGCGTCTCCCTGGCTCTCGGCACCGACTCTCTCGCGAGCTGCCCGTCGCTCGATGTCCTCGAGGACGCGCGCCTTCTCTCCCGCAAATTCCCGCGGGTTCCGAAGACCGCACTCCTGCGTGCCTTGACCCGGGGCGGGGCTCTCGCGCTTGGTTTCGCGAACCTCGGCGAAATCTCGGTCGGCGCTTCGGCGGGGTTTGCCTGCGTTCCCTTCGAAGGAGCGGCGCCCGAAGACCCCGTGGCCTTCGTTCTCGACGATCAAGCGCCCGCCCGGAGAATCGGATGATGAGCGCGTCCGCCGTTTCCGCCCCAACGACCCTGCTCGGCCGGATCGTCACGTTCGGCCGCATGATCAAGTTCTCCCATTCGATCTTCGCCATGCCGTTTGCGCTCGCCGCGTTCTTCCTCGCCGCCCGCCGTCAGGGTTTCAGGGGGGAGACGCTCTTCTGGGTGCTCGTGGCCATGGTGGGGGCGCGCAGCGCGGCCATGGGCTTCAACCGCTGGCTCGACGCCGAGATCGACGCGAAGAACCCCCGTACCGCGAACCGCGAGTTGCCCGCAGGCGTCCTCTCCAAGTCGCAGGTCCTCTTCTTCGTGATCACTTCGAGCGCGGTCCTCGTGTTCGCGGCCTGGCGCTTGAACCCCCTCTGCCTCGCCCTCTCTCCCCTCGCCCTCGTGATCGTCCTCGGCTATTCCGGGACCAAGCGGTTCACCATGCTGTCCCACTTCATTCTCGGCCTGTCCCTCGCGATCGCTCCGGTCGGGGCCTGGCTCGCGGTGCGGGGCCAGTTCGAATTGACGCCCATCCCCATCGGCCTCGCGGTCCTCTTCTGGGTGGGCGGCTTCGACATCCTCTATTCCTGCCAGGACGTCGAGGTCGACCACCGGCTCTCGCTGCACTCGATTCCCGCCCGTTTCGGCATACCCCGCGCGCTCGGTCTGGCCCGCCTCGCCCACGTCGCGGCTCTTGCCAGCCTGCTGGCCCTCGTGCTTGTCGAGCCGCTGCACTGGTCCTATTTCGTCGGCCTCGCCCTGATCATGGCGCTGTTCGTCTACGAGCACTCGCTGGTGAGGGCCGATGATCTCTCGAAGATCGATGCCGCCTTCTTCACCGTCAACGGCTGGATCGGCGTTCTCTACCTTCTCACCGTGATCCTGGCGGGCACCCTCGCATGACCAGCGCCGCGCCCACGCCCGGGAAGCCGGAGAAGGAACACGTTCGCGCGATGTTCGATGCCATCGCACCGCGGTACGACATGCTGAATCGCGCGCTGTCGGCCCGGGTGGATGTGGGCTGGCGGAAAAAGGCCGTCCGCGCCCTCGAGGTCAGGCCAGGGAACTGTGTGCTCGACCTCGCGACCGGCACGGGCGACCTCCTCGCCGAGGAATTGCGGGCCGGTGCGGTGAAGAGTGTGGGCGCCGATCTCTCCTTCGGCATGCTGCGCCTCGTCCGCCCCAAGCTCCTGGCCGGGGGATACCGCGATACCCGGGTGTGTCAGGGCGACGCCGAGCGGCTGCCCTTTCGCGATGCGCT
>CAZYEA010000522.1:0-1923 GCA_964646485.1 uncultured Acidobacteriota bacterium
CCCGAATTACTGGACGGACTGCACTTCCACACCCTGTGCGAGCAGGATGCCGATGCACTGGCCCTGACGCTGGCGGCGGTGGAAGCAAAGTTCGGGGGTCTTCTGCCCCGGATGAAGTGGCTCAACTTTGGCGGCGGGCACCATATCACCCGTCCGGGCTACCAGGTCGACGAGGTGATCCGCCTGATCCGGGACTTCCGTGCCCGTCATGGCGTCGAAGTCTATCTGGAACCCGGTGAGGCAGTTGCGTACCACTGCGGAGTGCTGGTCACCGAAGTGCTCGATCTCGGCTGGAACGGCATCGCGCCCTACGGCAATCGGCGCGTGGACACGCCGCATCTCGACCGCCTCGCCCGCGAGGGCATGCGCTTTGATCGGGCCTACGCGGAGGCGCAGTGTTCCCCCACGCGCGGTGCCTTCTTCAGCGGCCAATGGCCCGCGCGCACGGGGATGTTTGCGGTCACCCACGAAATGGATCCGGTCGCTGCGCCGCTCACGCCGTCTCGGACTTGCCGATCTGCCACTCTTCGAGCTCGATGGGAGCCTGACGGCCGAAGATGGTGACGAGGACGCGGACGCGGCCCTTCTCGGGGTCGAGGTCGTCGACGGTGCCCTCGTAGCCCTGGAAGGGGCCTTCCTTGATGGTGACGTGCTCGCCCTTGCCGAAGACGAGCTTGACCATGGGCTCGTCCTCGGGCTTCTTGGCGTCGCGGAGCATCTTCTCGATCTCGTGGTCCTTCATCTTGGTGGGGCGACCGGCGGTGCCCACGAAGTCGCCCACCCCGGACGTCTCCTTGATGAGGAAGAAGACGTCCTGGGGGATGCGCCCGTCGGGCTCGAGGCGCATCTCGACGAAGACGTAGCCGGCGTAGAGCTTGGTCTCGGTGATCCACTGCTTGCCGGCCTTGACGGTCTTGGTCTTCTCGGTGGGGACGAGGATGCGCCCCACGAGGTGGGCCATGTTCTCGATCTGGACCTTGCGCAGCAAGGTCTCGCGGACCGAGTTCTCCTTGTTGGAGGCGACGCGCAGGACGAACCAGTTCATGCCCTCGGCGCAGAGGGACTCGTCCCCGGCGATCAGCCCGGAACGCTCGCCGGCGCTCGGAGTGGGGTCCTTGGGTGTGGTTTCCATGCGATGAACGCTCCTTGGCTTGCTGGCGCGCCCGGGGACGAACCGCTCGGGTTCGGCGCCGGGTTGCATCCGGGATTCGCGGGCGAGCCTCCCCGCCTCAGCTGGGCATGACCCCGATGAATTGGAAGGCGGTCTGGAGGACAAAGTCGATGATGAAGAGCGCGGCGGCGATGAGGAAGGAGGCGGCGATCACCACCACCGTCGAGTTCTGGACGATCCGGCGCGTCGACCAGTTGACCTTCTTCATCTCGTCGTCCACCGCGACCAGGAAGTCCACGCTGCCCTGGCGCCGCCCCACGACGTGGAACAGCACCAGCGCCCCCGCGAGGATCACCCCCACGGCGCAGCCCAGCGTCAGGTAGGCCGGCTCGATGGCGTTGATCCCCACCACCTTCTCGACCTTGGCGGAGAAGTTGGGGGCCGCCACGCGCTGCGTGCTGGTCATGGCCTTGGCGCTCGTCAGCGTGGGGCGGCCGACGACCAGGGTCCGGGTCGATGGGGTGTAGTCCTGCACCGGGGCCGACCCGATCTCGACCTCCGGGTCCACGCTGGTGTCCACGAGCTTGACGATGGTCCCCGAGGCCGGGGGCGTTTCGCTGGCCTGGGCGAGATTCAGGCGCCACCCGGTCTTGGGAAGGTCGAAGCCCTGGACGGTCTTGGCGAGCCAGGCGGCGCACCCGAGGACGAAGACCCCGGCGAAGGCCGCCGTGAGCATCCGCGTCCACTTGCCCTGCCCGAAGCGGCGGATCCCGTGCTGGTAGGGCGACTCAACACGCCGGGAGGGACTTGAA
>CAZYEA010000523.1:0-1914 GCA_964646485.1 uncultured Acidobacteriota bacterium
GTTCGAGTTCTTGCGCAGCGCAACCGCGTAGTGCTGGGGTGCAATCCCGCCGCCCACGATCTGGAGCGGGAAGCGTCCGGCAAACTCCTCGGCCGGTCGCCGGTCAAGCAAGACAATGTCAACCCGGCCCGTGCGCAGGTCGCGGTCCAAGAGCCCCTGGCCCGTGCCGGCGATCGTGAGGCGCAGCCGCTCCTCGCTGTGTCGAAGCGCGTCTTCGGCCTCTTCACGACGCTTGCGCAGGCTCAGGTACTCGAGGCCGAAGGCCACGTCTTTGGCGACTTCATCGAGCAGGGTGGCCTCGCGGACGCCAAAAGCACCCTCTTCCCCGGAGTACACGGAGAGCGCGCCCTCAGCCGAGCCGTCCACGCGAATCGGCACGGAGAGCGCGGACTTGAAGCCGCTGGCCGAGAGAGAGGCGTGCCAGGCGCGGATCGCGGGGTCGTCTTCGCGGCCGAGGCACGAGAAGGGCTGATTCGTGGCCATGGCTCGGCCGGCGGGGCCGGTGTTTCCCCCGAGCATCCACTCCTGCACTTGAGCGAGATGGTTGTTGCGGTCCCCGCACTGAGCCACCGGCTCGATCGTGCCCGAGGGGGATCTCCAGGCGATCCACGCCATGGGAAAGTCTCCCGGCTCGAACAGGCAACGGCAGACGTCCTGAAGGAAGGCGTCGCGGTCGGGGGAGCGGACGATGGCGCCGTTCACCATACTGAGGGCGGCGTAGAGGCGGTTCAACCGCTCGATCTCCGCCTCATGCGCCTTTCGCTGGGTAATGTCCCGGACGATCGCCAGTTGATACCGCGCCTCCCCGATCGAAACCGGACGCGCGCTGACCTCCACCGGAAGCAGCGACCCGTCGCGCTTCAGGTGGCGGGTTTCGAAAACGCCGCCATCGCCAATACCGCCGAAGACGCGCTGGAACACTCCCGCCGCGATCGGACGGGTGGCGGGCGGGTGGAGGTGCTCCAGGCTCATCGCGCGCATCTCCTCGGGCGAATAGCCATAGAAGGCCTTGACCCTTTCGTTCGCCTCCACGATCCGCGTGGAGGCGTCGAGCAGCAGGATCACGTCGTTCGCGTTCTCCGTGACGAGCGCCAGCCTCTGGGCGAGAGCGCTGCCCCGACGCTCGGCTTCGAGCGCGCGCTCAAGGAATCCGGCCCGTCGTTCGCGCCACGCGAAGACCGCGGCCAGGGCGGCCGAGAGTACGAGGAGCCCTACGAGTCCTCCCGATCGCAGAGCCTCGGTGCGGACGCGGTCGTAGACCTCGGCCTGATCCATCTTGGCCTCGACGATCCAGGCTGAACTCGGCACGGGCCTTGTGACCGCGAAGGACATGACCCCGCGGTAGTCGCGGACCGGGAAGAGGCGGTCAGGAACCGCGAGCTCGGGCGCGGCGGGCCGGATCCGATCGGTCGCGGCGAGGGGGGTGCGGAGGTCGTTCAGGTATGTAATCCCGTTGCCCTCGCGTTGCAGGAGATTGACTTCGCCGGTAGGACTGAGCCCGGGCCATTGCTGAAGGAGGAAGAAAAGAACGTGACGGGGGTCTATGTTCAGGACGATCGCCGCCCGGCCTTCCATCTTCTTCCCCTGCCCTCCCTCGAAGCGCAGCGGCACGATGAGGTTGAAATCACCCCAGATGTTCGGGCCCGAACCCGGATGAGGGTTGGTGAGCAGCGCATCGCTTCCGGAAAGGGCTGCGCCCAGGGCCCGAGGAGCGGCGCGGCTCGCGGCGGGAAGTTCCGGGGGGGTTGAGAGCAACAGTTCCCCGCGGGCATTGAAGACCCGGGCCGACTCGTAGCTCTCTCCCGCGCGGATCGGCTCGAGCCATCGGAGCACCCGGGCGCGAATCCGCGCATCAGAAGGATCGAGGCTCAAATCGCGAATGTCTCCGGCCACGCCGGGCGCGCGCATCAGGAA
>CAZYEA010000524.1:0-1910 GCA_964646485.1 uncultured Acidobacteriota bacterium
CGCCCTGGAAGATGTTGTTGTGGTCGCGGCGGAGTTCATTCGCAACCGCCCGGCCCGGCTCGGAGTCGTGGCACCGTCCGGACACGTAGAGGTTCTTCTCGTCGAAGAAGACCCACACCTCGGTGGGCTCGGTGGCGGCCTGGCCCTCCTTCGGGAACTGCTGGATGAATCCGCCCGCCGCCTTCACGCGGGTGTAGATCGCCTCGTCGAGTCGGCCGTCGAGGTCGAGGGCGGAGTCGAGGCGCTCCGCGCGCAGGGTCGCATCGCCGTCCGCGTTCCGGGTGATGACCTCGGGCGCCACCGGCGGCAGCGGTCGTTCCGGCGAAGCCTGGGCCTGAAGCGCGCGCGCCTCCGCCCATTCGCCCGCGAGGAGGCAAGCCACGGCCACGGCCAGCAATGTGGGGAAGGGTACGGCCATTGCGCGGAGTGTATCGCGGCCGGCTTCCGTCGCAGGCGAAGGTCGCCCGAGGTCGGAGTACAATTTCCGGCAATACGCCAAGGTCCCCGAAATGTGATGGACCGGCAGAAGGAATTGAAAATGAGAAAACCGTTCCAGGCCCTAGTTGTGTCTGCCGCGCTCAGCGTCGCGGCCCTCAGCACGGAGGCGCAGTCACCCGAGCCTTACAAGCTCGGTTCATTCAAGCAGGGCGGCCGGGCTTTCCTGGGGCTCGTCCTCGGAGACGCTCGCGCCGTCGATCTGCCGAAGGCGAACGCGGCCTACGAGGGAAAGAACGCGTCGGCGAAGAAGCTGACCATGCCGGGCGACATGATCGATCTGATCAACCGGTATGAAGGCGAGCTGAAGCCGCGTTTCGCCGCCATCGTCGCGGATGTGGCCAAGGCCGCGGCCGCGCCCGCGTATGTGTATCCGGTCGAGAGTCTCGAGACCCTGACCCCGCTTCGCCCCGCGATCATCCTGAACGCGGGCGGCAATTACGTGGAGCACATGGAAGGGATCGCGGCCCAGGCCCAGCGCGCGGGCGGTGCGGCTCCGGCACCCACTCCTCCGGTGGTCGCGGCTCCGGGACTGTGGGACCGGAAGGCGGGAGACACTCGTGAGAATCCCTACCTGTTCCTGAAGTCGCCGACCACGGTGATCGGGCCCTTCGATCCGATCCGCATGCCCATCGGTCGCGACAAGATCGACTTCGAGTGCGAGTTCAACGTGGTCATCGGCAAGACCGCCGACCATGTGCCCCTCGACAAGGCCGCGGACTACATCTTCGGCTACACCATTCAGATCGACGTGTCCGACCGCGGCGGCCGCGGCGATCGCAAGATGGGCGGGTCGGACTGGCTGGTGGGGAAGAACCACGACACCTTCGCTCCGCTCGGGCCCTACATCGTGCCGAAGGAGTTCGTGAAGGATCCCCTGAACGTGAAGCAGACCTTCACCCTCAATGGGACGGTCATGCAGGACTCCAATACGAACCGGATGAATCACAACATCTACGAGCTCGTGACCTTCGCGACCAACAACCTGACCATGGGTCCGGGCGATCTCATCTCCGGCGGGTCTCCCGCGGGGACGAACATCGAGCGCGCGGAGCCGCGCTGGATGCGCGCGGGCGACACCGCGGTGTGCGCTCTCGAGGGTATCGGCACCCAGAAGCACGCGGTGGTGGCTCCGAAGCCGCCCACGAAGTAGTCCGCGACCCACAAAGACGCGCGCGGCTGCTGGCGCCCCCAGCAGCCGCGATTCTTTTTTGTACCGACCCAGGTCTACGCGCGCACCGTCATCGCGAGGAGGCCATTGAGGAACGGCCGACGAAGCGATCTCCGAGCCTGGTAGTTGGGGCCCGCGGGCACTTCGACACGAATGCTCCGCCGAGTTCGTTTCCGCGCCTGCGAAGCGTCCGGTCGAAGGACCCCCTACGCCGGGCACGGCGTCTGCGGGCGGCACTAAAGTC
>CAZYEA010000525.1:0-1910 GCA_964646485.1 uncultured Acidobacteriota bacterium
AAATGAAGATGGCCTACAAGGGCAAGGTCGCGGGCGACGAGATCAAGATGTCGCGGACCCGCCCCGGCGCCGACATGCCGCCCCAGGAGTTTGTGGCCAAGCGCGCCAAGGAGTAGGTAGAGAAATCGTGAAGCGGCAGTCGAAAGACTGCCGCCGCTGTCCCCGGCCCCGTGCCGTCAGCCGGCGAAAGCCGGGCCCTGTGCCGACCTATCGGACCGATCAGGCTTGGTAGTGGTGGCCCGCGGGGCCGAACGCTGAGGTGGGCTCGCAGCGCCGCGGACGCCTCGCGCATCGGCACTGGAATGCCGAAACGATGGAATCGTTTGCCTCCTTACTCGGCTCGATAATCGCGAACGTTACAGACGGAGTGCGGCGACTCGCGATTAACGCCTCGTCGCTTGCGACCCACCTCAGCGTCCGGCCCCGCTCCATCTCCGGCACAGGGCAAGCCTTCGAAAAGACGGCCGGTCCTGCTGCCTTAGGGTCGTCCAGCCGCCTCCCGAAGGGCTTCGTACAAGCCTGCGTTGTTCAACAGGATGTCCTTGATCCCTCGCCGGACCGCTTCGGAATTCAGGGCCTGAGTGCTCATGGTCGTGTGCGCGTCGAGCGCGCCCATGATGGCGTTGTCGAGCTCGGTATTGAGGTCGGGTGAGTTTCCGAACTGCTCCTTCGAGTTGTTCGACGCCTGCTGTTGCAGGGTCTCCGACTCCAGGAGCTTCCCCTTGATGACGTGGTTCACGTAGACCAGCTTGTCCTGGTCCGTGAGCTCACCGTCGAATAGATCGTTGAGCTTCTGGATCAGCTCGGCCATGTACGCCTTCTCCGGCTCATGCACCGAGCCGCTGCCTGTTTCGGAGATCGGCTCGAGTTTCGGCGCCTCTCCCTTGCCCAGGGGCATGGCGCGCTTCCCGTGGTGGGTGAGGACGATCTTCGAGAGATCGATGCCCTCCCGCTCGCGGCCGAACTCGAGGAGCGGGACCAGGCGCTTGTAGAAGATCGCGCGCTTCTCGATGGCGGTGTTGCCGTAGTCGAAGATCTGCGAGAGGAACGTGTAGAGGCGGATGAAAGCGCCCATGTCCGCCTTGAAGAGGATCAGAGTGTTCATCTCGTCACGCGCAGAGGCTTCCCCCGGCTCATCCCCCTTGGCAACCGCGGCGGCGAGAGCCGCCTGCGCGGCCTTGAACTTCCTCATCAGCCGATCCTCGACTGGAGAGATCGCGGCCAGCAGGTCGCCCTGCTTCGAGTCCGCATCGAGCTCCACCTTCACCACGCGATCGACTTCGAAGTCGTCGTAGTGCCCGGCGGCGTCGAGTTTGGCCCGGAGGTTGAAGACGAGATTCGGATCGGTAGTCGTGGCGAGTTCGGCCTTCGTGTAATACGTCTTGAACGCGGCGAGGACTTCATCGGTCTTGTTCACGAAGTCGACAACGTAGGTCGTGTCCTTGCCCGGCCACGCCCGGTTCAGGCGCGACAGCGTCTGCACCGCCTGGATGCCGGCGAGCCGCTTGTCGACGTACATGCCGCATAGCAGCGGCTGGTCGAAGCCGGTCTGGAATTTGTTCGCCACCAGAAGGATCTGATACTCGTCGTCCTTGAAGGCTTCGCGGATGTCCCGGCCCTTCAGGTTCGGATTCAGCACGCGACTGTTTTCGGTGAAGCCCTCCGGCCCGGCCTCCGGGTCGTTCACTTCCCCCGAGAACGCCACGATGGTGCTGATCTTGTAGCCGCGATCCTTGATGTACTTCTCGATCGCCAACTGCCAGCGCACGGCCTCCTTCCGGCTCCCGACCACCACCATGGCCTTGGCCTGGCCGTGAAGCAGGGGAGCCACGTAGCCGCGGAAGTGCTCGACCACGATCTGCACTTTCTGCGCGATGTTGTAAGGATGCAGCCGAACCCAGTCCATGATC
>CAZYEA010000526.1:0-1576 GCA_964646485.1 uncultured Acidobacteriota bacterium
CCCTCGCGCGGCTCACCCGCGTGGTGTGGGACAACGAGGAGCCGATCGGGGCGGAGGCGGCCGAGACCCTGCGGGCGTCACTGGTCATCCAGGGCCTTCTGGATGGAGCCGGCCGACTGCTCCCAAAGTTCGATCCCAAGAAGCCGGAGTTCACGATTGCAGTGCCGGAGGGCGTTGGAGTCTCTCCCGCCTCGGTGGTCGACCTTCTCTCCTCGTACCGGATCGAGCGGCATATTCGCCGCGAGAAAAGCGAGCACCACAACCGGCTGAAGAAGGAAGTCCAACTGAGCCCCGAGTTTCAAGGCCTCTGGGAGCGCATCAAGCCCAAGACCACGTACCGCGTCGAGTTCACGACCGACGAGCTGGTGCGGCGTGCCGTGGAGGCGATCAAGAGAATGGGGCCCATCGAGGGCCCGACCATCAAGGTGATCGCGGGTACGCTGACCGTGGCGCACGGCGGCGTGCGCGCGATGGCCACAAGCGCCAGCGAGGAGAAGGGATCCTCGCGCGCCCGAGCCATTCCCGACGTTCTCGCCTACCTCCAGAATGAGACCGAGTTGACCCGGGATACTCTGGTGCGGGTCTTGAAGGAGTCCGGGCGCATGGGAGAGTTGTTCAAGGATCCTCAGCGGTTCATGGACGCGGTGAGCGGCATTCTGAAGGTCGAGCTTCATCGCCTGCTGGTGGACGGCATCAAGTACGAGAAGCTCGTGGGCCCAAACTCCGAGTGGGAGATGCTGCTCTTCGAGGATGAGGAGCTGATCAACCTCCTCAACGCCGAGCAGGTGAAGAAGTCGGTCTATGACTACGTCGTCTACGACTCGCAGATCGAGCGAGAGTTCGCCCGCGGGCTCGACGCGCGCGAAGACATCAAGCTGTTCGTGAAACTCCCATCAGGCTTCAAGGTCGATACGCCGATCGGTCAGTACAACCCGGATTGGGCGATCGTGAAGCACGACAGCGAGACCGTCTATCTGGTGCGCGAAACGAAAGGGACGAAGGACTTCCTCAAGCTCCGGAGCAGCGAAGCGGACAAGGTGCGGTGCGGGAAGGCGCACTTCGAGGCGCTCGGTGTGCCGTTCAGCGTGGCGGTGACCGCCAACGAGGTCTGACGACGATGATCTTGGTCATTCTGGGCGCCGGCGCTTCTTACGACTCTGTGGCCGCGTCACCCGCAGGCACCCCAGCGTCGGCTGAGTGGCCAAGGCTGCCTCTGGCCGACCAATTGTTTGCTCTTCGTTCACCCTTCAGAACTGTATCGGAGGCCTACCCCGAGATCCAGGCGATCCTCCCCAACCTGCCACCTCGCGCCTCGGGCAGCGTTGAGACGGCGCTTCAAGCGATGGCCGGGGAGATGGATCGCCATCCCGAGCGTGGTCGCCAGCTGCTGGCGATTCGCTTCTACCTCACACGGATAATCCGTGAATCGCAGAAGGCGTGGTGTGAAGCCAATCACGGGGAGCTGAACCATGCTGCACTCTTTGATCTATTGGATCTCTATCGAGGGCATGAGGAGGTTGGGATCGTCACGTTCAACTACGACACTCTCGTCGAGCGGTGCCTCGTTCGGAGATTC
>CAZYEA010000526.1:1586-1905 GCA_964646485.1 uncultured Acidobacteriota bacterium
CAGCCTCACCGACGGGCGCGATGGATACCGCCTCTTTAAGCTGCACGGGTCCGTCAGTTGGAATCGCATAGTCAGGGTACCCGACTTGGATTCGACCCGGACGATGCGGGGTTTGATAAACATGCATACCGAAATCGAGCCCACCGAGAATTTTCGGATGGTGGAAGCCGCCCGCGCCGAGGCGGTCTACTTTGACGGGCAGCATGTGATCCCGGCCATTGCGGTTCCCCTTGCGAACAAGTCGGTGTTCGAGTGTCCCACGGGTCATGTCGAGACCCTCACAGGCTTGCTGCCGGAGGTCTCACGCGTGCTCGTAGTC
>CAZYEA010000527.1:0-1884 GCA_964646485.1 uncultured Acidobacteriota bacterium
ACTCCACGCCCTGCTGAGACTGTCGTTCGACGACATTCGAGAAGAGGAGTGGACGCCGAGCTACGCCGGGAGTGCCTCGCGCGTCGACTTTCTCCTGAAACAGGAACGAATCGTAGTGGAAGTCAAGAAGACGCGATCAGGGCTGACCGCCCGGGAGCTAGGTGAGCAGCTCATCGTGGACATCGCGCGATATCAAGCCCATCCCGATTGCCAGGCCCTTCTCTGCTTTGTCTACGACCCAGACGGCCTCGTGAAAAACCCCAGAGGTCTGGAAGGGGACCTCAGTAGATCGTCCAGCGGCTTTGAAGTGCAGGTCTTGATCGCGCCCTGACCACGGCGGGTCGCTGCGACGATCCCGCGCACCCAGACGCCGGGAAACATTTCGGCCGAAGAGATGAGCGCGTTGCGGCGCCAGTTCGGTCCCGACACCTCGAGGCGAAGGCCTAACCCGAGTTCAGCAGTTGATGAGCAAGACCGACCACGACTCTCCGTCAGGGGGGCTTGGCGTAGCCCAACCCCCAATATGCTGGAATCGCCAGCATGGCAGCCAGGCGAGCATCGGCCATACTGCTTAGCCTGCACGCCCAAGGCGAATCGCCAGGTCCACGAGTTCATCCTCGCCCGCAAAGCGCGAGAAATGCATGTTGCGCAAGCCATTTGGAGCTCGACGCAGAGCCCAAAGAACGGTCGCGCGCATTCGAGGATCGGCATCGTGGACCAGCCGGCGGCTCAACAGATCGAAGTCCGTGGCCTCGTGAGAGTGTTTGCCCAGATAGGCAATCGCCCAAACCTTCAGCAGGTCGCCATCCGCCCCGGTGAGAAGGGCTCGACTGTCCACCAACACTTTCGCATTGGCCTCCGCACGGCCGAGGAACCACCGCAGTACGCGGCATCGTTGAAGGGGAAAGGGGTTGGTTCGAGCTTCGACGATTGTGGCGAGCGCATCAAGCGTCGCGGGAGATACCTCATGATCTGCGTCCGTTATGTACTCAAGGACTTCCTTGGTCTCTTCTGGACGATCGTGAAGCTGGGTTAAGCAGTAGGGGATGGCCCGAGCGGACCGTTGCTTCGCAAGCCGTCGCAGTAAGTAGTGAAACACGGTCTTGTCGAATCGTCCAAAGTCCCCCTTTTCGAAGCTCTCCCAAGCGTTCTCAACAACATCTGGCGATGGCGTGCTCGGATCCTGTTCGAGGAGTCTCCGTATTTCGTCGGGATCTGCGTATTCACCCTCGAAAGCGATCAGCTCGTGCGCCATCTTCGCGCTAACTCGACGAAGCGTGGTTTCGACCTCTGAGAGCCGCGTTCGTGCATCCGCGGCTTCCCAGATGTCTGTCTTTGCCGTCTGGAGATTGAGACCTCGTTCTCGGAGCACGCGCGAGAGTTCCTGGAGCGCGTCCCGGGCCTTCGCCAGGGTGCTGGCAAAGATCCGAAAGTCGTCTAGATAACGAAGGTGGTCAAGGCCGTTGCTACGAAGCCACTCGTCAACTGAGTCGAGGAAGAACTCGCCGAATACATGTGAAGGAGCGAGCCCTTGCGGAATCCCTCGACTTCGGATTCCGGCCCACTTGTTCCACAGGCCGCTCAGTTGCCGGCTCACCGCTTCTTGCGTGCCGGCGTCCCTTAGGGCCTGGACAAGCTTCCCAATGTCGATGTTCTCGTAGTACCCGGCAATGTCAGCTGAGACCAGGTAGCCGCCGGTCGACTCCAGCTTGGCCATGCTGACCTTGCGAAACTGAGACCAGCCCGTGTAGTCGTCGATGAACCACTTGCGGCCCACCCCGGCCAGTCGATACGAGAAGCGGACCGTTCGGGCCGACCATTCCATGCGCGGGCGAATAACCTCGGCAGCCTTCATCGCAAGGTACGCATATGCGACCTGATCCT
>CAZYEA010000528.1:0-1883 GCA_964646485.1 uncultured Acidobacteriota bacterium
CAACCAGCGGCACCGATGTCGACTGGGTGGTGAAGCTGATCGACGTCTATCCAGACGAAGTGGCGGCGCAGCCCTGGATGGGCGGCTATCAGCTGGCGGTCTCTATGGACATCTTCCGAGGCCGCTACCGCGAGAGCTTTGAGGTCGCGAGGCCCGTGGCCGCGAATACGCCGCTCGTCTATCGCTTCGATCTGCCCACCGCCAACCACGTGTTCCTCCCCGGGCATCGGATCATGGTCCAGATCCAGTCGAGCTGGTTCCCGCTCTACGACCGGAACCCGCAGACCTTCGTGCCGAGCATCTTCTGGGCGAAGCCCGCCGACTACCAGAAGGCGACGCAGCGGATTCACCAGGCACCCGGTCAGGCGAGCTTCATAGAACTACCGATCGTAAAGCCCTGAGGTCAGACCCTCCGGATCTCACCCGTCATGGGCACGAACTGAACCGCCAGGAGGTCGCGCTCCTCGAAAGTCGAGCCGCGGCGGGTCAGAAGCTTCAGAACCTGAGCGTAGTCGCCCACGGGGAGAATCAGCCGTCCTCCGTCCTTCAACTGAGCCTTGAGGGACTCCGGGACGCGCGGCGCGGCCGCGGCCACGAGGATCGCGTCGAAGGGCGCCCGCTCCGGCCACCCCATGGAGCCGTCGCCGCTGCGGATCTCCACGTTCCTGAAGCCAAGCGCGTCAAGCCGGGCCCGGGCCAAAAGGGCCAGGGCCTCCACGATCTCCAGGCCGAAGACGCGTGAGGCCAGCCTGGACAGGACCGCGGTTTGGTAGCCGCAGCCGACCCCCACTTCGAGGACAGTCTCCTCACCCTGCAGGTCGAGCACCGCGGTCATGGCCGCCACGATGAACGGCTGAGAGATGGTCTGGCCGTGTCCAATGGGCAGAGGGTGGTCGGCGTAGGCCTCGCGAATGAGCCGCTCCGGGACGAAACGATGTCGCGGCACGGCTCTCAGCGCCTCGAGCGTCCTGGGGTCGAGCACGCCCCGCGCCATGATCTGAGTGGCGATCATGTCCTGGCGCTCGCGGCTCAGGGTGGTCTCGTCCTGAATGCCGGCAGGCTCGAACGAATCGGAAGGCATGGCCTAACGGGATCATAGGGCGCGCCTGGGTTCGCCGAGAGGGTTTTGACTCGGACGGTGATCGTCGTGTGACGCCCGTCGATCCGTCACAGCCCCGACCGGACGGACGCGGTCACGCCGTCGAGCATCGAACCCGATGGCCTTCCATCCTCAACCGCTCTTCTTCCTCGCTGTCGGGCTCGTGGCGGGAACGCTCGCGCCTTGCCCGGAGGCAAGTCCGGCGCTCTTCGCCGCCCTTTTGCTCGCCCTGTTCCTCGCGATGGCAGCCATAGTCGTGCCGGGCCAGGTGAAGCTGAGCGCGCTGCTCATCGCGAGCGCCGCCGCGGGAGCCGCGCTGTCCTCCGCGGAGCGGGCCGCGTATCTCGAGCGCGCCCTCCCGATCGACCTCGCACAAATCGAAGCGCCGGTGATCCTCGGCGGACGGCTCTCGGGCGATCCGAGGATCGTAGACGGCGAGGCGCGGTTCGAAGTCGACGCGGTCCGGGTGACGGCGAAAGGCGTCACCCGCGCCTGGGCAGGGCGCGTGCGCGTCTTCCTCCGGAGCCCGCCGGGCGCTCCTTTCACAGGCGTGCACGACCTGCGAAACGGCGACGAAGTCGAGGCGTGGGTGGATCTGCGCGCGCCCGAGCCCATCCGCTCTCCCGGAGGATTCGATCAGCAAGCGTGGGCCATGAGAGAGGGCGTGCACGCCTTCGCCACCTGCAAGAGCGAGCGACTGCTTCGCCTGACCGCGCGGGCCAGCCGGGAGCGCACATGGATCGATCGCGCGAAGGAGAGAATGAAGGCCTCGTGGCGGCACGTC
>CAZYEA010000529.1:0-1880 GCA_964646485.1 uncultured Acidobacteriota bacterium
CCATCTTCATGGCCAACGCGGGCGGCGCCTGGGACAACGCGAAGAAGATCGTGGAAGTCGAGCTCAAGGAGAAGGGCACGCCCCTTCACGCCGCCGCCGTGGTCGGCGACACCGTGGGCGATCCCTTCAAGGACACGTCCTCCGTGGCCATGAACCCCGTGATCAAGTTCACCACCCTCTTCGGCCTCCTGGCCGTCGAGCTGGCCGTGGAAATGACGAAGAACGGGCAGCAGGCCCTCACCCAGGGTCTCGCCGTAGTGTTCCTCGCCACCGCCCTCTTCTTCGTCCACCGGTCGTTCTACGGGATGAGGATCGACACCAAGCTGTAGAGACGCCTCCCCGGCGTTTCATCGACCCAAGAAACGAGGGCTGGTATCCGGGAAGCACCGGAGACCAGCCCTTTTTTTTACGGTTACACCCTTGGTCCGCTTTGGACGAAAGATAGGGTCCTGGCTCTCGCCTTCCCTATGAGCCATTTGCAGTGTTCTCATGACGCAAACGAACGACTGCCCGGTTTGGGGCGAATGGGAGTAACTTCGCTCCAGACGTAGCAGCCGGTGACCTCGCCGATCTCTTGAAAGGAGATCTCATGAAGCCTCCTCTCCTCGTCCTCTGCGCCACGGACCTGAGTGCCGACGCAGACCAGGCCGTCACCTCGGCCAATGACATTGCGAGGCTCTTCGGGGCCAGGATGGTCTTCGTGCATGCCGTCCCCTACCCGGCTCCCGCCCAGGTTCTGTTTCCGCACCTGGTCAAAGGGACGACCGACCGCCTGATGGCGGTTTCCCGCGTGGCCTCCGAGACGGTGGTGTCACGGGTGGCGAGCCTGACCGGGCGGGCGGTGGAGGACATCGATGTCCGTGTGGATGTGGGTGCTCCGGACGAGGTCATCGTGGACGCGGCGGAGGAATCGGGGGCGGATCTCCTCGTCATCGGAGTCGCGGGCAGCGACTCTGAAGGCGCCGGGCTCGGAGCGACTGCGCTCAGAATCGCGCGCCACGCCCACTGCCCGGTTCTGGTCGTCCGCAAGGGCCCGGCCAAAGGGCCCATCCTCGCGGCGACCGACCTGTCCGATCCCGCCCAGGGAGCGCTCGCCCTCGCCTCGCTCCTCTCCGCCCGGATGAGCGAGCCCATGGTGGCCCTGCACGTGGTCGATTATTCCCCCGTGGTGGTGGTTCCCGAGGCCTTCGGTCCGGGCATCCCCATCCCGGTTTCCGAGGAGGAGCACAAGGCGATCCTGAAGGCCGCGAGCGAGCGTCTCGTCGAGGCCCTTGCGAAGCTCGAAGCGTAAGCGGATCGACTGGTGGAGGAGGGCACGCCTTCGGATCGTATCGTGGCGGTGGCCGACCAGATCGAGGCGAGCCTCGTGGTGGTCGGCACCGAGGGCGGAGGCGGCTTGAGACGCATGCTCCTCGGCAGCGTGGCTGAAGATGTTCTGCGCCAGGCCTCCTGCTCCGTCCTGCTCGTTCGCCATCACAAGTCTGGAGGACATGAATGAAGGATCCGAGACAAAAAGGTGTCCGCGAATCGACGGTCGTTCTCGTCTGCCGCGACATCGATCTCACCGGGGACGACCGCAAGGAAATCGAGCGGAGCGAGGCGGCCCTCGCCCACGTCTTCCCGAAGATCCATCGAATCGAGTGGACGGTGACGGCGCGGCCCCGCGCGGTCGAGGTGCACGTGCAGATGCACGCGCGAGGAGGAGATTTCGAAGCGCGCTCGTCCGAGAAGGACGCACGCACGGCCTTTCAGATGGTGACCCGGAAGGTGCTGGCCCAGAAGCGGAACCAGAAGGCGGCGACCCTGGGGTCGCGCCGCGACGCCCAGACAGCGCAGGCCGCGGGCGACTGGTACTGATTCGGCCCGCTTTCATTTCCAGG
>CAZYEA010000530.1:0-1865 GCA_964646485.1 uncultured Acidobacteriota bacterium
TCCTTCCGCTGCTACCTCTCTGAGGACAAGGCCTTCTTCGCCATCCTCACCGATGAACGCTTCGCGCCCCTCCTCACCTCGGCCGAGCGGGAGTTCGTGGCCGCGCACGTGCCCTGGACCCGCAAGGTCGAGGATCGAAGGACGGAATGGCGAGGGCGTTCCATCGAGCTGCTGGCCGAAATCGCGGCCCAGCGCGAGCACTTCGTGCTCAAGCCCAGTCACGGCTACGGGGGCGCGAGCGTCGTGGTGGGCACGTCGGTCGATGAGGCGGCGTGGACCACCGCGCTTCAGGACGCCGCACTCGCGGGCGGATGGATCGTTCAGGAGAGGGTGGAGATACCCGAAGAGGAGTTTCCGGTGTTCGACGCCGTGGGCTCGCTCCATTTCGAGTCCCTCAAAGTCAACACCAACCCCTTCTACGTTGGGGGCGCGCCGGTAGGAGCGGTTACGCGCATGTCGCGCGACGCCGTGATCAACGTCTCGGCCGGCGGAGGAAGCGTGCCCACCTTCGTGGTCTGACTACCCGACTCGGTCGAAGACGAACTTTCCGGCGGCCGTCGACACTCCGCTCACGAACGGCCCCCAGGCCATGTCGACGAGGGTGACCCTGAGCGGCCAGTCGCGCAGGGTGGCGAGGTTCGTGAGGTCGTAGGTCGCGTAGGCAAGGAAGCCAAAGATCGCGGCGCTCCCCGCCGCTTTGAGGACTCCCGCTTCGCCCGCGTTCGGCGCCACCCCGAACCACATGAGGCCGAAGACGTAGATCAGATAGAAAGCCACGGCCGCGGGAAGGTTCGCATTGGGGGCCATGAGGTGACCGATGCCGTCGCTGTACATGGACTTCGCGATGACGGTGATCCAGGGCAGATCGACCAGGAGCATGACCACGAGGGTGGCGGCGTAGGCGGCGGCGTATTTCATGATCCGGATCCTAGTGTGCTCTCCCGTCCGCCGTCGCTCATGAACACCGGCCGCGACGCGGAGCCGCACGAGGCGGCTCCTCCCGACGCGGTATCGTGACCATGCTCAAAGGAAGGTGTCCATGAAGCTTCGTGCCCTGATCGCTTTCACCCTCGTCCTCGCCGGGAATCCTGCCTCCGCCCAGCCCTTCGACCCTTCGCTCTTCTCCGAGATGAAGTGGCGGATGATCGGCCCCTATCGCGGCGGCCGCACCAAGGCTGCGACCGGCGTGCCCAGCCGGCCCGGGCTCTTCTACATCGGGGTGGTGAACGGCGGGGTGTGGAAGACCACGGACTACGGCCACACCTGGAACCCGATCTTCGACGACCAGCCCACGGGCTCGATCGGCGCCATCGCGGTTGCTCCCAGCAACCCCGACATCATTTACGTGGGCAGCGGCGAGGGCCTGCAGCGGCCCGACCTCTCCACCGGCGACGGCATCTACAAGTCCACGGACGCGGGGAAAACCTGGACACATCTCGGCCTGCGCGACGGACAGCAGATTCCCCAGATCGTGGTGGACCCGCGCGATCCGGACCGGATCTTCGTGGCCGTCCTGGGCCACCCCTACGGCCCGAATGAAGAGCGGGGACTCTTCAAATCGATCGACGGCGGGAAGACGTTCACCAAGGCCCTCTACAAGGACGAGAACACCGGCGCCATCGATGTGGTTCTCGACCCGAAGAACCCCGACGTCATCTATTGCGCGATGTGGGAGTCGCGCCAGGCACCCTGGGAAAACGGAGTCTTCTCCGGCCCGGGCAGCGGACTCTTCAAGTCGACCGATGGCGGCGCCACCTGGAAGCCACTGACCAAGGGGCTGCCCACGTTCGAGAAGGACGTCGCGGGACGCATCGGCCTCACCATCGCGCCCTCGCTGCCCTCGCGCCTCTTCGCCACCGTGGAGA
>CAZYEA010000531.1:0-1864 GCA_964646485.1 uncultured Acidobacteriota bacterium
CCCAGGGAGTAATACCAAAATGGCCACGACCGTCGGCATTCTCGGAGGAGGACAGCTCGCCCGCATGATGGCGCTCGCGGGCGCGCGCCTGGGTCTGCGGTTCAGGATCGTCGACACCGTGAAAGACGCCTGCGCCTCGCAGGTGGCGCCCCTCACCTGCGCCGACTACAACGACTTCGACGCCATGACCTCCTTCTCGGACGGCATCGACGTGGCCACCTTCGACTTCGAGAACGTGCCTGCGGACACCGCCATGTTCCTGGCCGCGCGCGTCCCCGTCTTCCCCAATCCCCAGGCCCTCGCCGCCGCCCAGGATCGCCTCGAGGAGAAGCAGCTGTTCCAGAAGCTCGGAATGGCCACGCCTGCGTTCGAAACCGTCGACACCCGCGAAGACCTCGACGCCGCCACCACGAAGGTCGGCTTTCCCTGCATCCTGAAGACCCGGCGCCTTGGCTACGACGGCAAGGGACAGATCCGCCTCAAGTCGAAAGACGACCTCAACGCGGCCTGGGCCAAGCTCGGCGACGTACCCTTGATCCTCGAGAGCATGGTGCCCTTCGAGCGCGAGATTTCCGTGATCGCGGTGCGCGGCCGGCAGGGCGAATTCGCAACCTACCCGCTCACTCAGAACTTCCACCAGCACTCGATCCTCTCCGCGAGCCTCGCCCCCGCGCCCCACACCGGGGCCATGCAGGAGACCGCGGTCTCCTATGCGAAGAAGCTGGCGGACGAGCTCGACTACGTGGGAGTGTTTGCACTCGAGCTCTTCGTCCATCAGGGCCGGCTCCTGGCCAACGAGATGGCGCCGCGCGTCCACAACTCCGGCCACTGGACGATCGAAGGCGCGGTGACGAGCCAGTTCGAGAACCACCTGCGCGCGGTACTCGGTCTGCCTCTCGGCTCAACCGCCGCCACCCAGCCCGCGGCGGTGATGCTCAACTGGATCGACGAGGTCCCGCAAGCCCTCCCGGTTCTGAGCGAACCGCTCGGCCACTGGCACGATTACGGAAAGACGCCGCGGCCCGGACGCAAGGTCGGCCACGCCACCGTGGTGGGCGAAGCCGCGGAAGTGGCGGCGACGCTCTCGCGCTTGAGCGCCGCGATGAACCGGCCCGACCAGATCGAGCCGGTGCTCGAAGCGATGAGAGGCTAGCTAAACGCCGCCCGACAGACGCGAGGCGGACGAGGCCGCCGCGGCCGCCGACGCCGCGATCCTGACGCTCTTCGGCGAAAGGAGTCCCGCGAACAGCGAAACCCCTCCCTTCTGCCGTTCTTCGTTCCAGGTGACGATGTCGTCGAAGACGCTGTAGGCCGCGGGCACCACGAAGAGGGTCATCACGGTTGACACCATCATGCCTCCCACGAGGCCGATCGCCATCGGCCGCTGGGTCTCCGCCCCCGGGCCCAGAGCGAAGGCCGCGGGGGTGGCCCCGGCGATGGTGGCGATGGACGTCATGAGGATGGGGCGCAGGCGCACCGGGCAGGCCTGCAGCAGGGCCTCGTGACGCTCGACGCCGCGGGCGCGGATCTGGTTGGTGAAGTCGACCAGCATGATCGAGTTCTTCTTGGCGATGCCCATCAGCAGGATGAGGCCGAGCACGCTGTACACGTTGAGGGACTGGCCCATCAGCCACAGCATCAGCAGGGCGCCCGAAACCGAGAAGGGCAGGGCGAGCAGGACCACCACCGGATGAGTGAATGAGTTGAACTGCGCGGCCAGCACCATGTAGGCCACGATGATGCCCATGAAAAAGGCGAAGCCGAGCGAGTCGAAGCTCTCGGCGAAAGCCTGGCTCGAGCCGGCGGGAAGGGCCCGATAGCCGTCGGGCAGGATCTCGCGCGCGGTCGCGAGGGCGCCGTCGAT
>CAZYEA010000532.1:0-1860 GCA_964646485.1 uncultured Acidobacteriota bacterium
CGCAGGAGAGCAGCACTTCCTGCGCCTCCTGGAGGATCGAGTCAAGCCGACCGCCCCACTGCTCGTCTTGAATGGGGGCGAGGAGGCCGGAAGGGAGACGCACGAGCGGCTGCGTGACGCTGGGGTACGTGGGCCGACGCCCAGTTTTGGCTTCGGTTTCACAACAGGTCTCAGCGGTGGATACGTCAAGAAGTGGCTGAGCGGCGAGATCCAGTGAGCGTCGGTCGCACCCCGGAATAAGGCCGAGTACCAACACCCGACCACGCGTACGGCCCCATTATCCGCGGGTTGTGGTTTGAAGTGTTGCGGCCTTAGGGCGTGACGCCTCGGCGCTGAGCAGCAAGTCGGACCTCCGGCACCTGCCCAAATGCATTACGAACGAGGACGCCCACGAGTACGCTTACGACGCCCTTCGGAATAGGCCATTTGCACTAGCCTCCTTCGCTGCTTTCGCTCGGCTAAAATCCTCATCCCACCACCAAACGCCCACACGAGGCTCCTGCCCTTCTCGCGGCCGCCCACATCCAAGGAAGAAAAGCACGCATGTCGACCGGCTCCAAGATCACCATCGCAAACGGCGTCCTGAACGTTCCCGACGATCCCATCATTCCCTTCGTGGAGGGCGATGGCACCGGCCGCGACATCTGGCGCGCGTCGGTTCGGGTATTCGACGCCGCGGTCGCGAAGTGCTACGGGGGCAAGCGAAAGATCCACTGGCACGAAGTTCTGGCCGGCGAGAAGGCCTTCAACGCCACCAAGGAGTGGATGCCGGCGCAGACTCTGACCGACTTCCGCCAGTACCTCGTCGGCATCAAGGGACCGCTCACCACCCCGATCGGGGGCGGGATACGGTCTCTCAACGTCGCCCTGCGTCAGGAGCTCGACCTCTACACCTGCCTCCGTCCCGTCCGCTATTTCAAGGGCGTTCCCACCCCCGTGAAGAAGCCGCAGGATGTCGACATGGTGATCTTCCGTGAGAACACCGAGGACATCTACGCGGGCATCGAGTGGGCCGAGGGCACGCCCGAGGCGAAGAAGGTCGTGGCCTGGCTGCAGAGCGAGATGAAGGTGAAGAAGATCCGCTTCCCGGAGACCTCGGGGGTCGGGATCAAGGTCATCTCCCGCGAAGGCACCGAGCGTCTGGTTCGCGCCGCCATCAAGTACGCCATCCAGTACAAGCGCAAGAGCGTGAACATGGTGCACAAGGGCAACATCATGAAGTTCACCGAGGGCGCCTTCCGCGACTGGGGCTACGAGCTCGCGAAGCAGGAGTACGGCGCCGTGGAGGTGGACGGCGGGCCGTGGTGCAAGCTTCCCAACGGCACCATCATCAAGGACGTCATCGCCGACGCGTTCCTGCAGCAGATCCTGACGCGCCCCGCCGAGTACGACGTGATCGCCACCATGAACCTGAACGGCGACTACATCTCCGACGCGCTGGCGGCGCAGGTGGGCGGCATCGGCATCGCGCCGGGGGCCAACATCAACTACCTGACGGGCCACGCCATCTTCGAGGCCACCCACGGCACCGCGCCCAAGTACGCCAACCAGGACAAGGTGAACCCGGGCTCCGTCATCCTCTCCGGCGAGATGATGTTCCGCTACCTCGGCTGGGGCGAGGCGGCGGACCTGATCATCAAGGGACTGGAAGCCGCGATCGGCCAGAAGCGGGTGACCTACGACTTCGAGCGGCTGATGCCGGGCGCCACCCTGCTCAAGTGCTCCGAGTTCGGGCAGGCGGTGGTGGACAACATGTAACCGGCTAGGGCCGGAGCGCGCGCCGTGGGGCGGATCTCCGATCCGCCCCCACGGCTTTTTTCACGGTATTCTCATGCGCAGGTGATATTATCACCGGCATGA
>CAZYEA010000533.1:0-1825 GCA_964646485.1 uncultured Acidobacteriota bacterium
ACATCGTGGTCAAGGGCGACACGCTTTGGGATATCTCCGGTCGCTTCCTCGGCAATCCCTACCTCTGGCCGCAGATCTGGGAGGCGAACGGGTACATCAAGAAAGCAAGACTCATCTATCCCGGCGACCCGATCTTCCTTCCCTCGGTTCAGATGGCGAGCGCGCCCGTCGCCGCGGAAACTCCTGAAGAAGCCGCTGCCGCCGCCAAAGCGGCCGAAGCCCTCGGCACCCCCGAGTGGATGGACATGGACGCCCTCATCAACGTCGCCTCCGCCGACACCGTGCGCTACGCGGGATACATCTCGGCTTCTATCGAGGACGAGAGCCTGAAGATCAAGTCCATGGAAGCCGAGAACGGCTCGCCGATCGTCCGGCATGCCGCCGCCACCCGCGATTATCTGTATCTGGACCGCGGTGCGAGTTCCGGGCTCAAGGCCGGCGACCTCTACACCGTCCACCGCCGGGCCCGCGTCATCAAGCATCCGGTAACCGGCAAGAAGGTCGGCTATCGCATCGACACCACCGGCGTCGCGCGGATCGTTCTGGTGGGCGAAACCAGTTCGCGCGCGGTCGTCGAATCCGCGGGCCGCGACCTGAGAGTGGGCGACTACCTCCGCCCCCTTACCGAAGTCGAGTCGCCCCTGGTGAAGCGGCGCGTGGTGGTCGAAGGCGGCGACCTTTCCATGGACGGCTCCCGCTCTTCCGGCTATGTGGTGGACATCGACGATGAGGGCATCACGGCCGCCAACGGCGTCACCATGGGCGTGGACGTGGGCTCGGGCGCGGGCCTAGCCGTGGGCAAGGTGGTCACGGTCTTCCGCCAGGGCGACAAGCACGACCCCGTCACCAAGCGGCCCCTCGGCGCTGCGGTGGTGGTGGCGGTTCGCGAGAACTTCTCGGTGGCGCGGATGATTTACACCCGCGAAGAAGTCGTCGTGGGTGACCGCGTGATCGTTCAGCCGTAGCCTCAGGCGCCCTCTTGGGGCCACACCAGGGAGCGGGTTTACCCGCTCCCTTTTCTTTTGCCTTCGCCCCTGCCCGCCGCCTCGCCTAGGCCTTCGAACCCGCCCGGGAAAAGCGCCTGAAGTAGTCGTAGCCCGAATAGAGCGTGAGAGCCAGAGCCACGAACAGGGACGGAGCGCGCAGGATTTCGAAGATCGGAAGACGGAGGGCGAGGAGCATGACGTAGATGGCCACGATCTGGGACACCGTCTTCGCCTTCCCCGCGCCGGACGCCGAGATCACGATTCCCCGCCCCAGCGCCTCGGAGCGGAGCCAGGTCACCGCGAACTCGCGGCCGATGATCACGGCCACGATCCATGCGGGAGCCATCTCGAGTTCGATCAGGGAAATGAAGGCCGCGGAGACCAGCAGCTTGTCGGCCAGGGGGTCGAGCATGGCCCCGAGCTTGGTCTGTTCATTCCGTTTGCGGGCGAGCCAGCCATCGAAGTAATCGGTGATGACGGCGACCGTGAACACCACGAGACCAAGGAACCAGCCCCACTGCGTCCGGGTCAGCAGCAGAACCACGAGCCACGGAACCAGGAAGATACGCAGGGCCGTGAGCGCGTTCGGGAGGTTCACCCAGGGCTCCTGACTTCCTATCGCTCGGTCGACGCTCTGGTCACCTTGGCGGATGGCTTCGCTCTACAGACGCACGATGTTGGGCGCGTCGATCCCACGCGTGGCATTGCGGGCGTCGAGCACGAGCTTCGAGCGCTTGACCAGATCGGCATAGGGGACCGAAGAGTGATCGGTGATGATGACCACGGCGTCGGCCTCGCCCACCGCGGTAAAGCTCCCCGGCACCCCCATGCGATCGGCC
>CAZYEA010000534.1:0-303 GCA_964646485.1 uncultured Acidobacteriota bacterium
TTTATCCCCGGCGGCGGCATCATGAGCGCCGCCATCGCCGACTTCATCGCCGCCTCCACGAACCGGTACGTGGGGGTGCGCCCTCCCGCCCCGGCCCTGGCCCAGATCGAGGAGACCGCGATCGCCTGGCTCGCCCGGGTCATGGGCTACCCGGAGACGGCGGGTGGAATCCTCACCTCGGGGGGTTCCTTGTCCACCCTTTCCGCCATCGTGGCCGCGCGGGAGGCGAAGCTCCCGGAGGATTTCTCCAAAGGCACCATTTACGTCTCCGATTCCGGCGACCTCAAGGGCTCGGGCGGCGCC
>CAZYEA010000534.1:313-1791 GCA_964646485.1 uncultured Acidobacteriota bacterium
TCCGAGGAAACCCACTACTGCGTGCCCAAGGCCGCGCGCGTGGCCGGCTTCCGCGACTGGCAGGTGAAGCGGGTGGCGGTCGACGCGCGCCGCCGGATCGACCCGAAGGAGCTCGCCCGCGGCATCGAGATGGACCGGGTGAAGGGCTTCAACCCTTTCCTCGTCATCGCCAACGTCGGCACCACCAACACCGGGGCCATCGACGACCTGCCCGGGGTCCTGTCCGTGGCCCGCAGCCACTCGATGTGGGTCCACGCCGACGCGGCCTATGGCGGCTTCTTCCGCCTCGCGAGCGCCGGCCCGAGCCTGATGCCGGAGATCGAGGAGTGCGACTCCATCACCCTCGACCCGCACAAGGGAATGTTCCTCCCCTACGGCACCGGCTGCCTTCTCGTGCGCGATCCTGAGAACCTGAAGCGCGCGCATTCGATGGACGCCGAGTACCTGCACGACGTCAAGGCCGAGACCTCCCCCAACTTCTCCGACCTCTCTCCCGAGCTCTCCCGCGATTTTCGCGGACTGCGGATCTGGTTGCCTCTCGTGCTCCACGGCCTCGACGCCTTCCGGGACGCCATCGAGGAGAAGCTCATGCTCACGCGCTGGGCCTACGAGCGGCTGCGCAAGGACCTGCGGTTCGAGATCCTCGACGAGCCGCAACTTTCGGTCATCGCCTTCCGGCTGAAAGGCGAAGGGCCCGATTCCGACCGGCTCAATGAAGAGCTGCAGCGGCGGGTCAACGCGCGCGGTCGCGTGTTCCTGTCGAGCACCAGGCTCGACGGCCGCTACGTCATCAGGCTCTGCGTTCTCAGCTTCCGCACCCACATGGATCGGGTCCGGGACGCGGTCGAAGCCATCTTCGCCGAGGCCGACTCCCTTCAGGCCGCGGTCGGCCGGGCGGGCGCCATCCGTCGAACCTTCCCGGCCCCGCCACGACGTTGATCCGTTCCGGGGACGTGTCGAGCCAAAGGACCGGACTCTCCTTCGGCCTCGTCTGCTCCTACGGGCTCGCGGTCTGCGCGATCGGCCTCGCCGTCTCGCGGGTCTGGGTGGCCGACGACGCCTACATCACCTTCCGCCACATCGTTCAGTTCCTCGCCGGAAACGGGCTCACCTTCAACACCCTCGAGCGAGTGGAGGGCTTTACCCATCCTCTTTGGGCCGTGCTGCTGTGTTTGTTCGGCTGGCTCGGCGCGCCCCTCTCCGGCGCCGCCGTGACCATGGACCTGCTGTGCGCGGCCATGCTGTTGATCGCGGTCGCGCGCCGGGACGGCGAGCACGGCCCGTTCGCCATCGCGCTGCTCGCTGGCTGCACGGGCTTCATCGACTTCGCGACCTCGGGCCTCGAAACGCCCCTGACCATGCTGCTCGTGTACCTCGCCTATAGGACGCCGAGCGTGCTGAGCGCCCCCCTGCGCGCGGGTGCTTTTCTCGGGCTCGCGTACCTCTGTCATCCAGACGTCGCGGTCCTCGCACTCGGG
>CAZYEA010000535.1:0-1785 GCA_964646485.1 uncultured Acidobacteriota bacterium
CCACCACCCACAGCGACGAAGGCCTGAACGACATGGTCTACAACCGCTGCGTGGGCACGCGGTACTGCTCGAACAACTGCGCCTACAAGGTGCGCCGGTTCAACTTCTTCCTCTACTCCGACTGGGACACCGAGAGCCTCAAGCTCCAGAAGAACCCCGACGTCACCGTGCGCAGCCGCGGGGTCATGGAGAAGTGCACCTATTGCGTGCAGCGCATCAACGCGGCGCGCATCAATTCGCGCAACGAGAATCGCGAGATCCGCGACGGCGAGATCAAGACGGCCTGCCAGCAGGTGTGCCCCACCCAGGCCATCGTGTTCGGCGACCTCGGCAAGGCCGACACCGCGGTCTCGAAGAAGAAGGCGAGTCCGCGCAACTACGTTCTGCTCCATGAGCTGAACACCCGCCCGCGCACGAGCTACCTCGCCTCCGTCCGCAATCCGAATCCCGAGCTTCACACCGCGGCGCCCGCGGGAGGGGAGGCAGAGGCCAGTCATGGATAGCGGCCACTCCTCCGCCGGGACTCCGCCGATGGATCCCAAGTACATCCCCCTGCCTCTGGTGGCGCCGGGCCATACCAACGACTCGGTCACCGAGAAGATCTCCCACATGACCATGGAGAAGGAGACGCCACGCGCGTGGTGGCTGACCCTTCTCATCGCCCTGGGCATGGCCGGCGGCCTCGGGGTCGCGATCCTGGGTCTGCTCTTCGTCGGTATCGGGCTGTGGGGCCCGAACGTCCCCGTGGGCTGGGGGATGGACATCATCAACTTCGTCTGGTGGATCGGTATCGGCCACGCCGGCACCCTGATCTCCGCGATCCTGCTGCTCTTCAAGCAGAAGTGGCGCAACTCCATCAACCGCTTCGCCGAAGCGATGACCCTCGCCGCCGTGCTGTGCGCCCTCCAGTACCCGCTCTTCCACACCGGTCGTCCCTGGCTCGCCTTCTACTGGCTGCTGCCCTATCCGAACACCATGAGCCTGTGGCCGAACTTCCGTAGCCCTCTCATCTGGGACGTGTTCGCGGTGTCGACTTACGGAACCGTGTCCCTCCTCTTCTGGTACGTGGGCATGATCCCCGACCTCGGCACCCTCCGCGATCGCGCCAAGAATCCCTTCGCAAAGATCCTCTACGGCATGGGTGCGATGGGCTGGCGCAACTCCGCCCGCCACTGGTCGAACTACGAGAAGGCCTATCTCCTCCTCGCAGGCCTCTCCACCCCCCTCGTGCTCTCCGTTCACACCGTGGTGAGCTTCGACTTCTCGGTTTCGCTGATCCCGGGGTGGCACGCGACCATCTTCCCGCCCTACTTCGTCGCGGGCGCGGTCTTCGCGGGCTTCGCCATGGTGTTGAACCTCGCGATTCCGGTGCGCTGGCTGTATCGCCTCGAAGACGTGATCACCATGCGCCACATCGAGAACATGGCCAAGGTCATGCTCGCCACCGGCCTGATCGTGGCTTACGGCTACTTCATGGAGATCTTCATGGCCTGGTACTCGGGGAATTTCTTCGAGTGGTTCATGATGAGGAACCGGGCGGGCGGCCCCTACGGGTGGTCTTACGCCCTGCTCATCCTGTGCAACGTGGTCATCCCCAACACCCTGTGGTGGAAGAAGGCCCGCACCAACACCATCTGGCTCTTCATCGTCTCCGTGTTCGTGGGCATCGGCATGTGGCTGGAGCGCTTCGTGATCATCGTGACCTCGCTCTACCGCGACTTCATGCCTTCGTCGTGGGGCTACTACAAGGCGACCGAGTTCGACTGGATGTTCTTCATCGGCACC
>CAZYEA010000536.1:0-1770 GCA_964646485.1 uncultured Acidobacteriota bacterium
GGCTCTGAGGAACCTCAACCGGTCTCTCGCGGCCAAGCCCACCTCCAGCCTGGGCGAGCGCGACTACTCGCTCGAATTCTTCAACTACTTCCCGCACTACCAGCTTGGCCGCGCCTACGTCGGACTCCAGCGCCGGGACGACGCCATTGCCAGCTTCCGCGAGGAGCTGCGCCAGGGCCTCATCCAGAAGGTGTCCTCCGACTACGAGGACCTCAACAAGCTCCTGAAGGAAGCGGAAGACCGGCAGAATCAGGACACCATCCGCGCCCTGCGGCGCGAGTTCGAGCGCCTCCTCGACAATGCCGCCGATCTCGAGAGCCGCGACCGGATCGACGAAGCCATCAGCCGGGCCCAGGAGGCCATGGCGCGCGCCCGGAACCTCGATCCCTCGGCCCAGTCAAGGGTCACCGCGGTGATCGAGGGATTGCGCCAGAAGCAGACGGCCAAGGAAACGGAGGCGCGCCTGCAGCGGGAACGGGAGCAGCTGCAACGCGCGCTCGTGGAGGCGCAACGCCTCCTGAACGCGGGCCAGCATCGCGACGCCCTCGTCCGTTTCGACGCCATCCTCAAGACCGATCCTGCAAACGTCCAGGCCAGCAACGGACGGGTCGAAGCGCTCAACCGGCTGCTCACCACCACCACCGCCGAGAACCGCCGTAAGGATCTCTCCGAAGGGCGGCGTCTCCTCGAGGCGGGCGCCATCGACGAGGCCATCCCCCTCCTCACCGAGGCCGCCACCGACCCGAGCCTGACCGAGGCCCTGACTCTGCTCCGCCATGCGCAGGACCTGAGCGCCCAGCGAAAGGCGAGGCAGGAGAGCGAGCGGCGCATCGCCGACCTGAGGCGCGAGGTGTCCCGCCATCTCCAGAAGAACAACTACACGGAGGCGAGCCTGCGTCTCAACCTGATTCTCGGCCTCCTTCCCGGCGATCCCGAGGCGACGCGGCAGCTCGCGGACATCGACGAGCGCATGGCCCGGAGCACGCTCGACCTGGTGCTCGGGGACCGGCTTCTTCCCGGCCTCGATTTCGTGGCTCCCAAGGTGAGAACGAGCGAGACCTACGAAGACTCCATCACCGTCTCCGGCGTGGCCACCGACGATCGCGCGCTCGCCGAGATCACCATCACCTCCGGCGGCGCCCTGACCCACCGCGAGGATCTCACCAAGGCCGCCGAGGCGCGGACCCATACCTTCGACGAATCAGTGCCGATCACCAAGGGCATGAACCGGATCGTGGTCTCGGTGAAGGACCGCAAGGGACGCTCCTTCTCGGCGGTGTTCGAGGTCTTTCGCAAGCCCACCCTGGTCGAGAACCCGTACTTCTATCCCCTGGTGGCGCTGTGCGCGGTGTCGCTCGTGGGCACCGGAGCGGGGGTGTACGCGGCGAGGCGGCGGCGCGCCCTGCGGAACCGCTTCAATCCCTACATCGCGGGCGCTCCCGTGCTCTCGAACGCGATGTTCTTCGGCCGGAAGAAACTGCTGAGCCGCGTGCTCAACATGATCCACGCGAACTCCCTGATGATCACGGGAGACCGGCGGATCGGCAAGACCTCCTTCATGCACCACCTGAAGATGGCGCTCGCGGAGGATGAAGGCACCGAGTTCAAGTTCTTCCCCGTGTCCGTCGACCTGCAGGGCGTGCCCGAGAACACGTTCTTCCACACCATGATGTCGGAGATCGTGGACGCCCTCGGCCTCTCCGCGGAGACCCTCTCTGAGATGCGCTTCCGCGCGGAGATCGACGACTACGACGACCGCGACTTCTCCCG
>CAZYEA010000537.1:0-1760 GCA_964646485.1 uncultured Acidobacteriota bacterium
GCCGCGCCGAAGGCGAGGGGCGAGAGCAGCACGCTCAAGAGCGCGAGTCCGGTAGGACTCATGGGTGCGGGGAAGCGCGCGCTGTTCATCGCCGGCCCTCCCCGCCCGTCGCGGCCTGAAGGATCGACACCCGCAGCAGCGTCCCTTCCTTGGAGAAGGTCATGCGCAGATTGGCCGCGCCGTCTTCGTCCGTATCGAAGTCCTCGGCACTCATGGAGCCGCCCTCGAATTTCTGGACGCGATCAACCCGGCCGTTGCCATCGCTATCGATGCGGTTCTCGGCGAGTTTGCCCGCCACGTAGATCCGGGTGAGTTCGAACCGGCCGTCGAGATCGGCGTCGATTTCCACCCGGCTCAGGCGGCCCGCCCGATCGTAGGTCGCCACCCGATCGGGCCGGGAGCCGTTCGAGGCGGTGGCCGAGCGCAGCCTCTGGCCCTCGGGTCCGAAGGTGTCCCACCGGTCCACCGTGCCGTCGAAGTTGGTGTCGGTCTCCTCGGTTCGCGCCCCGCCGAAGCCCTCGTAGCTGATGATCCGATCCGACACTCCGTCCTGATTGCGATCCATGACCTCGCGCACGATCAGGTTGGTCTTCATGTCGTAGGAAACCTGCTTGAAGGGAAGGCTCACGAGCCGCACCTCGCGCCCGCTCGGATCCAGTTCGACGCGCCAGAGCGGGAGGTCGGCGAGAGAGGTCCGCCCGCACGCGGCCGTGATGGCCAGGGTCTGGAGAAGACACAGACGGAACGCCACTCGATCCGAGGCCATGAACTGAGGATCTTATTCGGGGCGGCTCCCCGGGCAAGCCTCTTCGAGGCGGGCGGCGGGAGGGGCTAGACTTCACCCTCCGGGTGGATGTCCAACCCGATCTAAAAGCAGGAGGCCACCATGGCTGATCACGAATCGTCGTCCACCTCAGGCGTATTGCTCTCGTTCATCGTCGGCGGTCTCGCCGGCGCCGCTCTCGCCATTTTGTTCGCTCCGCGGGCGGGGCGCGAGACCCGGGAGATGATCGCGGAACGGATGAAGGACGGACTGGCCAAGGGACGCGACCTCAAGGACGAGGTGGTCAGTCGGTCGCGCGACCTGCGTGACGAAGCGGTGGATTTTCTCGAGGAGCGCAAGGAGAGACTGGGCTCGGCCATCGAGGCAGGGCAGCAGGCGTACCGCGAGGCGCGCGACCGCAGCTAATCAGGGAGGCGGAGGGACGGATGACTTTCCTCGGGGCAGCGGATCGATGAATGACTGGGCGGTGTTCTTTCTGGGCGTCATGGCGCTCGCCGCGGCGGCGCAGTGCGTCTTCGTAATCGTGGCCGCGCGGAGTCTGCAGGACACCGGCCGGCGCGTCACCGATCTTTGTCAGAAATTCGACGGTGAGATCCGACCGGCCCTCGAGGACCTGCGCAAGGGTGCCGCCAATCTGCGCGCCATCTCCGACTCGGGCCGGGAGCAGGCGGCCCGGGTGGAGGCGCTGGTGTCGAACACTCTCGAGACCGTGGAAACCACGATCGAGAGCGTGCGGACCCTGGTGTTGAAGCCGATCGCTTCCCTGAGCGAGGCCTCTGCCTTCTGGGGCGGCCTGCAGCGAGGCCTGGATGCGTATCGCGAGTCGCGTCCGAAGAAGCCCGCTCCCGTCCGTCGTTCTGAAGACTCCGATGAGCACATGTTCATCGGCTGAAGCACCGCTCTCCCAGCCTTCTTTTATCCCATGCCCAGAACCCGACGCGTAGAGGAATTCGTCCAGATCCTTCGTGGCTTCAGT
>CAZYEA010000538.1:0-1127 GCA_964646485.1 uncultured Acidobacteriota bacterium
ATGGGCCTGGCCCCGTATGGCGCACCGAAGTACGTGGATGCCATCTACGAGCACGTCCTCGACCTGCGCGAGGACGGCTCTTTCCATCTCAACATGGACTACTTCGACTATTGCGCGGGTCTCACCATGACCAACGCGAAGTTCGACGCGATTTTCGGGGGGCCTCCGCGCAAGCCCGAGGCAAGGCTCACCCAGCGCGAGATGGACCTCGCGGCGAGCGTCCAGAAGGTCACGGAGGACGCGATGCTCAAGATCGCACGCCACGTGCACCGAGAAACCGGTCTCGACAATCTGTGCCTCGCGGGAGGTGTAGCCCTCAACTGCGTGGGCAACGGTCGGCTGCTGCGAGAAGGCCCTTTCAAGAACATCTTCATCCAGCCGGCGGCGGGCGATGCCGGCGGCGCGGTGGGCGCCGCCCTCGCGGTATGGCACCGGTATCTCGACAACCCTCGCCCCACCTTCACCGGACCGAAGGCTCTCGATCGCCAGCGCGGCTCTTACCTGGGCCCCGCCTTCGGCGACGAGGACGTGAAGAAGGTGATCGAGGCGAAGGGGGCGAAAGCCACCCGCCTCGACGATCCCGTGCTCCTCCCGAGGATCGCGGGCCTCCTCGCCCAGGGCAAGATCGTGGGCTGGATGAGCGGGCGCATGGAATTCGGCCCCCGGGCCCTCGGCGGCCGCTCCATCCTCGGGGACGCGCGCGACCCTGAGATGCAGAAGCGGATGAACCTCAAGATCAAGTTCCGCGAGTCGTTCCGGCCCTTCGCTCCCTCCGTCCTCGCCGAGCACGTTTCCTCCTGGTTCGACATCGACCGCGAGAGCCCCTACATGCTGCTCGTCGCCCAGGTGGCGAAGGAACGGCAGATCCCCATGACCGCCGATCAGGAGAAGCTCTTCGGCATCGAGAAGCTCAACGTGCCGCGGTCGACCAGTCCCGCGGCCACCCACGTCGACTATTCCGCCCGCATCCAGACCGTGCACCGGGAAACCAACCCGCGCTATTGCGACCTCATCAGCGAGTTCCACAAGCAGACCGGCTGTCCTGTGGTGGTCAATACCTCCTTCAATGTGCGCGGCGAGCCCATCGTTTGCACGCCCGAGGACGCCTACCGCTGTTTCATGCGTTC
>CAZYEA010000538.1:1137-1757 GCA_964646485.1 uncultured Acidobacteriota bacterium
ATGCGTTCGGACATCGACGTGCTGGTGGTGGATCAGTGGATCTTCCTCAAGGAAGACCAGCCGGTGGTCGAGGACGATAAGAAGTGGATGCAGGAGTTCGAACTTGACTGAGACGCTCCCGGTTCATCCCCCGGCCACCCCGAAGGACCTCCGGAACTTCGGCTTCACGTTCGCGGGGGTCGCTCTCGTCTTCGCCGCCTTCCTCTTCTGGAAGGGGCGGCCCAGCGCGCCCTGGTTCCTCGGAGCCGCGGGCGTCTTCTTCGTGCTCGGAGCCTTCCTGCCCTCTCTGCTTCGCCCCGCCTTCGGGCCGTGGATGAAGTTCGCCGAAGTCCTCGGCTACGTCAACACCAGGATCCTGCTGGGCCTCTTCTTCATCATCGGAATCACGCCCACGGGCCTGCTCATGCGCATCAGCGGCAAAGACCCGATGGCGCGGACCTTCAAGCAGAAGTCCACCTCCTCTTACTGGACAAAGCCGACGCCGCACGAAGAGGGAAACCGGCACTTCACCCGCCAGTTCTAGCCGCGGACCCAAGGGGCCCAGACTTCGCCCCGAGGACCGGCCGGTGAGACGTTCAAACGATTGATCGCTCGCCCGAGGCCCGCGCCGCCCGGGGTCC
>CAZYEA010000539.1:0-1755 GCA_964646485.1 uncultured Acidobacteriota bacterium
GAAGTTCAAGGTGATCGAGGACCGCCGCCTCAGCGTCACTCCCGCGGCCCGGGCCGCCTGGAACCAGGCGCTCGATACCCTGGCCGCGTCCTATCGAACCGCCACCGACCTCATCGACAAGACGAAGAACGCCGCGGACAAGACGCTCTATGAGACCGCGGTGCAGGCGCAGGCGCGGATCGCGGGGGTGTACGGCAACGTCAGCGCGTCGACGGGGGTTCCCACCGCGGATCAGCAGGCGCAGATCGCCGCCCTCTCGAAGTTCGTGGCCGAACTGGCGGCGAGGGTCAAGTGATGCCGAAGCTACCTCTTTATGTCCGGGTGGTCATCGGGGTCATCCTCGGCACTGCCTGCGGCCTCGCCTTCGGCGAGGGCAACATCGTCTTCGGCCTCACCAACAAGCACCTGGGCGATGTCGGCCTGCTCGTGATCCGCCTTCTCCGCGCCATGGCGGTGCCGCTCATCTTCTTCGGAGTGGTGGACGCCTTCGTGCGCTCGGAGATTTCGGGGAAGCAGGGAGTGAAGCTCGTGGCCATCTGCGCTTTCAACGTGTGCGTGGCTTTCCTCATCGGCATGACACTGATCAACGTGTTCCAGCCCGGCCGGGCGTGGAAGGATCGTCTCGACGCCATCGAAGCCGCGGCCGGCCCGGGGGCCGTGCGCAAGGCGCCCGAGGGCACGAGCCTCGACCCCATGAAGAACCTCTCGGGCTACGTCCCCGCGAACCTCGTCGATCCCTTCCAGAAGGACAATGGCAACGTGATCAGCGTGGTCTTCCTGGCCATCCTGATCGGGATCTCCCTTCGCCAGCTCATCGTCCGCCATGGGAAGGAATCCGCGGTCTTCCGCCTCGCCGAGATCGCGGAAGGCGGCTTCGAGGTTCTGGTCGGGGTTCTCGCCATGGTGGTCCAGGCCATTCCCTTCGCGGTGTTCGGCGTTCTTGCCCAGGTGATCGGCAGAGACGGCACCCGGGTGTTCGGCGATCTCGGCGTCTACGTGGTGGCCATGGTCGCGGGACTCCTTCTCCACGCCCTCGGCTACTACGTCCTCGCCGCCTGGCTCGTGGGCCGGCGCTCCCCGAAGATCTACCTCGGCGAGGGTGCGGCCGCCATCTTCTCGGGGATGTCGATGAACTCCTCGCTCGCCACCGTCCCCCTCACCCTGCAGAGCCTGGGACGGATGAAGATCTCCGACGCCTCATCCCGGCTGTCCGCCTGCGTGGGCACGAACCTCAACAACGACGGCATCGTTCTCTACGACGCCATGGCCGCGCTCTTCCTCTCTCAGGCTCTCGGGTACGACCTGACCCTTTCCCAGCAGGCGGTGGTGGCCCTCGCCTCCCTGATGGCGGGCATCGGCATCTCGGGCATTCCCGACGCCGGCCTCATCGTGCTTCCCCTCGTGCTCGCCACCGTCGGTCTGCCCGAGGCGGTGATCGTGGGCGTGCTGCCCGTGCTCTTCTCCGTGGACTGGCTCATCGGGCGCGTGCGCTCCGGGGTCAACGTCATGAGCGACATGCTGGTCGCGATCCTGCTGGACCGCGTTCCCGATCAGGCCCCGGCCAAACCCTAGAGGACTCGCTCAGCCCGCGAGGGCGGTGAGGGCGCGGACCCCGCGGCGCATCGAGACCACGAAGACGGCGAGGCTCAGGGCGAAGGCGCTCAGCACTCCAAGGACCATGCTGATCTGGCGAGGGGTTGGGATGGGGCGGTTGCGGAACTCGTAGAAGAGGAAGATCGAGGTGGGCCAGGCGAG
>CAZYEA010000540.1:0-1754 GCA_964646485.1 uncultured Acidobacteriota bacterium
GCATGGCGGGTTCAACCACGTCGTTTTTCGGCCGAGCGGTGAGATCTCGGTCCAACCCATGACCTTGCGCCCGGAGAGGGTTGCCGAGCTCCAGGCGCACCTGATGCTCTTCTACACCGGCATCCGGCGCACGGCCTCCGATGTGGCGTGGACCTACAGCAATGCCAGCCGGACCAAGACTCGGGAGCTCAGGGCCCTCAAGGACCTGGTGGGGGAGGCCATGGCCGCCCTCAACGGCGGGCGAAGCATCGCGGCCTTCGGGCGGCTGTTGCACGAGGCCTGGATGGCGAAGCGTCGGTTGTCCCCGAGCGTCTCGAACCGAGTGACGGACGAGATCTACGAGGCCGCCCGTTCGGCTGGCGCCATCGGCGGAAAGCTCACCGGGGCGGGCGGAGGTGGGTTCATGCTGCTGTTCGTACCCCCGGCGAAGCAGAAGAGGGTCCGCGAGGCGCTCTCACACCTTCTGTGTCTCCCCTTCAGCTTCGAGTCCTCGGGCACTCAGATCGTCTTTTTCGACCCGGAGACGGACTACTCCCGCTACGAGAAGCTCCGCAAACGGCAGGCGCTCTCGGCCTTCCGGGAGCTATCGGACATCAACTCGTGACCTCGGTCGGGGCTGGTGGGGCCGGGTCAAGCGAGGGCTCCGTGCCGCTTGTCTCGGTTGTCCTTTCGTTCAGGAACGAAGAGCAGGTCCTCCCCGAGCTGATGGCACGGCTCTCAGCCGCCCTCGCCACCGCCTTCGTCCGCTACGAGCTGATCTTCGTCAACGACAGCTCCTCGGACGATTCCCGAGGTCTCGTGGAGGAGTGCGCCCGCAAAGACCCGCGCATCAAACTCATCAATATGTCTCGGCGCTTCGGCGTTGCCGAGTGCGTCATCGCAGGGATGCGCCATTCGCGGGGCGACGCCGTCGTGATGATGGACACGGACCTGCAGGACCCGCCCGAGCTGCTTCCGACCCTCGTCGGAAAGTGGCGAGAAGGCGCGGACGTTGTCTACACGGTGCGGACCTCGAGGCAGGGGGAGCCGCGGTACAAGGTCGTGCTGACCCGCTGGGCCTACCGGATCATCGGGGCCGTCGCCAACCTGCGTCTGCCCGTGGAGGCCGGCGACTTCAAGTTGCTGTCGCGACGCGTGGCCGACGAGCTGATGAAGCTCGAGGAGAAGGATCCCTACCTGCGAGGGCTGGTCACGTGGATCGGCTTCAAGCAGGTCGCGGTGCCCTACACGCGTGCGCCCCGCTACGGCGGAGAAACGCATTTCCCCTTTCTGCGAAGCAAGGGTCCCATCGTCACTTTCGTCACCGGGCTCACGTCCTTTTCCATGCTCCCGCTCACGGCGTTTCTCGGCATGGGTGCCGCAGTGTGCCTGCTCGCCGTGATGGGCGGGGTCTGGGCCGCGGCCCGCGCACTCCGCGGCGAGGCCGTGGAGCCGCTGGCCGTCGGCGCGGTCCTGCTGCTGGTCGCCGGCGTCCAGCTCGTGGGCCTTGGCATGATCGGTGTCTACCTGGGCCGCGTGTTCAACGATGTCCGGAACCGGCCCCGCTACATCGTCGAGAGCACGATCGGCTTCGACTCCGATCGACCGCCCAAGAGCTGACCCCCCCGAGGCGAGCCCTCAACTCCTGAATCCGGAACTAAAGAGCCGCCCGCGCCGATGCCGCGTCTGGGCCCGCCTCCAAAGGGATCGATAGCGCGCCCGCTCGGTCAGCCCTTCACGTGACTCGCGCGAGCCACGTCCTCGAGCGCCAGATC
>CAZYEA010000541.1:0-1752 GCA_964646485.1 uncultured Acidobacteriota bacterium
CGGAATTCATGGAGGACGTGGACGTTTTCCGCGTTGCACACGCCTCCCTCGATCAGTCCCACGTCCACGGGCTTTTGGATGTGCTTGAGGTCGTTGATGGGGCTGCGGTCGAACTCCACCAGGTCGAGGAGGTCGAGCAGGCGTTCGTCCAGATCGAGAAGGGACATGTGACATCCGAAGCAGCCGGCGAGCGAACAGGTGGCCACGGTTGCCTTAGCCATGGACGGCCTCCCGCTCCTTGAATTCCCTCAACTCGACCGTGCTCAGGGGTTCGCGGTCGTAGAGCCTCTCGCCGATGGGCGTCTCGAAGGCGTGCCGCTTCGCCATCAGCGCGCCGGTGGGGCACAGACGCACCGCGGCGTCATCGGGGGAGATCGCGGTGTCCTTCAGCAGGCCGGAAGGCGAGTTCACGGCGAGGCCCGACTCGATGCCGCGGCCGGAGATCGCGAAGACATTCTTTCCATCGAGGGCCCGGCCGGCCCGGACGCAGATCTCGCATCGAATGCAGCGGTCGCGGTCGAGGCTCACCTCGGGATGGCTCAGGTCCCGCGCGCGCAGCGGAAAGCGATGATGGAAGTGGCTGTCCTGCATGCCCAGGAGATAGGCGGTGGCCTGGAGCTTGCAGCTTCCGCTCTTCGCGCAGGCTGGGCAGTAGTGGTTCCCCTCGATGAAGAGCATCTGGGTGACCGCCCGCCTCATCCGGGTGAGGGCGGGGGTGTCGCACTCGACTTTCTGGCCCTTGAGTGCGGGCTGAGTGCACGAGGAGAAAGGCCGGCCGTTGATGATCACCGTGCACAGCCGGCACGAGCTGTGGGGCTCGAGTTCGGGACGCCAGCACAGATGGGGAATGTAGTGGCCGCCGGCCATGGCCGCCTCGAGAATGGTCTCGCCCTCCCGGAAGGGAACCTCCCGCTCGTCGAGGAAGAACGTGGGCATGGTTCAGGCCTCCCCCTGGAAGTAGGCGCCTGGGTCGGTGCGTCCGGTCAGAGACCGCGCCTCGCCGAGGGCCCAGTCGAGGTCGAACGCGGGGACGAAGTCGGTGGTCTTCATCCGGCGACTCCAGATCTCCGGGAACTTCTTGAGGCTGTCGGTCAGGTGGTTGCTCGCCGACTGACCGAGGCCGCAATGGGCCATGGTCTTCATGAGCTTCGAGATGTGCGCTACCTCGGCGATGTCGACGGGTGACCCGCATCCCTTCTCGAACTTCTTCACGTAGTCGGCGAGCAGGGTCGTGCCCACCCGGCAGGGTGTGCAGAGGCCGCAACTCTCGTGCTGGAAGAAGAGGGCGAAGTTGGTGACGGCGTCGAAGAGATCGCGGCTCTTTCCGAACACCATCAAGGTTCCAACCCCGGCGAGATCCTCGAAGCACAGCGCGCGATCGAATTCACCTTCGCCGATCAGAGTTCCCGCGGGGCCGCCCACCTGGATGGCCTTCGCATCGGCAGCGCCGCAGTCCCGGAGAACTTCGCGCACCGACACGCCCATGGGGTATTCGTAGACGCCGGGGCGCTCGCAGTCGCCCGAGAGACAGAAGAGCTTGGTCCCCGTCGACTGCTCGGTGCCGAGTCCCGCGAACCAGGCGCCGCCCCGCGCGCTGATCGCGGCGGCGCAGGCGAAGGTCTCGACATTGTTCACGACGGTGGGGGACTTCAAGTAGCCCTGATGGACGGGCAGGGGCCAGCGGCGGCGAGGAACTCCGCGGCGGCCCTCGATGCTCTTGATCATCGCGGTTTCCATGCCGCAGATGTAAGC
>CAZYEA010000542.1:0-1752 GCA_964646485.1 uncultured Acidobacteriota bacterium
GGGCGATCCGGGCTAGAGCCTGACGAGATTGGGCGCCTCGAGCCCGCGGGTGGCGTTGCGCGCATCGAGCACGAGCCTGGAACGTTTCACGAGATCGGCGTACGGGACGTTCGAGTGGTCCGTGATGATGACGACGGCATCGGCGGTCTCGACCGCGGGAACGGCGTCGATCGACTTGAGATCGATGCCCTCGTGCTCGAGGCTCGGAACCCACGAATCCGTGTAGGTGACCTTCGCTCCCTTGGCCTGGAGGAGCTTGATGAAATCCACGGCCGGCGACTCGCGCACGTCCTCGATGTCCTTCTTGTAGGCGGCGCCGAGGATGTGGATCCGGCTCCCCCGCAACGAGCGCTCCCGGTCGTTCAGGGCCTCGACCAGCCGCTCCACCACGTATTCCGGCATGCCCGCGTTGATCTCGCTCGCGAGCTCGATGAAGCGGGCCCGGTAGTTGAGGGTCTTGAGCTTCCAGGAGAGGTAGAGAGGGTCGATGGGGATGCAGTGCCCGCCGAGGCCGGGCCCCGGATAGAAGGCCATGAAACCGAACGGCTTGGTCGCGGCGGCGTCGATGACCTCCCACACGCTGACGTTGAGCCGGCGGCACATCAGGGCCACTTCGTTCACGAGACCGATGTTGACGCTGCGAAAGGTGTTCTCGAGGAGCTTCACCATCTCGGCCGCTCGCGGAGAGGACACCACGATGATCTTCTCGATGGCCTTGGAGTAGAGCGTCTTGGCGGCCTCACCGCAGGAGGCCGTCACCCCGCCGATGACCTTGGGGGTGTTGTGGGTGTGGAACTTCGGGTTGCCGGGATCGACCCGCTCCGGAGAGAAGGCAAGGAAGAAGTCGACGCCGACCCTGAGGCCCTTTTCAGAGAGCATGGGCAGGATCAGCTCGTCCGTGGTGCCTGGATAGGTGGTGCTTTCGAGCACCACGAGCTGGCCGGCCCTCATGTTCTCGGCTATGCGCTTCGTCGCGGAGACCACCATCTCGAGGTCGGGGTCCTTGGTCTTCGAGAGAGGCGTGGGGACGCAGATGATGAGGGCGTCGCAGTTGCGGATCCGGGAAAAATCGGTGGTGGCCTGGACCCGGCCCTTCGTCACGAGCTCCTTGAGGCGCTCGGTGGGCACGTCCTGGATATAGGACTCGCCTCGGTTGAGGCTCGCCACCTTGCCTTCGGACAGATCGAACCCGGTGACGTTCAAGCCCGCGGCGCCGAATTCGACGGCCAGCGGAAGTCCCACATAGCCAAGGCCCAGAATGCCGACCCTCGCCTCCCCGCTTGCGATCCGTGCCTTCAGCGCGTCCAACGTCGTGTTCCCCAAGGAAAGACCTCCGATAGCCAGAAAGAAGGCGGATTTTAGCCGCCTTTTTTATGGTTGCCCAGTTCTTCCGCCGGCTTTATGAGATGGCGGGCGAGACTTCCACCGGGCGCAGATCCTCGGTGCGCGCCCCGCGCGAGGCGAGGATGCGTTCAATCGACCTCGCCACCACACTGTCGGGAGTGGAGGCGCCCGCGGTCACTCCAAGGGTGACCGTGCGCCCGCCTTTCGGCAGCCAGTCGCTGACCTCCGGGCTCGCGGTCGCCCCCAGGGCGCGGTGGAGGAGATCGCCGGTGACGGGGTCGATGCACTCCGGCGATTCGACGTAGTAGGTCGGGCATTTCGCGGAGCAGATGCGGACGAGGGCCTGGGTGTTGCTGCTGTTGTAGCCGCCGATGACCAGCATGACGTCGGGCGGGGTCTGCTCGAACA
>CAZYEA010000543.1:0-1073 GCA_964646485.1 uncultured Acidobacteriota bacterium
GTTCTTGCCGGCGCAGCCGTTGTCGCCGGTCTTGCAGCCGCCCTGGCCCTTGCATTCGTTCTTGCCCTTGCAGTCGTGCTTCGCCGCGGTGGCGCAGCCGCCCTTGCCCTTGCAGGAATTCTTGCCGGCGCAGCCGGCATCGCCGGTCTTGCAGCCGCCCTGGCCCTTGCACTCGTTCATGCCCTTGCAGGCGTGCTTGGCGGTGTCGCCCGCGGCTGCGGCCTTGCCCTTGGCTCCGCCACAACCGTCTTTGCCGCCGCAGCCGCTCGCCTTGGCCTTGTCGGCCTGCTTCTTCGCATCGTCGGCGAAGACTTTGGTTCCGGCTACCACACCCGCGGCGATGCCCGCGATCGCTTTAGTGAAATCTCGACGCTTCATATCTATTGCCAACTCCTGAAGGCCGCACCCGCTTCGTAGCGACTCCCCGCGTCGCTGAGTGCGAACCTGAAAGGGGACCATGGGTAATTTCGGTCGGCTGGGCCAATCGCCCTTACGGCTCGACCACGACTCTATGGAACAGTCTACGCGCGAACTTGGGGCTTTGGATGGTGTTCGCGCCCGGAAAGTTTCACTTCTCTTTTGGGGCCCCTGGAAATCCACGCCTGGTCCTGGCGGCTCCAGGACCCCCTCCGAAAAGGGCCGTTCCTCGAGGATGGAGATCGGGACCTTTCGTGTTAGGTTTCACCTGCCTCGAAAGGGCCGACGGGCGCTCGACTTAAGGGACTCGTCAAACCTCGTCAGGCGTCGTCACAATGCCTCCTCTCACCACGGACGCCATGGTTCTGCGGACGTTCCCACTGGGGGAAATGAGCGTTGTGGCGGTGCTGCTCACGAGGATCAGGGGGAAGGTGAGGGCCGTCGCGAAGGGCGCGCGCGGCCCGGGCGACCGTTACCAGTCGTCCCTCCAACCCCTTTCGGAAGTCCGTACCACGTTGTACGGCCGTGAGGGCACGGAACTGTTCCGGCTCGGCGCGGTCGAACTCCTCCGTTCCTCCGAACCCCCCAAAAGCAACCTCGAAAGCCTCCTCGCGTTGGAATACTGCGCCGAACTGTTCGAAGCCTTCCTGCCCCCG
>CAZYEA010000543.1:1083-1745 GCA_964646485.1 uncultured Acidobacteriota bacterium
CTCAAGCAGCGCGGGGCGAACGGCACCGCGGTGATGCGCTACGCCGAGGCTTGGACCCTCAAGCTCCACGGCCTCTATCCCTCGCTCGTGCGCTGCCTCGCCTGCCGCAGGCCAGTGACCGAGGGACTCGCCTTCGACCGGGCCTCCGAGCGGGTGGTGTGCACCAGCTGCGGATCGAGGCGCGCCGAGGTCCTGGACGCTGACTCCCGGGCCCTCCTGCGCTCCGCCCTGCGCCTGTCTCCCGCGACTTTCGCCGAGCGCACCGCGGGCATCGATCTCGAGCCCATCGCGAAATTCCATCGCACCCTCGTCGAGGCTCACCTGCATCGTTCCTTGAACTCCTCCCGGGTTATCGAAAGCGTGCTCCGGTCATGAGCCTCAGCCTGCAGGGCATCATCGCCACCCTGAACGCGTTCTGGGAGAAGCAGGGCTGCCTGATCCAACTCGGGGTGGACACCGAGGTCGGCGCCGGCACCATGCATCCGGAGACCTTCCTTCGGGTGCTCGGGCCCGACCCGTGGCGGGTGGCCTACGTGCAGCCTTCGCGCCGTCCCACGGACGGCCGCTACGGCGACAACCCGAATCGTGTCTACAAACATCATCAGTATCAGGTCATCGTGAAACCGGCGCCTGCCAACGTGCAGGACCTCTACCTCGATTCG
>CAZYEA010000544.1:0-1744 GCA_964646485.1 uncultured Acidobacteriota bacterium
AGTTCAAGCGCGAGATCCTCAACGAGATCGCCCGCTGCCTGAACATGCCGTTCAATGTCGCGGCTGGCAACTCCTCGGGGTACAACTACGCCAGCGGTCGCCTCGACCACCAGGTGTACTACAAGAGCATCCGCGTCGAGCAGCACCACTTGCAGCTCGCCGTCCTCGATCGCATCCTGAAGGCGTGGCTCAACGAGGCCGTGCTTGTCGAAGGGCTGCTCCCGCAATCCCTGCGGACCATCGCTGCAACGCTCCCCGAGCACGCGTGGTTTTGGGATGGCGTCGAGCACGTTGATCCCGCCAAAGAGGCCAACGCCCAGGCCACGCGACTGGCCAACCACACGACCACGCTCGCCGCGGAGTTCGCCCGGCAAGGCCGCGACTGGGAGCAGGAGCTCCGCCAGCGCGCCAAAGAGCTCACGCTCATGAACGAACTCGGCCTCGCGCTGGCAACCGCACCGGCTGCCGCTCCGGCCACGAACGCGCCCGCCGAGGACACCGATCCCGCAGACCAAGTTGATGAGGAGACCGCCAGTGCCAGTCACCGCTGACAAGACCAAGACGATCCCAGCCCTCACGCTCACTGCAACCGCCGACATCACCGTCGCCGCCGCTGCCGACGGCCAGAACGCTCCGCTGCCACGCTTCAAGATGGTCGCGTACACCGGCGGCGCGATGCGCGTCGCGGGTTGGCGACACCCGGTCGTGATCGATCTCGCGGGCTTGGCGGTGCCGTCACAGGCACGCCCCATCCGCTTCGGGCACGACCCGCTTTCAGGCGTCGGTCACACCGATGCCATCCGCGTCGAAGCGGGGCAACTCGTCGCCACGGGCGTGATCTCGCGTGACACGAGCGCAGCCAAGGAAGTCGTCGCGTCCTCGCGGAACGGCTTCCCCTGGCAGGCCTCCGTCGGCGCGAGCGTCGAGGAGTTTGAGTTCATCAAGGACAACCAGAAGGCGACGGTCAACGGCCAGGAACTCACCGGCCCGGTCAACGTCGTCCGCAAGGCCACGCTCGGCGAGATCAGTTTCGTGGATCTCGGCGCAGACGGCCGCACCAGCGCGAGCATCGCCGCGCGTCAGAACAAGGAGCCCAGCGTCATGGCCGACGATCCCACGACTTCCAATCCCACCCCGTCCCCAATCATCGCCACCGAGCAGACGCCTGAGCAGGTCCGCGCTGCGGCGCTCGCTGAGACCGCCCGCATCGCCGCCGTCCGCAAGGTCTGCGGCGGCAAGCACAGCGAGATCGAGGCCCAGGCCATCCGCGACAACTGGGACGCCACGCGCACCGAGCTCGAGGTCCTGCGTGCCAGCCGACCCAAGGCTCCGGCCATCCACGCCCCCGACACCAGCGTGACCGGCGAGGTGCTCGAAGCCGCGTGCTTCCAGAGCGCCAAGCTCGAAGGCATCGAGAAGGTCTGCTCCACGCAGGCAATCGAGATCGCCGCCAAGCGGTTCCAGGGCGGGCTGGGCCTGCAGGAGCTCCTCTTCGAAGCCGCGATCGCCAACGGTTACACCGGCCGCACGTTCCGCGACAGTCGCCGCGTGCTCGAGGCCGCGTTCGGCCGAGGCATCGAGGCGGGCATGACCACCATCGACGTCGGCGGCATCCTCTCCAACGTCGCCAACAAGTTCCTGCTCGAAGGCTTCTTCAGCGTCGAGCGTGTCTGGCGGAGCATCTGCGCGGTCCGCAACGTCAGCGACTTCAAGACCGTCACCAGCTACCGCCTGGTCGGCAAGG
>CAZYEA010000545.1:0-527 GCA_964646485.1 uncultured Acidobacteriota bacterium
GTCGATCACGAAGGCGCCGCGGAACCAGTTCCAGGGGAGGAGGAACTTTTTGGCCATGGCTGGCGGTAGCTCGGCTTCGAAGTCCGGGGGTGGGGTGTCGGCGTCGAGCGCCATGGGAGTAGCGCGATGTTAGCGGCTCCGTCGGAGGCCGACGAGCATCTGGACGATGCGGGTGAGTGTGTGCTTCGCGTGCGTGGCGTCGGTCGGGTTGAGGGAGCCGGTTACGCGGAGAACGTCGATCGCGGCGGCGTACTCCATGGCGGAGCCCTGGGCCATCGAGAGGAAGTGGAGGCGGTCTCTTCTGGTGCGTCGGGCGTTGCCTTCGGCGAGGGTGAGAGCGATCGAGGAGGCCGCGCGTTCGAGCTGATCGCGGAGAGCGGGGCGTGCGGTCTTCGTGAGGGCTGGGACCATCGCGGCGAATTCGAGCGCGACCCGGTAGGCGTCGAGGCGTTCATGGTCGAGCAGGGGAGTGGCGTTCGCGTCAGGCGCGAGGGAAGTGGCGGGCTCGGCGGTTGCGTCTTCGGGCG
>CAZYEA010000545.1:537-1739 GCA_964646485.1 uncultured Acidobacteriota bacterium
CTCACGGCCGAAGCGTAGCAACCGCCGTGACCGTCACTTTGGGGGGCGCGGGGGCCCGGAACACGGCCGGGAGGAGGGCAGCGGCCTAAGGTGCCCAAGAACTCGCTCCGCGGTGATGCCATCGGAGCCGTCCACGGGCGGCGAGAGGTGGGGGCTCGCTCTGGCAGCCTCCGTTCGCGTCCTTCCTGAGGATGGATTCGCCCGACTGCTGACACTCCGCCCACGATGTCGCTAAGATCTGATGAGGCGCACGATCGAGCGCATTCACCATGAGAGCACCCAGATCAGGTCTGATTCGAGCCGCCGTCGTGTGGACGATTCTGACCACACCTCAAGGATCTGGCACGGCGGAAGGGCAGCTGCTTCAGGTCATCAAGGCAGGCGCGAAGGTCGCGCAGTTTGTGGTGGGCTATGTGGCCGGGCATCTCCTTGACGGTGTTTGGGACACGGCTTCGGGCAAGCCCGACGTGCGCAAGGTGGCAGCAGATATGGATGACCTAGCTCGCCGCATAACGAGAGTTGAGGAGGCCCAGGCCATGGCTGCGGCCGTGCGCGGTCGTCTTGTCTCGGGAATGTCGAAGGCAGAGATACGCGAGGTGGTGTCTCAAGAAGCGAAGAAGATGGAGACTCTGATCGAGGCGAGATTGGCCTCGGATGAGGCCGCCTCCCAAGCGATTCTCGGGCAAATCAACGAGCTCCAGGCCACGATCGAGAAGCACGACGCTCAGATACGCGAACTGGACAAGGAGCAACGCGTGCAGGGAAAGCGGCAAGCCCAGACTCTCATACTGGCGGGCGGCGCAGTTGCGGTGGCTGGTGTTGCTCTCGCCAAGGCCACAGAATCTGAATCAGCCATCGCCGCCCAGCCGAACAGCCCCGCCGGTGCCACGAGCACTCCAGCGCCCACCGCGACACCAACCGTAGCACCTCCAGGCCCGTCGCCCTCACCTACCGCGAACCCAGGCACGCTCGTAACAGACCGATTCCCCGTAAGTCTGGTGGGCGCTTTTGCCACCGCCCAGCGTACCTACAGGGTGCTCCCAGGGACGATCTCCGCAAAGTGTCTGTTCACTAGTGTCACCGGCGGCGGTCAATACGAGGTCAGCATTAGGGGCTCGGATGGCCGATTCCTCTATGCTTCTTTCTTGTGTGATGGTGCCTTTCTTTGTGCCGTGTCCTTTGCGACGGACGCCTTCTTCGTC
>CAZYEA010000546.1:0-1729 GCA_964646485.1 uncultured Acidobacteriota bacterium
TGTCCTTCAAATAGATGGCGTTGCCGTAGCTCTTCGACATCTTCCGGCCGTCCGTGCCGGGGGTGCGGGGAACCGGGGTGAGGAGGGTCGCGGGCTCGGGGAAGACCTCGCCGTAGAAGTTGTTGAAACGGCGCACGATCTCGCGCGAGATCTCGATGTGGGGGGCCTGGTCTTCGCCCACCGGCACCGCGTTCGCCTTGTAGATGATGATGTCCGCGGTCTGCAGGAGCGGATAGCCGAGAAAGCCGTAGGTCGCGAGGTCGCGATGCGCCATGTTGGCCTGCACATCCTTGTAGGTCGGCACGCGCTCGAGCCACGACACGGGGGTGGTCATCGAGAGCAGGAGGTGCAGCTCGGCGTGCTCGGGAACCAGGCTCTGGATGAAGACGTGCGACTTGCTCGGGTCGATGCCCGCGGCCAGCCAGTCGAGGGTCACCTCGAGGACGTTCTGCCGGATGCCCGAGGGATCCTCGTACTCCGTGGTGAGGGCGTGATAGTCGACCACGCTGTAGAAACACTCGTAGGTGTCCTGCAGGCGCACCCAGTTGTCGAGGGCGCCGGTGAGATGCCCGAGGTGAAGCGCGCCGGTGGGGCGCATGCCGGAGAGGACGCGCGGCTTCGGTTTGGTTTCCATGGAGGTCAGCTGATGAGGCGGAAGATGTAGAGGGTCACCACGCGCTGCACCGGACCGATCAGGTATCCAAGCGCACCGCTCAGGAAGAGAACCCAGAGGATCATGGTCCCATAGTTCTCGGCGACGTGGTCGAACTTTTCGCCCAGGGCCCGGGGCAAGGACCAGGACAGGACGTGAGAGCCGTCGAGGGGGGGAACGGGAAGGATGTTGAAGACGGCGAGGGCGACGTTCATGGCGATCCCGATGCTCATGACGCTGTAGAGGCCGTTTTTCATGTCCGCGGGCACGTCGATGCGGAGAATGACCGCGAACACGACGGCGAAGATGAGGGCGAGGAGGAGGTTCGAGAGAGGCCCGACCGAAGCTACCGAGATATGGCCGCGGCGCATCGAAACCTCGCGGCGGAAGCGCGCCGGATCATACGGAGTGGGCTTGGCCCAGCCGATCACGGGAAAGCCGCCGAAGATCTGGAGCAGGGGCATCAGCACGGTGCCGAAGGGGTCGATGTGGGGCACCGGATTGAGGGTGATCCTCCCCAGGCTCGCCGCGGTGTCGTCGCCCAGCCGGAACGCCATCCAGGCGTGCGCGGACTCGTGGAACGAGAGGGAAAAGAGCAGGACGAGGTAGTTCGTCAGGCCCAGGGCGAAGTTTTGGGCGTCGAAATCAGGCATGAAAGTTTGTCGCGTCGGTCCGTGATCGCACGGTCCTTTAGGCCACTGGAGCGGACAAATGCTAGCACGCGCCCTGAAGCGTCTCCGATATGAAAGGATTGAGGGCGCATGTTCTCGGAAATGAAGCTGTTGACCCTCGGGGTGAGGGACCTCGACAAATCGATCGCCTTCTACGCCGACGCCCTGGGCTTCGCGGAAATCTCACGCACCCGGGTGGATCTCGAGGCTCTGGCGGGTGCTTGGAGAATTCCCGCGGGCATCGCCGGGCGCTACGCGGTGATGGGCATCCCCGGGCTCGACTCGGGAATGCTGAGGCTCGTGGAGTGGACGCCCGCCGGCGATCACGTCTGGGATCCGCCCGCCAAGCCCCAGGACTTCGGTCCCTACGCCGTCAATTTCCGGGTGAAGGAGATCAACGCCGCCT
>CAZYEA010000547.1:0-1715 GCA_964646485.1 uncultured Acidobacteriota bacterium
CCGGTACGGTCCGGACCCACCCCGCCGAAGAACGGATCCGCGACCGTCTTGCCCCCTGAGGTGGCCCCGGCTTCCCCCTACAACCCCTTGCCTCCCAACCCGATACCTAGGAGGGACTGGGGCCGACGGTGACGGGCGGACCCACTGCTTGGGGGTGATCGCCTCCCTTGACACCCTCCCCTCACAGCCTACTTTGAATCAGAAGCCCTAAACCGTTGCCCCACTTCACAATCCAGCGTTAGCGGAACGATGGCGACTGCAGCGGCCGGAGGAAGCGACCGGCTGGGCGACATCCTGATTCGTGAAGGCCTGATCACCCGTGAGCAACTCACGGCGGCCCTGAACGAGCAGAAGTCTTCCGGCCATCGGCTGGGCTATGTCCTGGTGAAGCTGGGACTGGTCCAGGAGCTCGAGGTCACCAAGGTGCTGGCGCGCCAGTCGCGCATGCCGGCGGTGGACCTGACGCGCTTCGAGGTCGATCCCAAGATCCTCAAGATGGTCCCCGCGGACTTCGCCCTGAAGCACGTGGTGCTCCCGCTCAAGCGGGAGGGCCGCACGCTGACGGTGGCGATGGCCGACCCCACCAACACCGGCACGCTCGACGACCTCAAGTTCATCACCCGCTTCGACCTCTTCCCGGTGATCGCCGGGGAGTACACGCTGCGCGCGCTGATCGAGAAGCACTACGAATCCTCCGAGGAGCAGCTCAAGACGCTGCTCAAGGACATGGAGGAGCTCGGCGAGTCGGACGTCGAGGTGGTGGAGGACCAGGAGGACGAGGCGGCGACACAGGCGCAGATCAACGACGCGCCGGTGGTGAAGCTGATCAACGGCATCCTGACGGATGCGGTCAAGCGCGGGGCCTCCGACATCCACATCGAGCCCTTCGAGCACGAGATCCGGGTGCGCTACCGCATCGACGGCTCGCTGCTCGAGGTGATGAAGCCGCCCATTAAGATGAAGGCGGCGCTCACCAGCCGCATCAAGATCCTCTCGGCCCTGAACATCGCCGAGCGCCGGGTGCCGCAGGACGGGCGGCTCAAGCTCAAGATGGGGAGCCGGGTCATCGATTTCCGGGTGTCCACGCTGCCCTGCATCTTCGGCGAGAAGATCGTGCTCCGGATCCTCGACAAGGGGAACCTGACGCTCGACCTGCAGAAGTTCGGCTTCGAGCCGAAGGCGGAAGAAGACCTGATGAAGGCCATCCTGAACCCGTACGGCATGGTGCTCGTCACCGGCCCCACGGGCTCGGGGAAGACCACCACGCTCTACTCGGCCCTGTCTCGGGTGAACACCATCGAGACCAACATCATGACGGCCGAGGACCCGGTGGAGTACAACCTGATGGGCATCAACCAGGTGCTCGTCCGGAACGAGATCGGGCTGACCTTCGCGGCGGCGCTGAAGGCGTTCCTGCGGCAGGACCCGAACATCATCATGATCGGGGAGATCCGGGACCTCGAGACGGGCGGCATCGCCATCAAGGCGGCGCTCACGGGCCACCTGGTGCTCTCCACGCTGCACACCAACGACGCGGCGACGACGATCACGCGTCTGATCGACATGGGCATCGACCCGTTCATGGTGTCGAGCTCGCTCCTGTGCATCGGCGCCCAGCGTCTGGCGCGCAAGCTCTGCACGCACTGCCGCGTCAAGCTCGAGGCCCTGCCGCGCGAGGAGCTGCTGGCCGTGGGCTTCCTCGAGGAGGAGATCGA
>CAZYEA010000548.1:0-1702 GCA_964646485.1 uncultured Acidobacteriota bacterium
GGATCTGGTCGCCTGGATTCGCGAGGGGGCGACGGACATCGTGTCCCTGCTCGGCCGTTTTCCGGTGTCCCGGCTGCAGGTCATCGTGGCGAGCGGCGGCCCCTACGCGGTCGGCTCCGCGGTCACCATGGGGATGGGCGGGGCCTCGATCTTCGTGGTGGTGGGCGAGCGCACCCAGAAAGCCGATCTCCTGCGCGACTGGGTCATGACCCACGAGATGCTCCACGTCGCCTTCCCCAACATGGGTTTCCGCCAGCGCTGGATGGAGGAAGGGCTCTCGACGTATCTCGAGCCGCTCTTGCGGGCGCGCCGCGGGCGCTATGAGCCGCGGAAGATGTGGGCCGAGTTCATGCGCGCCATGCCCCAGGGCCTGCCCAAGGACGACGATCAGGGTCTGGACCGGACGTTCACCTGGGGTCGTCGTTACTGGGGTGGGGCCATGTTCTGGCTGCATGTCGATGTGGAGATCCGGAGCCGGACCGAGGGGGCCCGCTCACTCGATGACGTCCTGCGCGCGGTGTACCAGGCCGGAGGGAATGTGGCCCTGCGCTGGGACGTGTCGCGCCTCGGCCAGGTCGCGGAGAGCGCCACCGGAACCACCGCGCTCCGGGAGATCTACGACGAGTGGTCGGCCAAGGCGGTGGCTCCCGACCTCGGCGCGTTGTGGTCGTCGCTCGGCGTCCGGTCCGATCAGGCCGAGCGCATCACCTTCGATGATTCCGCTCCCCTCGCGAGGATTCGCCGCGAGCTGACCCTCAAGGCGGGCCCAACACTTGCTCTCACCGCGTCCCGTCCCGGACGCTGACCGCTCAGCTCGGCGCGGCCACGTCGAGCCGGCGGTTCTTCCGGGTGTCCAGGAACCAGGCGTAGAGGGGGAGCATCAGAGCGCCCCCCGGCAGGAGGAAGATGAGGAAGCCGGGAGTGGCGCGGGCCAGCCGTCGCAGCTCTTCGTGCAGGAGGGCCTTGTCTTGAGGCGTCCAGGGGACGCCGTTCCTGGGTTTCATCAAGACCGCGATGAGCCCCTCGATGCGGAGGATCTCGCCGCGCAGGTGAAGGCGCAGCCCGTTCATCAGGGGTGGACCTTCTTCGCGTAGAGGTAGAGGTTCACCACCCCGCGCATGTTGTAAGGGCCGAAGCGCTCGTAGGCGTCGCCAAGCTTGAGCGCGACCATGGGATCCTGCTCGACCGAGCAGACGTACATGTCCACGTTCACATCCGGCTTGAACTCACCCCAGTAGCCCGCGTTCTTGTAGTCCCGCAGATACCAGGGAAGGGGCCAGTTCTCCGGCGCGAACACCGCGATGCCCGCTTCCTTCCCGGGCCCGAGGGCGGCCGCGCGCTCCTCGATCAGGTCTACGAAGGGAATGAAGGAGCGCTGGGTGTGCGCGTAGAGGTATGGATGGCTCTCGTCGTCGTAATTCCTGGTCTCGAGATCGAAGCTCTTCGTGGCCGAGAAGCCCGCGGCGGTGAGGGTCAACGCCGCCGCCACCGCCCGCAAGGAGAGCCGTCCGGAGAGGAAGCTCACGTTCGCGATCTCGGCCATCAGGTAGCCCGCGGTGATGGCGAGGGGCAGGAGCAGGTTGAGGCCGAGCCAGGGAGTCTTGTACTTGACCACCGCATACGCGGCGAAGATCAGGAGGCCCCACACCGCGGCCATCACCGCGATGAAGGACCGGCGCAAAACTAGAGCGAGAACCAGACC
>CAZYEA010000549.1:0-1680 GCA_964646485.1 uncultured Acidobacteriota bacterium
CAAAGAGATCCCGGAAGAGTACGCCCGCTATCGCGACCTCGATTTCAAGACCCGGCTCTCCGACACCCTGACCCTGTCGACCTTCCATGGCTGTCCGCCGGACGAGATCGAGAGGATTCTCCGCTTCCTCCTCGAGGAGCGTCGGCTGCACTGCAACGTCAAGCTCAATCCGATGCTGCTCGGGCCCCAGCGGCTGCGCGAGCTGCTCCACGGGGTGATGGGCTATCGCGAGATCGCGGTTCCCGACAGCGCCTTCGAGCGCGACGCGAGCTGGGCGCAGATGGAAGGTTTCATGGGCCGGCTGGGAGAGAGGGCGAAGAGCCTGGGGCTTTCCGTCGGCGCGAAGTTCACGAACACGCTGATCGTCAGGAACCACCGGGCCTTCCTCCCATCGAGCGAGGCGGAGATGTATCTGTCGGGGCCGCCCCTGCACGTCCTGGCCTTGAACCTGGTGCAGGCCTTCCGGAAGGTGTTCGGCGCGCGCTTCCCCATCTCGTTCTCGGCCGGCGTCGATCGCTCCAATTTCGCCGACTGCGTGGCCCTCGGCCTGACTCCGGTGACCACTTGCACCGACCTGCTCCGGCCGGGCGGCTACGCCCGGGCCTCCCGCTACTTCGAACCCCTGCTCGCGCGCATGGCCGAGCTCGGCGCCCGCACCATTCCCGAATACGTGGTCCGTGCCTACGGTCTGGGCGCCGAGGGACTGTCTGACCTCGACGGCCTCGATCACGAGACGCGGGTCCGCTGCGCCGCCGCACTCATGAGCGGCTCCAACCTCACAAAGGCGGCGGGCGAGGGGAACCTCGAGCGATGGGCGGCTATGACCGCGCTCCGGAACTCGGAGCACCACGTGCCGCGCGCCACTCTCGATCCCCACTACGCGGAGGCCGCGAATCGCAAGCCTCCGCGGAAGGTGGGCAGTCATCTCACCCTGTTCGACTGCCTCACCTGCTCGAAGTGCGTGCCGGTCTGCCCCAACGATGCGAACTTCACTTACGTTCTGCCCGCGGTCGAGCAGCCCATGATCAAGGTCCGGCACGAAGACGGGGTCTGGGTCGCGCATCTGGGCGAGAACCTCGACATCTCGAAGAAGCTCCAGTACGCGAACTTCGCGGACTTCTGCAACGAGTGCGGGAACTGCGATGTCTTCTGCCCCGAGGACGGCGGCCCCTATCAGGTGAAGCCGCGCTTCTTCGGGTCTGCGGACGATTGGCGGCGCTTCGCGACACTCGATGGCTTCGCTCTCGAATTTCCCGGCCCGGGCCGAAGGCGGCTGCTCGGGCGGATCTCTGGCCGCGACCTGAGCCTCGAAACCGTAGGAGACCGGGTGCACTTCCGCGGCCCCGACTTCGATGTCACGCTCTCCCCGGGAGATCCCGTCCGCACCCTCGCGGGCACGGCCGAGGGTGAGATCGATCTGACCTGGCTGCACATTCTGATGTGGATCCAGGCCGCGGTCTTCGACAGCCCGCAGGTGAATTATCTGAACGCCATGAATCCCAAGGAGGCGCGCGCATGACTTCCACCCCTCTGCGCATCAACGGCGACCGGTTGATGGCGCGCCTGATGAAACTCGCCGAAGTGGGTGCGATCGAGGGAGGCGGCGTGTGCCGTCTCGCCCTCACCGACGCGGACCGCGCCGGCCGCGACCTCGTCGTGCGCTGGATGCGCGAGGCCGGT
>CAZYEA010000550.1:0-1668 GCA_964646485.1 uncultured Acidobacteriota bacterium
TCTCATCGCGAAAGCCTTCGCGGCGCAGGGCCTCGGGAGCCTGCTGCGCGAAAGCCTGCTCATCGGCGGATGGGTCGCGATGTGGCGGCCCATGGAAGTGTTTCTGTACGACTGGTGGCCGATCTGGTCCGAAAGAAGACTCTTCGATCGTTTGAGTGAGATGCCGGTACGAATTGCGTACACGGGAGAGGCCACGTCCGAGGCCTGGCTCTGGCATTGGCCCGCCGCGACACCGACCGGAGTCTGAGACACGTAGAGTCCTATCTCACCGCGCGCCCACGATGACCATGAAGCCCGAAGACCTTCTGCTCGAAGACGTGCTCGACTTCCAGCCGGGCCAGGGGATCATCCGCCTCCACGAGCAACGGGTGGTGATTCTGAGCGCCACCGCCATGGGCCTGCTCCGGCGGGAGTTGATCGAGACCCTGGGCATCGACACCGCGCGTCGCCTGCTTCTGCGCTTCGGCTTCGCCGACGGGTATCACGATGCGGTGAATCTGCGGGACCGGTCCGCCTGGACGGACCCCGTGGAGGGACTCAGGGCGGGTGCGGTCCTGCACACCCTCGAAGGCATCGTTCGGGTGACGCCGCTCCGCATGGAGTACGACGCCACCACCGGACAATTCGATTCGGAGGTTCGGTGGCACGATTCGTACGAGGCTGAGCAACACGTTCACCACTTCGGAAAGAGCGCGAGCCCGGTCTGCTGGTCGCTGATCGGCTACGCCAGCGGATACGCGAGCGCGTGCCTGGGCCAGGAGGTCTACTACGCCGAGACCTCGTGCCTGGGGTGCGGCGCGCCTCATTGCTCCCTGATCGGCAAAGAAGCGGCGCGCTGGGGGGAGAGGCTCGAGGCCTTGCGCCAGGACTTTCGGGGCGCGGATCTCGGCCAGGAGGTCGAGCGCGCGCGGGGCGAGGTCCACCGGCGTCTCCAGGAACTCGCGCGGCGCGAGCGGCGGGTGGCGCATCGCGAGCGCGAGCTGGATGCCCTGCGCGAGCGCGTGGCAAAAGCCGCCGCCTCGAAACAATTCGTCGTCCAGAGCGACGCGATGCGCGAGGTTCTCGAGATGGCGGTCAGGGTCGCCCCTCTCGACACCACCGTCCTCGTCTACGGCGAGAGCGGCACGGGGAAGGAATTCATTGTCCGCATGATCCACGACCAGAGCGAGCGGGCCGCTCAGCCCTTCGTCTCGGTGAATTGCGCCGCCTTGCCCGAGACTCTGCTGGAGTCCGAGCTCTTCGGCCACGTGCGCGGCGCGTTCACGGGGGCGGTGCGGGACAAGACCGGCTTGTTCGAACTCGCCACCGAGGGAACCCTGTTCCTCGACGAGATCGGTGAGATGGCGCCGACCATCCAGGCGAAGCTCCTCCGCGCGCTTCAGGAAGGCGAGATCCGAAGAGTCGGCGGGGAACGGAACATTCGAGTCAACCCGCGGGTGATCGCCGCGACCAACCGAGACCTGCGGGCCGCGGTTTCGGCGGGGTAGAAGCGAGAGGCGTTGCCGGGGATCGCATAAGGGCCGAACTTGTCATTCAACACTTCGCGAAGGAGCTTCTGAGACTGAGTAGGTTCGGCAGCGCCGGCCGCGGCGGCGAATTCCTGGCCAAAACGGCGGGCGATGGCGTTGCGCTGCTCCGGTGAAGCTTGATGCCACTCGCGCAGGACAT
>CAZYEA010000551.1:0-1662 GCA_964646485.1 uncultured Acidobacteriota bacterium
TGCGCCTTCGCCGACCGCGAGATGGAGTTCGGCATCACCACGCTCTTCGGCGGCGTCTCGCCGCGCGGGTTCGCCGCCTATGAGGAAGCGTGGCCGCTCCCTCCGGGGTGGCGGGAGCGCAATCCTCTGTATCAACTCTATCACCTGCTGAATCACGCCGTGCTCTTTGGCGGTTCCTACGCGGAAGACGCGTTTCGGATCGCCGTGCGCTTCGTCAGCTGAGCGCGGAGCCCACGGGGTCGGGTACGATCCTTCGCATGATGACCCTCCCCAGAGTTCCGGTCCTTTTCGCTCTCTTCCTTTCGGCGGGAGCCGCGTTCGCGCAGCCCGCGAAACACCCCCTGCGCATCGAGGACATCCAGAAGGTCCGCGATGTGCGCGATCCCCGTTGTTCGCCCGACGGGAAGTCGGTTGCGTATGTGGTCTCGAGCATCGACGTCAAGGAGGACAAGAGCAGCGCGCACATCTGGCTCGCCGGATTCGATGGCAAGAGCGATCGGCAGGTCACGTTCGGCGCCGAGAGCGAGTCGCAGCCTCGCTGGAGCCCGGACGGGAAGTTCCTCGCCTTCACCTCTTCGCGCCCGGGTCCCGCGAAGGGAAACCAGATCTGGCTTCTCGATCAGCAGGGCGGCGAGGCATTCCAGCTCACCGACCTCAAAGGGCGGCTCCAGGACTACGAATGGTCGCCGGACTCGACGCGCCTGGCCCTGGTCGTGGGCGACCCCGATCCGGAAGCGGAAGCCGAGCCTCCCGCGGGCGGCAAGCCGCGCGTCCCGAAGCCCATCGTCATCGATCGCTACAAATACAAGCAGGATGGGCAGGGATATCTGCTCTCCGGCCGGCACTCCTACATCTATCTCTTCGAGATCGCCACGAAGAAGCTGGAGCGGCTCACTGCGGGAAGCGCGGATGAGGGCTCGCCCTCCTGGTCGCCCGACGGAACGCGCCTCGCGTTCTTCTCGAACCTCGCCAAGGATCCCGATCGCGAGCAGGCCGGCCAGATCTTCGTGGCCGATGCGAAGCCCGGATCGACGGCGAGGGCACTCACCACCGCCGCGAATCTGGCCACTCGTTCGCGGGTGGAGTGGAGTCCGGACGGTTCGCGCATCGCCTATCTCGAGACCGACGAGCAGAAGTACGGGGCCTACAGCATGAGCCACCTCGCCACCGTGACCGCGGACGGTTCGAAGCCCTCCGCCCGCGTGGCCGCGGCCGAAGCGCTTGATCGCGGCGTTTCTGGAATCCGCTTCACCGCGGACGGAAAGTTCATAGAACTCCTCGTGACCGACGATCGCTCGGTCTATCCCGCGCGCGTGCCCGTGGACGGCGGTTCGGCCCAGCGCCTGATGGCCCCGCCGATCGTGCTGTCGAACTGGGATCTCGAAGGTTCTTGCTCGGTCGCTCTCGCCGGAGGCGACGATCAGCCCGCCGAGGTCAAGGCCATCGAGGGCGCGGCCTTGCGGCAGATCACCCATCAGAACGACGCCCTCTTCGCCGAGCTCCAGCTCGGAAAGACCGAGGAGGTGAGCTTCAAGAGCGGCACCGGGCCCGAAGTCCATGGCCTGCTCACCAAGCCCGCGGGCTACGTCGAAGGCACGAAGGTCCCATTCCTGCTTCGCATCCATGGCGGCCCCAACGGCCAGGACCAGCACTCCTTCGCCG
>CAZYEA010000552.1:0-1645 GCA_964646485.1 uncultured Acidobacteriota bacterium
CGGCCACCGTCTTCTCCACCGCGGTCGCGGACTCTTCGGCCTGGTTCGCGCCGAGCAGCGCCATGGCCTCGAGCTGCCGGCTGCTCTCGGCGTTCTGGGTGATGGAGGCGCTCATCTGCTCGAGACTCGCGGTGCTCTCCTCGACGGAGGCGGCCTGCTGGGCGGTGCCCTGGGACACCGAATTCGAGGAGGCCGCGAGTTGGGAGGCGGCAAGGCTCAGGGACGCGGCGGCGGAGCGAAGGTCTTCGAAGGTGCTGGTGAGCCGCTCAGCCATCTCGTTCCAGGCGAGACTCAACTGGTCGTGCTCCGATCGGGGCTGAAGCCGCTCGGTCAGGGTGCCCTGGGCCATCTGCTGCGCGCCTCCGGCGACCCCCTTGAGGAAGCCGAGCAACCCCTCGCAAACCCGGTGAAGCTGACCGACCTCGTCGTCGGATTCGTGGCGCGCCAGGGTCTGGTGGAAGTCCCCGAGGGAGACCGACCGCAGCACCTCGGTGACGTTCTTCAAGGGCCGCGCGATCTGGGCCACGGATTGGGAGGCACGGAAGTACGAGACGATGGCGATGAGGACGAGCAGGAAGGCGCCCGTCCACTTGGCCCGGGTGAGGGCGGCGATCCCCTGGGTGAGGCCGACCTCGGTGGTCCGCGAGGCTTCCTCCTGCAAGGCGCGGAGGCGGGTGTTCACCTGGGTGAAGGCCTGATCCATCTGGGCCATGGCCACTCCGGCCTGGTTCGAGGCCTCCTGCAGGACCCTTCCATTCCCCGCGCGCTGCGCGTCGTTACGCCGCTTCACCGCCGCGAACACCGCCTCGGTCCTCTCGATCATCGCGGGCAGCGACGCCTTCGCCTCCTGGTAGCGCGAAAGGCGGCCCGGGTCCGCGGCGAAGACCGTACTCGCGACGGCGTCCACCCGGGCGAAGTCCGCCTTGGCCGTGGCGAAATCCCTCTGCGCGGCCTCGAGGTCCCAGTCCTCGAGCACGTCGTTGCCGGGGGTGTCGAGAGCCTGCAGGGCCGACATGGTGTCGGAGATCGCGCGCAAACCCTGGAGTGCGGCGATCGCCTCCACCTGGCGCTGTCCGAACATCGACACGAACACCGCCACCGAAACCCACATCACGAGCACCAGGCCGAAGCTGACCGCGGCGCTGTACAAGAGGCCGGATTTGATCGAACGAGCGCCCATGCTGTCCCCCAGTGAACGAGGTCCGCGACGATACCTCAAGCCCGTCCGGTAGAATGCGTCGTGGCCGACAACCCCGAATCTTCAGCTGCGGCGTGGCAGCCCATCGAGCTGGGCAAGGCGGCCTTCGCCCTCAAAGAGCCCCGGCGAGTGGGTTTCGTGAGCCTGGGGTGCCCGAAGAATCTCGTTGATTCCGAGGTGATGCTCGGGACGCTCAAACGCCGCGGTCATGAGATCACGAACGACGTGGCCTCGGCGGACGTGATCGTGGTGAACACCTGCGCCTTCATTGACCGGGCGAAGAAAGAGTCGATCGACACCGTCCTCGAAATGGCGAGACTCAAGACCCGCGGCCCGGGCGACGCCCCGCGCCGCCTGGTGGTGACGGGGTGCCTCGCGGAGCGGCACGACAAAGACCTGCGCCTGGAAATTCCCGAAATCGACGCCACCCTTGGCACCGGCCAGATT
>CAZYEA010000553.1:0-1634 GCA_964646485.1 uncultured Acidobacteriota bacterium
GCCGGTGATCATGATGGTCGCGATGCCCATCTTCCGCAGCTCCGCGAAACGCTCGCGGATGCCGCCCTTGAGGACGTCTTTCAGGTGAACCACGCCGAGGACGCGCGCGCCATCGGCGACCACGAGCGGCGTGCCGCCGGATTTGGCGACGGTCTCCACGTGGGTGCGGACCTCGGCCGGGAACGACCCGCCGAGGGATTTCACGAAGGCTTCGACCGCGTCCGCGGCGCCCTTCCGCACCTGCCGCCCATCGAGGTCCACCCCGCTCATGCGGGTGGTGGCGGAGAAGGGCACGAAGTGAGCGTGGAGCCCTTCGACATCGCGTTCACGGATGCTGAAGAGCTGCTTGGCCAGGACCACGATCGAGCGGCCTTCGGGGGTTTCGTCGGAGAGGGACGCCAGCTGGGCCGCGTCTGCGAGGGCCTTGGGGTCGACGCCCGGCGCCTCCAGGAAATTGGTGGCGAGGCGGTTGCCGAGGGTGATCGTGCCGGTCTTGTCGAGAAGCAGGACATCGACGTCGCCCGCCGCTTCCACCGCCCGTCCGGAAGTGGCGATGACGTTGGCGCGGATCAACCGGTCCATCCCCGAGATCCCGATAGCGGAGAGGAGGCCGCCGATCGTGGTGGGAATAAGGCAGACGAGGAGAGCGATCAGAACCGTCACGGTGACGGGCTGACCCTGACCCGCCGCGTGCACCGCGAAAAGCGAGAACGGAAGCAGGGTGGCGACGGCGAGCAGGAACACGATGGTCATGAACGCGAGCAGGATGTTGAGTGCTATCTCGTTGGGTGTCTTCTGCCGCTTCGCCCCTTCGACCAGCGCGATCATGCGGTCGAGGAAGGCTTCGCCAGGGTTGGTGGTGATCCGCACCACCAGCCAGTCGGAGAGGACCCGCGTGCCCCCGGTGACCGCACTCCGATCGCCGCCGCTCTCCCGGATCACCGGCGCGCTCTCTCCGGTGATGGCGCTCTCGTCCACCGAGGCGACGCCTTCGATCACCTCGCCGTCGGCCGGTATGGTGGAGCCCGCCTCCACGAGGACGATGTCGCCTTTCCGCAGATCGGGCGCCGCCACCAACGTGAATGGCGACGTCCGAACCACGGTGTTGAGCCGCTTCGCCTGGATGTCACGACGCGCCTTGCGCAGGGAATCGGCCTGGGCCTTGCCCCGGCCCTCCGCGAGGGCCTCGGCGAAGTTGGAGAAGAGCACGGTGGCCCACAGCCATGCGGAAACCGCGAGGATGAAGGCCGCGGGCGCCTCGGCTTCGCCGAACAGAGCGCGCACGCCGAGGACCAGAGTGAACACGCTGCAGACTTCGGTCACGAACATGACCGGGTTCTTGGCCATGTACCGGGGATCGAGCTTGAAGAAAGCCCCGGAAATGGCGGGCTTCATGAGCGCCGTATCGAACAGGGAACGGGTCCGGATGGTGGTTGTCATGATCATCTCCTCAAGCGGCCGCGGTCATCATCAGGTGCTCGACGATGGGGCCAAGGGCGAGTGCGGGCAGGAAGGTCAGGGCGCCCACCAGGATCACCATGGCCAGAAGCAGGGCGACGAACAGCGGGGTGTGGGTCGGGAATGTCCCCGGGCCCGAAGCCACCGCTTTCTTACGGGCGAGTGATCCCGCGAGT
>CAZYEA010000554.1:0-1633 GCA_964646485.1 uncultured Acidobacteriota bacterium
AGATCTTGCCGTCGCACAGTGAGCGATTGACCTCGGCGCAATCGGTCTCCACATTCGACGTGGTCGTCTTCTGAAAAGAGTAGCGGGCGAGGAGGTTGCCCTCGCTCAGCGGAAAGATGGTCTCGGACTGGAAGCCCAGGCGACGGAAGTCGAAAGCGGGGCGGGAGCGATCGTCGTCGAAATAGGCCTGGACGTTCACAGCCTGGCGCTTGCGGAAGGCGTAGGGCTCGGTGAAAGAAACCTGGGCTTTCTTCGACCCGCCGAGCGAACCGCGCAGGAAGGCCGAAGCGGTGCGGCCGAGGCCCGAGATATTGAGCTGAGTCAGTTCCACGCTCGCGCGCCAGCTCTCGGTCTGCTGCCAGCCGAGCCCGGGGGCGATCGTGGTGCGCGGCCCCTCCCTCACTTCGACGATGAGATTGCGCTCGTCGTTTTCCCCCGCGAGTTCCCGGATCTGGACGCTGGTGAAAAGCCCGGTGGCGGAGAGGCTGGACTGAGTGTCGAGAAGCTTCTGATAGGAAAGGAAATCGCCTTCCTTGAGCCGGCTTTCACGGAGAACAACCACCGGCTTCGTGTCCTCGAGGCCGACCACCAGGATCCGGCCGACGCGGACCCTTGGGCCCGGAGCCACCTGGAAGGTCACTGCGACCTTCGCGCGGTCGTCGGAGAAGTCGGTCGCCACCTCCACCCGGGCATCGACATAGCCGTCGTCCCGAAGGGAGGTGACGAGCGCCGAGCGGTCGCGCGCGAGGTCGGCGTCGCGGAATGGCTGACCCTGCCGGGTGAGGAGTTCAGTCGCAGATTCGCGGCTACGATCCTTGGGGTCGGGCGCGCCCTCGATCGCCACCGAGCCCACCGTGGTGAGCGAGCCCGGAACGATCTTGAAGACCACCCTGGCGCTGCCGGGGTCGCCCGACTCCTCGTGAGACACCGTGGCCCCGGCATAGCCCTTCTGGATGAACTCCGAAAGAACCCGGGTTCGCTCGGCCGCGATGTCGGCGTCGCGCCAGGGCACGCCGGTGGCAAGACCGGAGAGCCGGGGCGAGAGCGCGCCATCGGTCTGGTACTCGATCGCGCCGATCACCCAGGCGGGGCCGGGTCGCGCGACGAACTCTCCGATGGCCTCGGAGGCTCCCGGCGTCTCCTGGAAGTCGACCTCGACGTCGCGATAGCCGCGCTTGAGGAAATCCGACTCGATGGTGGACATGGTTTCTTCGATCGCGTCCTGCGAGAGGCCCTCCAGCTCGAATCGCGCCCGCGCCTTCTCTCTTTCCTTTTCGGCAAGGAGGTTCAGTTTCAGAAGGAAGCGCGGGCCTGGAGTCACGAAGAAGACCAGGTCGCCCGCCACACTCTCGGTCCTTATCTGCGCCCGGTAGTGAGCGGCCTTGAAGAGGCGGGCCCGGAGTTCATCCTTCCAGGCGGTCACGGTCTCGTCGGTCAGCGCGTCTCCTGCGTGTGCCGGAGACTTCGGAACCACCAGACCCTGGGGCCATCCATCGATCCGCGACGACACCAGGATTTCGCGTCGCGCCTGAAGCACGCGCACCCGGATATCACGCAGGGCCGGCCTGCCTTGCCCGACCGCCGCCCCGGACACGGGCTCGGTTTCGATGGAGGCGTGCGGATAGGCGTTCGA
>CAZYEA010000555.1:0-1632 GCA_964646485.1 uncultured Acidobacteriota bacterium
CGGCGTGGACCTATCGGGATTCATGGCAGCGCCGGCGAAGGCGAGCGACGACACGGCCGCTCCGGACGAGGACACGCCGATCGATCCCGGCCCGCTCCCCGATCGCTACCTCGCCGTGCCCGGGTTCATCTCCGAGGTCATGGCGTTCAATAGGGAGACGGCCCACCGTTGGCAGCCGATGCTCGCGCTCGCCGGCGCGATGTGCCTGCAGGCCGTGCTCGCGGGGCGCAAGGTCCGCGACGAGCGCGGCAACCGCACGAACCTGTACGTCGTGTGCCTCGCGGGGTCCGGCTCGGGCAAAGACAACGCCCGGCTCATCAACAAGGCGGTGCTGTTCAAAGCCGGTCTCAACGGGCTCGAGGGCAACGAGGACCTCGCCAGCGACGCCGGGCTGGTGACGGCCGTCGAAGCCGAGCCCGCGATCCTGTTCCAGATCGATGAGTTCGGGCGCTGGCTCCGCACCATTGGCGACCCGAAGAAGGCCCCGCACCTGTTCAACGTCATCTCCACGCTCATGAAGATGTACTCGTCGGCGCGGAGCGTCTTCAAGGGCAAGGCCTACGCCGACGCGAAGCGGAACAAGGTCATCGATCAGCCGTGCGTGTCACTCCTCGCGACGACCGCGCCCGAGCACTTCAAGCACGCGCTCACGCCCGACGCCATGAGCGACGGGTTCATGGCTCGGCTCATCGTGTTCGAGACCGGAGAGATGCCGCCGCGCGTCTGGCAACCCGAGAAGGACCCGCCGCAGTCGATCGTGGATGCGGCCACCTGGTGGGGCGCGTTCAACCCCGGCGGCAACCTCAGCCGCGAGCACCCCAAACCGATGGTGGTGCCGACGACCGACGCCGCCCGCGCCGTGTTCAACCGCCTTGCGGCGCTCGCCGACACCGAGATGGAGCGCCCGCGTGAGGACCTGCGGTCGATCTGGGCACGCGTTGAGGAGAAGGCCTGCCGCTTGGCGCTGATCTACGCCTGCTCCAAGAACCGCGAGAAGCCGGTCATCGACGCCGACGCAGCGGAATGGGCGTGCGGCCTGTCCGAGCACCTAACCCGTCGCGTCCTGTACCTCGCCCACGAGTATGTGTCGCAGGGCGAGTTCGACGCCAAGCAGAAAGCCGTGCTCCGCGCGATGCGGACGGCGGGCGGACGCATGACCAGGTCGCAGATGTGCCGCGTGACGCAGCACCTGACCCAGCGGGAGCGGGACGAGGTGCTTGAGAACCTCAAGGAGACCGGCCGCTTGAAAGAAGGGGTCGAGCCGACCGCTGGGCGGTCAAGGAGGGTGTATGAACTCCTGCCGTAGCAGGTCAGAAACGCGGGTTGGACGCGGCCAGACCCTTCTTTCACATTCTTCACGCGCGATCTCTCGGGCGGGCGGGAAGGGAGCAGAGAAGGAGGGGTTGAAGAAAGTGAAAGAAGGTATCTCTCTCCTTTCTATACCTTCCCCCACCCCTCCCCCGGCCCCCCGCCTCCCCACCGCAGCGCCCATGCAGGTCGTGTGCCAGGCCGCGCCTAGCGGGAGCCTTACAGCCGGAAGCCTTACGGGAGGGGAGGCGGATGGCGTTAGGTACTTCCCGGGCCAGATCGCGTGGCTTGGCCCGCGGGAACAGCCGCGCTCGGCGACAGAGT
>CAZYEA010000556.1:0-1630 GCA_964646485.1 uncultured Acidobacteriota bacterium
AGGATTTGAACCTGCGACCTTTGGGTTATGAGCCCAACGAGCTACCGGACTGCTCTACCCCGCGTCGAGTCGACGAAGGGAATTGTAGCAGAGGGTCCGTGTTCGCGGTGATAAGTTCCGCTCCACAAAAATGAAAACGAGCGCGATCATCCTCGTGGGCGGGGAAGGAACGAGGCTTCGACCCCTCACCCTGGAGTTGCCCAAGCCCGTCGTTCCTGTGCTCGACCGGCCCTTCCTGAAGTTCCAGCTCGACCTGCTGCGGAGCGCGGGAATCACTGACATCGTGCTCTGCGTGGCCTTCCGTCCGGAGCGGATCCGAACCGTGCTCGGGGATGGCACGCCTGACGGGGTCCGGCTCACCTACGTGCTCGAGGAGACGCCGCTCGGCACGGGCGGGGCGGTGAAGAATGCCGAGGATGCCCTGGGCGAACGCGTGGTGGTGATGAACGGCGACGTGCTCGCGGACATGGACCTCCCCGCCATCCTGCGCATGCACGAGGAGACCCGCGCCTCCGCCACCATCGTGCTCCATCCCGTGGACAATCCCTCGGCCTACGGTCTGGTGGAAACCGACGCCTCCGGGCGGGTCGAGCGGTTCATCGAGAAGCCGAAGCCCGAAGAGATCACCACCAACAAGATCAATGCCGGCCTCTACGTCCTCGAGACCCGCACCCTTTCCATCATGCCTAAGGGCGTCAACTACTCGATCGAACGCGGATACTTCCCTTCCCTCATCAAGAGCGGCGAGCGCGTTCAGGCTTTCACCCATTCGGGCTATTGGATCGACATCGGCACCCATCAGAAGTACCTTCAGGTGCACCTCGATCTGCTCTCCGGACGCTTCCCCCATGAGATCCAGGCCCCGAGGCGCGATGGCGGGTTCGTGGATGCCACCGCGGTGGTGGATCCTCAGGCCGTGCTCGAAGGGAACTTCTACATCGGACCGGGCTGCCATGTCGGCGCCGGTTCGAGGATCGAGGACGGCAGCGCGCTCATCTCGGGAGTTCGCGTGAACGGCGGGACGGTCCGCCGGAGCGTCATCTGGCACGACACCGAGATCGGCGACCAATCGCTGGTCGAGGGGGCTCTGCTCGCGAATGGAGTGCGGGTCGGGCGTCATTGCCAGGTGCGCCCGGGCGCCGCCCTCGGCGACGGTACCGTCATCTCCGACCATTCCCGGGCTGGGGGGCCGCAGTAAGCGAATGAATTCCAGGCTCAGCCCCCCAGACCCCAGAAAGACAGCTTCATGACCTCCGACCTCGCCGCCATCTTCAAGGCCTACGACATCCGCGGCCTCAGTCCCAGCCAGCTCAATCCCCCGCTCGCCCGTCGCATCGGCATGGCCTTCGTCGATTACCTGAAGGCGAAGAACATCGCGGTGGGGCGCGACATGCGCGACACCTCGCCCGGGATCACCAGCGCCTTCATCGAGGGCGCGCGCTCACGCGGGGCCAGCGTGGTCGATATCGGCATGGTCACCACCGACACTCTGTACTTCGCGGTGGCGAGCCAGGGCAGGGACGGCGGGGCCATGATCACCGCCTCGCACAATCCCAAGCAGTACAACGGCATCAAGCTGGTGCGCGCGGGCGCGATCGCGCTATCCGGCGACGCCGGGATCAAGGAAGTC
>CAZYEA010000557.1:0-1629 GCA_964646485.1 uncultured Acidobacteriota bacterium
CAACATCACCCTCGAGGCCGCGAGCCTCGGCAAGAAGCCGGATCTCGACCTCGCCACCTATCAACCCCGCATCGAGCCCTTCCTCCAGGCCAAAGTGGCCCAGGCCCGCGTGGCCAACGTCGGGGTGGCCCAGGCCCGCAAGACCGCGGACGGCGTCTTCATCGTCAAGGCCGCGGCCGAACCCGGCGCGGTGAAACTGGCCTCGGGCGCGATCATCCAGACCCTGACCGCCGGCAAGGGCGACTCGCCCAAGCCGACCAGCACGGTCAAGGTTCACTATGAGGGCAAGCTCACCGACGGCACCGTGTTCGACAGCTCGATCCAGCGCGGTCAGCCCGTCGAGTTCCCGCTCAACGGGGTCATCCCCTGCTGGACCGAGGGCGTCGCGAAGATGAAGCTCGGTGAGAAGGCGCGCCTCACCTGCCCCTCCGACACCGCCTACGGCGACCAGGGCCAGGGTCCGATCCCTCCCGGGGCGACCCTCATCTTCGAAGTGGAGCTTCTGAGCATCAAGTAGTCGGAAAAGGAGACCCTCGTGAAGATCCACGAATACCAGGGCAAGGCCGTCCTCAGGAAGTTCGGCGTCAAAGTGCCCGAAGGCGAGCCAGCCTTCACCCCCGAAGAGGCGGTGGCGATCGGGAATCGGCTCGGCTATCCCTGCGTGGTCAAGGCCCAGATCCACGCGGGCGGCCGCGGGAAGGGCGGAGGGGTCAAGCTCGCGAAGAACCGGGACGAGGCGAAGGACCTCGCCGAGAAGATGCTCGGGATGACCCTCGTCACTCACCAGACCGGTCCCGAGGGCCGCGTGGTCAAGCGGGTCCTGATCGAGCAGGGCATGAACCTCGAGGGCTCGCGCGAGATGTATCTCGCGATCGTGATGGACCGCGACTCGCAGCGGCCCGTGGTCATGGCCTCGTCGGAGGGCGGGGTCGACATCGAGGAAACCGCGGCCAAGAATCCCAAAGCCATCCTGAAGCAGTACGTCGACCCCTCGGTCGGCTTCCAGGCCTTCCAGGCGCGGCAGATCGCCTTCGGCCTCGGTCTGCCGAACGCGGTGGTGGGCCAGGCCGTGCAGTTCATCCGCGCGCTGTATGAGGCCTTCGAAAAGACCGATGCCTCCCTCCTCGAAATCAACCCCTGGCTGCTGACTGCGGACGGTGTTCTGTACGCCCTCGACACCAAGATCAACTTCGACGACAACGCGCTCGACCGCCATCCCGACGTGCGCGCCTATCGTGACCTCGACGAGGAAGAGCCGCTCGAAGTCGAGGCCTCCAAGCACTCGCTCAACTACATCAAGCTCCCCGGCGGCACCGTGGGCTGCATGGTGAATGGAGCCGGCCTGGCCATGGCGACCATGGACATCATCAAGCTCGCGGGAGGAGCGCCCGCGAACTTCCTCGACGTGGGCGGCGGCGCCAACGCCGACCAGATCCGAAACGCCTTCCGCATCCTCATGGCGGACAAGGACGTGAAGGCGGTGTTCATCAACATCTTCGGAGGCATCCTGCGCTGCGACATCCTCGCCGAGGGCGTGATCGCCGCGGTCAAGGACCTCGGAGTGAAGGTCCCGATCGTGGTGCGCATGAAGGGCAACAAGGAGGAACTGGGCAAGCAGATGCTGCTCAA
>CAZYEA010000558.1:0-1627 GCA_964646485.1 uncultured Acidobacteriota bacterium
GAGTTGGGCTTGAGGTAGAGTCCAAAGCCGTCGGCTCTCAACATCCAACCAAGCGAAAAGAGGGAATGCCAGGCAGTTTGGAATGATCGGTCTCGGACGTATGGGCGCCAACATGGTGCGCCGGCTGATGAAGGCGGGACACAAGCTGGTGGTGTTCGACCGCTCCGCGGACGCGGTGGCCGCCCTGGTGAAGGAAGGGGCCACGGGCTCCGCCTCGCTCTCCGAGTTCGTCTCGAAGCTCGACAAGCCCCGGGCCTTCTGCATCATGGTTCCGGCCGCCTTCGTCGACTCGACCATCGCCGACCTTCAGCCCCTGCTCGCGTCGGGCGACATCCTCATCGATGGCGGCAATTCCCACTATCACGACGACATCGCCCGCTCGAAGGCGCTCAAGCCCAAGGGCATCCATTACGTCGACATGGGTACCTCCGGCGGCATCTGGGGCCTGGAGCGCGGCTACTGCCTGATGATCGGCGGCGAACCCGACGTGGTGAAGCATCTCGATCCCATCTTCAAGACCCTCGCTCCCGGCGTCGGCACCATTCCCCGCACCCCCGGCCGCGAGAAGATCGGCGGCACCGCGGAAGAGGGCTACTTGCACTGCGGTCCGGCGGGCGCCGGGCACTTCGTGAAGATGATCCACAACGGCATCGAGTACGGACTCATGGCCGCCTACGGCGAGGGACTCAACATCCTCAAGAACGCCAACATCGGAAAGGCCTCGCACGAAAAGGACGCGGAGACCACACCGCTGCGCAATCCCGAGCACTATCAGTTCGACTTCAACCTCGGCGACATCACCGAATTGTGGCGGCGGGGAAGTGTGGTGGCCTCGTGGCTCCTCGACCTGACCGCGCAGTCCTTCGTGACGAGTCCCGACCTCGGCAATTTCTCGGGCAAGGTGTCCGACTCGGGCGAGGGCCGCTGGACCGTGGCCGCCGCCAATGACGAAGGCGTCCCCGCCCACGTCCTCACTGCGTCGCTGTTCGAGCGCTTCGCCTCGCGCGGCCAGGACGACTTCCAGAACCGCGTTCTCTCCGCCATGCGCTTCGGCTTCGGCGGCCACGTCGAAAAGAAATGAGCATGCAGGCTCCTCCCTCGGACGCCCTCGTCTTCTTCGGAGCGACGGGCGACCTCGCCTACAAGAAGATCTTCCCGGCGCTTCAGTCGATGGCGCGCCGCGGCAACCTCACCTTCCCGGTCATCGGGGTGGCGAAGTCCGGCTGGACCACCGAGCAGCTCGTCGAACGCGCCAGAAACTCCGTCACCACGTACGGCGGCCTCAAGGAGGATGCCTTCCGGATCCTTGCTTCGAAGCTGCGCTACGTCGACGGCGACTATGCCGACCTCGCCACTTTCAACCAGCTGAAGGCGGTCCTCGACAAGGAAGGCACCTCGCGGCCCACCCACTACCTCGCCATTCCGCCGAGCCTCTTCCCGACCGTGATCCAGCGGCTCGCCGAGTCGTCGTGCGCTCGGAACGGCCGGGTGGTGGTGGAGAAGCCCTTCGGACGCGACCTCGAGTCCGCGCGCGCCCTCAATGAAGTGGTTCACAAGGCCTTCGACGAGTCGTCGATCTTCCGCATCGATCACTATCTCGGCAAGGAAGCGGTTCAGAACATCCTCT
>CAZYEA010000559.1:0-1621 GCA_964646485.1 uncultured Acidobacteriota bacterium
CGGTATCCGGCGGCCTGAATCTCGAATAGCGACGCGTAGCGGCCCTTCGCGGCCAGGAGTTCTTCGTGGGTTCCGAGCTCGGTAACGTGCCCGTCGTCGATGACCGCGATGCGGTCGGCGATGCGAACCGTGGAGAAGCGGTGGGAGATCACGATCCCGATGCGCCCCTTCAGGTTCTCCTTGAGCTCCGCGAAGATTCCCGCTTCCGCCTCGGGGTCGAGCGAGGAAGTGGGCTCGTCGAGGATCCAGACGTCGGCGTCGCGGTACATGATGCGGGCGAGAGCGAGACGCTGCCATTCGCCGCCGGAGAGATCGTGTCCGCCCTCGAAGAGCCGGCCGACGCGCGCATCGAGACCCTTGGGCATCTTCTTGAGGAGCCAGTCGGACCGGGACCGCCGCAACGCCTCCATCACCCGTTCGTCATCGCCGGGCAGGTCGGGCCGGCCCATCGAGACGTTCTCGCGCACCGTGAGCTCATAGCTCGGGTAGTCCTGGAACAAAACCCCGATGCGCCGCCGAAGCTCGTTCGGGTCGACGTTGCGTAGATCCACGCCGCCCACTCGCACCGCCCCCTGATCCGCGTCGTAGAAGCGGAGCAGGAGTTTCACGAGCGTGCTCTTGCCCGCGCCGTTCTCTCCCACGAGGGCGATGAGCTCGCCCGCGCGGATCTGGAGATTGAGCCCCTGCACCGCGGGCTCGGTCCCTCCCGGATACGTGAAACCCACGTCCTCGAAGTCGATGCTCCGGATCTGCCCGACCGGTACCGGGTGCGGCGTCTTGGGAACGGGAAGGAGAGGCTCGATGGCGAGGAAGGAGAAATAGTCGTCGAGGAACGTGGTGTGCTGATCCACGGCCACGAAGGTGCTCGAGATCTGGCTGAGCGTTCCCGCGACCGCCGCGAAAGCGCCGATCACGAGGACCACGCCGCCCGGGTCGATGGTGCCCGCGACTCCGCGAGCAGCCACGAAAGCGTAAGCAAGAGCGAGCGTGGTCCCGCTCACGAGGCCGGTGAGCATGGCGATGCGGGTTGCGGATTTGTACATCTCCTCCCGCTGCTTGAACAGACTCTCGGAGAGATCCCGATGCCGGCCGAGCAGGTAATCGGCGAGGACGTAGGCGCGGACCTCCTTGGTGGTGCGGGGCTGAGCGAGAAGGTCGCCGAGGTAGTCGCGTTCGCGCTCCTCCGGCGTTTCCTTGTAGAAGAACTCATACAGCCTCGAGGTCACGCGTCGTTCGATCAGCAGCGACAGCACGGCCGAGCCGAGGGCCAAAAGGACCAGCACGTAGTGCAAGCTCGCGAGCAGGGTCGCCATCAGGAGGATGGTGACGATGTTGCCGGAGAGCCCGAGCACCGACCAGGTGAGGTCTCCGGGCCGCCACGAGACGTCACGCTTGGCCCGGGCGAGTCGGTCGTGCCAGTTGGAGTTATCGAAGTGGCCGAGATCCATGGTGGCGGCGCGCGCGAGCAGGCGACGCTCGGCCTCGAGCTGAACCCGGCGCACGAAAAGGTTCCGGCCATACCCCATGTACGCCCCGATGGCGCGCTGCACCCCGGTCGCGAGCCAAAGACCGATGATCACGGGCGCCACGTCGGTGAAGTGGAGCTGCAGGGCGCGCGCCC
>CAZYEA010000560.1:0-1604 GCA_964646485.1 uncultured Acidobacteriota bacterium
TCTGGCCCCTACCGTCATTCCGACCCTCTTCGATCCTTCTCCCGAAGACCTGGCCGCCGCCACCTCGGCGCTTCATTGCGTGGTGAAATCGAAGGGCGCCAAGGCGGACTACCTCTCGGTGGTGAACGAAGCCCTGACCCTCCGAGCCAAGACGCAGGGCGGCCGCAAGGATTCGAAGCGGAGCTGATGTCCATGGACCGTCAGGGGCGGCGACGGAATCACTCGGGACTCGCGGCCCTGGGCCTCCTTCTCGGCCTCAGCCCCCGCTCCGACGCTCAGGCCTTCACTCCGGAACAAGGACTCTGGTCGCTGACCACGCTGTTCCAGGTGGTCGACAACACCGGCCATCGTATGAGTGACGGCTTCATGCTTCGCGACGGGCAGAGCCTCAGCACGGGCGCGCTCGCCGACGTGGAGTACGGAGTCACCAACCGCTTCGCGGTCACCCTCGGCCTTCCTTTCATCATGGCCAAGTACCGCGGGGTGGGGCCGACCCCCGCCAACCTGCCCGTCGACTCCTGCCGTTGCTGGCACTCCGGCCTGCAGGATTTCACCGGGACCGCGCGCTACCGCTTCGGGGAGGAGAGCTTCGCCTTCACCCCCACCATCGGCGTTACCGTGCCCAGCCACGCCTACAACTACCAGGGAGAAGCCGTTCTCGGGCGAAGGCTCCGTGAGCTCCGCCTCGGGGGAACGGTGGCGGTGCGGCCGGCCGCACTCGCAGGCACAGTTCTCTCCGCGACCTATGCCTACGCCGTGGTTCAGAAGGACGTGGTGGATATTCCGAACAATCGGAGCAATGCCACCATCGACATCGGCCGCAGCTTCGGGGACCACTGGTCTATGCGAGTGAGCGCCGGCCTCCAGCGCACGCACGGAGGTCTGCGGTTCGGATCGATCCGGCCCGGCGCTTCCCTTCCCTTCCCCGGCGAAGTGGGCTTTTCCGGCCCGAAGTTCCAGGAGCACGATCGGCTCCTTCGCGACAACTACGCGAGCGTGGGCGGCGGACTCACCTACTCTATGGACAAGACGGATCTCTTCGCGGCGATTTCGGTCTACGTCTCCGGCACCGACGCCCACGACGGCCAGGCGTTCACCATCGGCGCGACCTGGTATTTCGGGGGTCCGCCCTCACCGCGCTGAGCCGCCTGCGAAGCCGAGGCGACATCGGGGGCGGCGTCTCTTAAGATCCGCTCCTCGTGGCTCCCTCCCGTGCGTCCCTATCCCTCACCGGGAATGATCTCTCGATCGCCGACCTCGCGGCGGTTTGCGCGGGGGCGACGGTGGGCTTCAGCGATTCCGCGATCGCGGCCATGAATGCGTCGCGGAGCGTGGTGGACGGCGCGGTTTCGCGCGGCGAGGTGATCTACGGAGTCAACACCGGCTTCGGGAACTTCGCGGACGTGCGGATCGGTCCCGGGGAACTCGAGGCGCTGCAAAAAAACCTCGTCCGCTCGCACGCCGCGGGGGTGGGCGCCCCGCGAGCGTACCCACTTGTGGTTGGGGTCCTGGGGGCCCCCCGGGTGGCGCGCCGGCGGCGCGGCCGCCCCGCCGGCCGGCCCGTGCGTCGGTCCTCGACGGCGACGCGCACGTCCGCGTCGGTC
>CAZYEA010000561.1:0-1603 GCA_964646485.1 uncultured Acidobacteriota bacterium
GTGGGTCTTGAGGTACAGCGTGTACGAATCGGCGAGCACGCGCGAGAGGCCCGCGGCGATCTCCTGGCGCTTTTCCGCGTCGATGCCAATGTCGATGTTCATCCTGTCCTCCTCAAGTCAACTTTCTCACGCAGCAGGATAAGGGCTCCCACCGCGGGGCGTCGATGATGCGAATGGACCAGAAAGCTCACGCTCTCTCTTGCTTGGACCGACTAGCCGAAGAACAAATAGCTCACCCCGACCGCGCCCAGGAAGCCCGCGAACTCCGCGGTGAGGCCGCAGGCGATGGCGTGCCGGGTCTTCTTGATCCCCACGGAACCGAAATAAACGGCGAGCACGTAGAAGGTCGTCTCCGTGCTGCCCTGGATGATGCAGGCGAGCCGGCCCGCGAAGGAATCGGGACCCAGGGTCTTCATGGTCTCGATCACGAGCCCGCGGGCGCCGCTTCCGGAAAGGGGACGAACGAGAGCCACCGGGAGGGCATCGACCCAGCGCCCGTCGATTCCGATCGCGGCGACCACGAGGCGCACGGCGTCCAGGGCCTGATCGAGCACCCCGCTCGCGCGGAGGACGCCCACCGCGACGAGCATGCCCACGAGGTGAGGGATGATGCCCACCGCGACCGTGAAGCCCTCTTTGGCCCCCTCGATGAAGGTCTCATAGACCGGCGCCTTCCGCGCTACCGCCAGCAGGACGAACCCCACGATCAACGAGAAGATCATCAGGTTCGCGACGAGCGAGGTCTGCCGTTCGAGGGTGTCCTTGTCGAGGCCGCTGAAGTACGCGGCGAGGAGGCCGATGGTCAGGGTGGCGCTGCCCAGGTAGGCCAGGGTCACGGGATTGAGGAGACGCAGTCCCTGGAGCCGCGCGGTCAGGAGGATGCCGGTCATGGTGCTGCAGAAGGTGGCGATCAGCAGAGGCAGGAAGACGTCGGTCGGGTCGGCGGCGCCCATTTGCGCGCGATAGGTCATGATCGCGGTCGGGATGATGGTGACGGCCGAAGCGTTGATCACGAGGAACATGATCTGGTCGTTGCTCGCGGTCTCGGGTTCTGGGTTCAGCTCCTGCAGTTCCTTCATGGCCTTGAGCCCGAGCGGAGTGGCGGCATTGTCGAGGCCCAGCATGTTCGCGGAGAGGTTCATCACGATGGAGGCGCCTGCCGGATGGGCCGCCGGCACTCCGGGGAAGAGCCGGCGCAAGAGAGGATCGAAGGCGCGCGCCAGGAGAGCCACGGCGCCGCCCTTCTCGCCGATGCGCATGATGCCGAGCCAGAGGCACATCACGCCGGTGAGGCCGAGTGAGATCTCGAAGCCCGTCTTCGCCATGTCGAAGCTCGCGCCGACCATGGCCGCCCAGACGCCCGCCTCTCCCAGGATCAGCCAGCGAAACAGACCGCCCAGGAAGGCGATGAAGAAGAAGCCGGCCCAGATCCAGTTGAGCATCGTGCGCGCATCTTAGGCGGATCGCCGGACCTCACGTCGCAGGGAGGGACGTTTCGTCGCGTGATTCGAAACCCGAGGGTCTACTCGAGCGCCGCTTTGATCGTCGCCAGGTTCTCCTCCGTGTGCCGTGCGGGCCGGAGTTTCGCGGCTGCTTCCAGAGC
>CAZYEA010000562.1:0-1600 GCA_964646485.1 uncultured Acidobacteriota bacterium
GGCCGTCGGCGCGCGGAACCAGGCGCAGCGACACCACGGCGCGCAGCACCGAAGCCAGCTGGCGGCGGATCTGCTTCTGCTGATGCGGAGGGCAGACCGACACGATCCGGTTGATGGTCTCGGTCGCGTCGAGGGTGTGGAGGGAGGACAGGACGAGGTGGCCGGTCTCGGCCGCGGTCACCGCGGTTTCGATGGTCTCGTAGTCGCGCATCTCCCCGACCAGGATGACGTCCGGGTCCTGGCGCAGGGCCGCGCGGATGGCGCCCGCGAAGTTCAGAGCATCGACCTCGATCTCGCGCTGGTTCACGATCGAGCGCTTGTCGCGGTGCAGGAACTCGATCGGGTCCTCGACGGTGACGATGTGAGAGGTCTTCTCGGTGTTGATGTAATCGATCAGGGCGGCGAGGGTGGTGGACTTGCCCGATCCGGTGGCGCCCGTGCAGATGATCAGGCCGCGCTGCTCGTCCGCGATCCGGGTGAGGGTGGGGGGCAGGAGCAGCTCGCGGATGGTCTGGATCTTCAGGGGAATCAGGCGGACCACGAGGCCGACCGTACCCCTCTGCTGGAAGACGTTGCAGCGGAAGCGGCCGAGGCCGGGCACCGAGTAGGCCACGTCGACGTCGAAGCTGTCCTTGAACTTCTGCTTCTGGCGGTTGTTCATGACCGAGAAGGCCATGTTCAGCGTGTCTTCGGTCTGGAGGCGTCGGTGGTCCACCACGGCCGTGAGTTCGCCGTTCACCCGCAGGACCGGGTGCGAGCCGACCTTGAGGTGGAGGTCGGAGGCCCTCTTTTCAATCGCGAGTTTGAGGAGGTCGTTGATCAGCATGGAAAGGAGCGCCTTCGGAAATTCTCTCTTTGGGTCAGGGCGCCGCGCCCGCGCGGAACCATGGAAACCAGTGCGAAGGATAGTCTGATTCCGGCATCTCGCCTTCACTTCCGGTTTGTGATATCCAAAGGCGTCATGAGGATCATCGCGGGCGAGGTCCACGGGAGGAAACTCAAGGTCCCCAAAGGCGGCGAGACGCGATCCACCGCCTCCAGGGTGAAGCAGACCTACTTCGACATCATGCGGCCGGCCATCGAGGGCGCCACCTTCCTTGATGCCTGCGCGGGCTCGGGCGCCCTCGGCATCGAGGCGGTGTCCCGCGGGGCCTCCCACGCGACCCTCATCGATCGCTCCCACGCCGCGGTGGCGAGCGCTCTCGCGAACATCCGTGTCCTCGGCGAGAAGAGCCGGCGGGTCGAGGTGCTGCAAGGCGACCTGCTGCGCGAATTGCGCAAACTGCGCTCCGAGGGCCGGACCTTCGACGTGGTGTATCTCGATCCGCCCTATGAGCAGGGCCCGTACGAGGCGGCGCTCGAACTGCTGGCCGAGGGGCTCGTCTCGCCGGGCGGGTACGTCACCGCCGAGCATTTCAAGAAGCGGGCGCTTCCTGAGAACATTCTCACCCTGAGGCGGTTCCGCGAAGTGAAAGTGTCCGACCATCGGCTGACCATGTACAGGAACGAGGTGCCGCAGTGAGTTCAAAGGAATGGAAACGGGTCGCCCTGCTGCCGGGGTCGTTCGACCCGGTCACCCTCGGACACCTCGATCTGGTTA
>CAZYEA010000563.1:0-1599 GCA_964646485.1 uncultured Acidobacteriota bacterium
ACGCATTATTTCATCGATACTTGAACCATATTTCTTCTTAAGTCGCTCCAGGTTTGCGAGGCGCGATTCGACTTCGTCGATCCGGCCGGGCTGGGCGTCGAGGGAAGACACGTAATCGGCGAGGTCCGCCGACCAGTCGTTCAAGAGACTTAGCACCTCTGCGTGACGACCGACGGTATCGCGGAGGGCTTTGGGATCGAGACGCGTGACCTCATCAAAGCGCTTGCCCAGCAGCCGCATGCGCGAAAGCAAGGCGGCATCTCCGTCCTCATCCCCGCCGTCAAGCAGGCGGGTCGCCTCCAGGGTCAACTCACTGAGACGCTCGGAGTTTCGAAGGCGAGCGCGCTCCTCTCGAAGCTCTTCCTCCTCACCCGCCCGGAGGCCAGCGCGCTGAATCTCCTCGACCTGAAAGCGCAGGGTGTCGCGCTCGCGGTCGAACTGCCTCGCCTTGTCGCGGAAGGAGCGCAAGGCGGAGTCGGCCGCCTGCGCCTCGCCGAACAGGGCTCGGGTTCTCTCGGCCTTCCCTTGAAGGCCCGCGAACCGGTCGAGGAAGGCGAGATGAAAGTCGGCGTTCAGCAGAGCGTGATGCTGATGCTGCCCATGGATCTGGACGAGTTCCTGGCCCACGCTTTTGAGGCCCGCGAGCGAGACGGTGACTCCGTTGATCATCGCCCGACTGCGCCCCGACGAGAGGATCTCTCGGCGGATCGCGACCTCGCCCTCCGAATCCTCGATGCCGAGTCCCAGAACCCCGAAGTCGAAGCCCTTGGGCACGTCGAAGATGGCTTCGATCGTCCCCTTCTCCTCACCGGTCCGGACCAGATCGCCATCGGCCCGCTCCCCACAGACGAGTCCGAGCGCGTCGACCACGATGGACTTCCCCGCCCCGGTTTCCCCGGTCAGCAGGTTCAGTCCGGGGCCGAATTCGATCTCCGCCGAGGCCACCACGGCGAGGTTTTCGATGCGCAGGACGCGAAGCATAAGAAGGCGGGTGAGGGTAGCATGGAACCCGAGCGGGCGAGGGTCCATTCATTGACGTGCACAACATATTGTGCGATTCTGAGAGGTCGACAACACCATACAGATGATGATCCACTTCCTACTGGCCCAAAGCGGCGCGACGAACGCCTTCGGCGGGGGTGCCCTCGGCTTCCTCAAGCACTCCGGTCCGACCGCGATCGCCGTCATCGTGCTGCTCATGCTGTTCTCCTTCATTTCGCTCGGGATCATCATCAATAAGTGGGCGACGCTCTCCCGGGCGGCGCGGGAATCCAGGAGGTTCCTGGACGTCTTCAGGAAGAGCCAGAAGTTCTCCGAAGTGAATGCGGTGGCGAACCAACTCACTTACTCCCCCCTCGTCGGCATGTTCCAGGCCGGCTACCAGGAAATCAACCAGCAGGTTCGCCCGGCGCCGGGCGCGACCGGCCGGCCGGCGATTCGGAGCCTCGACGCCGTCTCTCGCGCGCTGGCCCGGGCCGCCTCGATCGAAGAGTCGCGCCTGGAGAAGCGCCTGAGCTTCCTCGCGAGCACCGCCAGCGTCTCGCCTTTCATCGGCCTTTTCGGCACGGTCTGGGGGATCATGAATGCCTTCGGCGAGAT
>CAZYEA010000564.1:0-1597 GCA_964646485.1 uncultured Acidobacteriota bacterium
GACGCGTTCGAGGCCCATGCCGGTGTCGACGCAGGCCGCGGGGAGGGGAGAGAGCGCACCGCTCCCATCGCGATTGAACTGCATGAACACGAGGTTCCAGATCTCGAGGTAGCGGTCGCATTCGCACGCGACCCCGAGGCAGGGACGGCCCGCGGCCGCTTCGGCGCAGGGGAGCGAGTCACCCTGGTAGTAGTGAAGCTCGGAACACGGACCGCACGGTCCGGTGTCGCCCATGGCCCAGAAGTTGTCCTTCTTCCCGAGTTCGAGGATTCGCTCGGCGGGCAGGTAGGCGCGCCAGTGATCGAAGGCCTCGGTATCGCGGGGCACCGAGTCTTCGCCCTTGAAGATGGTGGCGGTGAATCGGTTGGGGTCTAGACCCATGGTTCCGGTGAGGAACTCCCAGGCGAAGGCGATCGCGTCTTTCTTGAAATAGTCGCCGAAGGAGAAGTTGCCGAGCATCTCGAAGAAGGTGTGATGGCGGGCGGTGAGGCCCACGTTCTCGAGGTCGTTGTGCTTGCCCCCCGCGCGCACGCATTTCTGCGAGGTGGCCGCGCGCTTGTAGCCGCGCGTTTCCCGGCCCAGGAAGACGTCCTTGAACTGGTTCATCCCCGCGTTGGCGAAGAGGAGGGTCGGGTCGTTCTGGGGGATCAAGGGCGACGAGCGAACGACTTCGTGCTGCCTCGCCTTGAAGAAGTCGAGGAAGGAGGAACGGATGTCGTCCGCGGTGCGGCTACTCGTCGGCGCCTTCGTCATGACCCCTATTTTCGACCATCGAGGCGTTTTCCGCGAGGCGCAGGGCCCGCTTTGCCTCCGAAAGGCCGAAACCCCGCCCCAGGAGCGACCGCAGGACCCTCACGCGCTTCTCCCCCGGGGTCTGGCCGCGGGCGCGCCGCAGGAGGCTTTCGACGAAGCGGGCGAGGTTACTCTCGCTCTCGTCGGAACCCGCGAAGGCCTCTTTCGTGATCGCCCGGGCGGTGTCCGCGGCGATGCCCTTGTGGCGGAGCTTTGCCACCACCAGGAGCGGCCCGCGTCGCCCGGAGCGCGCGTGGAGGCGCGCGATGGTCCCGGCCAGGCGCTCGTCGTTGACCAGGCCCTGGCGCTTCGCTCGTCGAACCGCGGCTCTTGCCGCCTCCTCGGAGTAGCCCTTGCGGCCGAGAGCGGTGAGCAGCTCCTTCTCGGTGTGATCGCGCCGGCCCAGTTTTGCCAGGATCAGGGCGAAGGCGCTCCGTTCCTGCGCTTTCAGGTCTTCGGACGGGGAATCGCTCTCGCTACTCAAGGTCCGTCATCGAGCCCATGCCGCCGCTCCGGCTGCCGGTGTCGACGCCGGAGAGCATCATGCGGAACTCGTCGGGGTTCGTGCAGCGGCGCGCCGCCTCTTCACGGGTGATGAGGCCCTTCTGGCACAGGTCGAAGAGCGCCTGGTCGAAGGTCTGCATGCCTTCGGTCGTGCCCTGGGCGATGGCGCCCTGGATCAGTCGGGTCTTCTCTTCGTTCACGATGCAGTCCCGGATGAAGGGTGTCGAGACCATGACCTCGACCGCGGGCACGCGGCTCTGGCCGTCGGCGCGCGGAACCAGGCGCAGCGACACCACGGCGC
>CAZYEA010000565.1:0-1586 GCA_964646485.1 uncultured Acidobacteriota bacterium
ACCAGGCTACGGGCCCAGTAGCGCCGACGGGTCGCCTCCGAGGAGACGAAGTCCTGGAACTGGACGGGACGCTTGTGCTTCCACTCGCCCTTCTCGTCGCGATAATCGGGAATCCCGGACGCGGTGCTGCATCCGGCTCCGGTCAGGACGAACAGGCGGGGCGCGCTCTTCACGAACGCGTCGAGGGAAGTCATGCCGAGGACTATATGCTTGCGGGCAATGACCTCCGCACCTGCGCATGACCTCTGGCAAACCACGTCGAACCGCCTCTGGAAGGCCCTCTCTATCGAGGAGAAGAACCTCGCCGCCGCCGAGCTGGTGAAGGACCCCACCCCCTTGATCAGGGCGAGCGTCATCGCGGTGGTGGCCGAGGCTCGAAAAATGCGGCCGATCGCCGCGCGCAAGCTTCCTCCCGAAGTTCACGCGAAGATCGTGGCCACGGTGCGCGATCCCGGAGAGATCCTCGCGTCGTCCCTGCTGGTGGCGCTTCATCTCGGCCCACGCCGGGCCATGCTGGTGAAGTTCCTGGACGCGCTCGGGCTACCCCACGAAGACGGCGTGCTCAAGGACGAGTCGACCACGCCGATAGCCCTCGACGACCTCAAGAAGGCCTGCGACGCCCTCGCCTCGGAGCCTCCCTCCGCGGTGCGGACCTATCTCAACACCCTCTGGCTCCAGGATGGTGAGCGCTGGGCCAACGCGAAGGACGTGCCGCTCGGGGCCTGATCAGTACCCGCTGATCGGATCGGCGTCTTTGGGTCCCGGAAGGGAGAGCCAGTACCGCTCGATCGGCGTACGATTCCCCGAACCCGCGGCGTGCCGGGCCATTCGCCGCCGTAGTGCCTTGGGCGAACCCAGACGAGCGGCCTGTTCGAGATCTCCCGCCAGGGCCAGGAGATCGCTCGAATCGCTATCGCGCCAGGGCTCGATCACCGGCTGGAGCTTGGGGCCGAGCGCCCGTTGCGGATCCCAATCAGCGGCCTCTTGGAAGGAGGCCTTCAAAGAGCGGCCCAGGCGGGCGCGTTCACGCACCGTGCCGAAGATCGGAGGAACCCCGAGACCGGTGATGAGGCGAAGGGCGAACGGCCCGTAACGACGAGGCGAACGCAACTGAATGGCCGGAGGTAGTCGAACTCCGAGACCAGCGAGCCGCAGCGGCACCGATTCCGGCACCAGGCAATGCGGCCGTTCTTCAAAGAAGAGAAGGTCCCTACCGGGGTCGACACTGAGAGCGGCGCGGAGAGTCTTGAAGTAGTCCATGGCCTGGGGCGCGCCGAAGAGCCCGAGCGGAGCCATCACGTGTTTCGGGCCGAATCGACGAATGATCACCGACACCCGTTCGCGCCAGGGCTCGGACGACCCGTCGCGGCCGGTCTCCAGATCCTCGATCCTTGAAACCGTGGCGAGCCCTCTGGACCCGATCACTTCAGCGCCCGCCGAGTCGCAGATCGCAACCACGAGGGACTTGCGGCCGGCCTCGTGCTCGGACTTCAGGCGGGAGAAACAGGAGAGGGCGGCCAGGGACGCGCTGTCGGCGAACACAACGCTGTCGAACCTCAAGCTGCTCGTTCCCCCGGGCGGTCCCG
>CAZYEA010000566.1:0-1584 GCA_964646485.1 uncultured Acidobacteriota bacterium
GAGGCGGAAGCGAAAGGCCTGGCCTTCAACCTCATCCTGCCCGAGGCGCCCCTCTCCCTGCCCACGGACCGGCGAGCTCTGAGCCAGATCATCATCAATCTGGCGGGAAACGCGGTCAAGTTCACGGACGGGGGCCAGGTGGCGATCCGGCTGGAGGGAGGCGGAGCGGGTCGGGCCGGAATCGCGCTCAGCGTGGAAGACACGGGCCCGGGAATCACGCGCGAAGACCAGGCCCGGCTTTTCGAGGCTTTCTCGCGCGGGGCCGCGGCCGATCGCCGGGAGATCGCGGGCACCGGCCTTGGGCTGCATGTCAGCCGAAAGCTCGCCGAAGCTCTCGGAGGCGCCATCACCTTGAGAACCGAGACCGGGCGCGGCAGCACCTTCACCCTGACCCTTCCGGATTCAGCCGGGAGCGGCCAAGCCTCGGCCGGCCCTGGGGACGCGGGGCGGTGAGGCCATGGCTCGCATGCTGATCATCGAGGACAACCGCGAGAACCTGGAGTTGATGAGCTACCTCCTCGAGTCCTTCGGACACACCGTTCTCGCCGCCCGCGGCGGGAGCGAGGGGCTGGTACTGGCCGCACGGGAGGCGGTCGACCTCATCATTTGCGACATCCAGATGCCCGACCGCTATGGCTTCTCGGTCCTCGCCGGCCTGCGCGCCGCGCCGATGACCGCGCACACGCCCTGCCTGGCCGTAACCGCCCTCGCCATGCCGGCCGATCGGACGCGCGCCCTCGCCGCGGGCTTCGACGGGTACATCTCGAAGCCGATCGAGCCCGAGACCTTCGTCTCCGAGGTAGAAGCCTGGCTGGGCGAGGCGAGAGGCGCGTCATCGAATCTGGAAGGAGGCAGCTGAGATGGCGACCATCCTCATCGTTGACGATCGGCCCACGAATCGCGAATTCCTCTCCACCCTCTTCGGCTACGCAAACCATCGCTGCCTGGAGGCGGGAGACGGGGTGGCAGCGCTCAACCTGGCGCGATCCGAGCGACCCGACCTGATCGTGACCGACCTGCTCATGCCCACGATGGACGGACTTGAACTGGTCCAGCGCCTTCGCAACGAACCCGCGATCGCCTCTATCCCCGTCATCTTCTATAGCGCCACCTACACCGTGCCCGAGGCGAAATCGATGGCGGCGTCCTGCGGCGTGCGGACCGTCCTGCCCAAACCCTCGGACCCCGAGGTCATCCTCGATGCGGTCAACCACGAACTGGGGCTCCCTCGCGGTGTTCACGGCGGCACCACGGCCCGGCTCGAGACCATCGACCTCACCCACGCGGTCGAAGCCGCGATCGGCGGCGACCGCAGCCTGGAGGCGTGCATCGTCGAGCTTTCCTCGACCGCCCGGGCGCTCGAGGAGATGGCCCGAGACGGCGAGTCGTTCACCACCGAGGGAGGAAGGCTGCGGCCCTTCTCGGCACGCCTCAACAACAGCGTCCAACGGGTGCACAAGGCCGCGTCGCGCCGCGTCGCCATCGATGATCTGTGCGCGCGGCTCATGGCCGAGAGGCGGGTGGCTCCGATGGCCGACCTCTTCACCCGGTCGGCCTCGAGGATCCTCGAGGCTCCCCTCGCCG
>CAZYEA010000567.1:0-1533 GCA_964646485.1 uncultured Acidobacteriota bacterium
CGCGGTGCAGTTGCTTGTCCGGCCCGGTGTAGCGGACCTTGAATCGCCCGCGGGCTTCTACGATGGTTCCGAAGCTTCGGTGTTCGGCTTTCGTCTTCCGCGGCCGTGGTCCTATCCTTCCTGAAAGTCCCCCGTGGGGAACTTGTGGGGGACTTTGGAGGTCCTGTTTCGCTTCCCCTGCCCGTCCAGTCATTCCCCCATGATAGCCTGTGAATCACGCGAACCACGTAGTCAAATCCCCCTTAGCTCGCTGAGTCCGACGCAGTCACTCTGGGTCATCCCGGATCGGTTTGCTGATTCAAGTCCAGTTAGGCCCACCATCTCCAAACACTCCCCCACTAGGGGGAACGCCGGTCTCATTAGTGGTCTCCGGCAGATCCGTGCCCAACACGTGCCCAATCACGTCGTTTTCGACGCTTCGGACCGCACTCTGAGGGCTGCGGGCGGCGATCACGAGACGGGGCAGGTGGCGTCGGCTTCCACGCTCGCGGGTCATCGCCAAGGGCCAACCGGGACTCATTAGGGTGACTTGGGAAGAGGAAGTGGGGGGCAATGGCGCCGCAGGGGTTCCAGGACAAGGTCGCGTTCGTGTGGAAGGTGGCCGACAAGCTGCGCGGCACGTTCAAGCAACACGAGTACGGTTCGGTGATGCTGCCGCTGCTGGTGTTGCGACGCATGGACGCCGTGCTGGCGCCGACCAAGGATGCCGTGCTGGCCAAGGCCAAGACGTTCACCACCATCGGCGAGGGCGAGGATGCCCTGCTGAGGAAGGCCGCGGGCCGCCGCTTCTACAACACCGCCCCGTGGACGTTCGCCACACTGCTGAACGACGACAAGAACCTGGCCGACAACCTGGCCACGTACATCCGCCTGCTGTCGCGGGATGCCTACCGGGTCATGGAGGCGTACAACTTCGACGACAAGATCGCCCGCCTCGATCGCGCCGGCCTGCTGTACGCCGTCGTGGCGGACTTCGCTGACCTCGATCTGCGGCCCGCGGTGGTCTCTAACGAAGCGATGGGTTACATCTTCGAGGAGTTGCTGCGGAAATTCTCCGAGATGAGCAACGAGACCGCCGGTGAGCACTACACACCGCGCGAGGTGATCCACCTGATGGTCGACCTGCTCCTCACCGGGGAGGCGTCGAGGGAACTCACCGAGAACCCGATCCCCGTTCGCACGGTGTACGATCCGGCGGCCGGCACGGGCGGCATGTTGATGGGGGCCATGCACCGGATCCGGGACCTGAACCCGAAATCGATCGTCAACGTGTTCGGTCAGGAACTCAACGACGAGACCTGGGCGATCGCCCAGTCGGACTTGATGATGCAGGACATCGATCCCGCCCGGATGCGCAACGGCAACACCCTCACCTCCGATGCGTTCGGCACGCAGAGGTTCGACTTCATCCTGGCGAACCCGCCCTACGGCGTGGACTGGAAGGCGTACGCGACCCCGATCAAGGACGAGCACGACAAACTCGGCCACCAGGGCCGGTTCGGCGCCGGCCTGCCGCGGGTCTCGGACGGGTCG
>CAZYEA010000568.1:0-1529 GCA_964646485.1 uncultured Acidobacteriota bacterium
CGCTCAACATCCCCGACACGGTCGGCTACACCACGCCCGAAGAATACTACGCGATGATCGACGGTATCCGCCGGAATGTGCCGGGCGCCGACAAGGTGATCATCTCGACGCACTGCCACGACGACCTGGGCATGGCCGTGGCGAACTCGCTGGCCGGCGTGCGCGCGGGCGCCCGCCAGGTCGAGTGCACCATCAACGGCATCGGCGAGCGCGCCGGGAACACCTCCCTCGAGGAAATCGTGATGGCCCTCAAGGTGCGGCGCGAATCGCTGGGGGTCGACACGCGGGTGAAAACGGAGCTGCTGGCTCCCACGAGCGCTGATCTGTCCACCATCACCGGCGTGTGGCCTCAGCCGAACAAGGCGATCGTGGGTCGCAACGCCTTCGCCCACGAGGCGGGTATTCATCAGCACGGCATCCTCGCCAATCCCCTCACCTACGAAATCATGACCCCCGCGAGCGTCGGGGTGGGGGAGACCCTGCTGGTCCTGGGCAAGCATTCCGGACGCCACGCGGTGGAGAAGCGGCTCCGGGCCCTGGGAGTGAAGATCGAGGCCGACAAGATCGAAGACGTCACCAACCGGGTCAAGGAACTGGCCGACCGGAAGAAGTTCGTGTACGACGACGATCTGCTCTCGCTCCTCGATCACCACGCGGAACGACGACCGACCCTGATCCGCTATCAAACCCTCTCCGGCAACGACGTCATCCCCACCGCCACCGTCGAGATCGAAGTCCACGGCCAGCGCCGCACCGCTTCCTCGGTGGGCAACGGGCCGCTCGACGCCGCGCTCAAGGCCATCGATGCGGCCCTCGGACTGAGCCTCGAACTCCTCGACTGGCATACCCGTTCGGTGAGCAGCGGCAAGGACGCCCTCGCCGAGGTGACGGTGCGGGTGCGCCACCGCGATCAGGAGACGGTCGGGCAGGCCGCGAGCACCGACTCCATAGAAGCCTCGCTCAAAGCGTACCTGTCGGCCATCGGCGCGGCCGAACGTTCCGTGGAGGTGGCGGCGTGAGCCTGAAGAGGACGCTTCTCGACAAGGTGTGGGACGCCCACGTGGTGACTCCCGCGTCCGCCACCGCCCCTGCCACCGTCTACATCGACTTCCATCTGATCCATGAAGTCACCACCCCGCAGGCCTTCACCATGCTGCGTGAGCGCGGGCTCAGGGTGCGCCGCCCCGATCGCACCCTCGCCACCATGGATCACGCCACCCCCACCGACTTCAAGCGTGATGGCACGCGCGTCCTGATCGTCGACGCGGACGCGGCCTCGCAGATCAAGGCTCTGGAAGAGAACTGTCGCGAGGCCTCGATCACCCTCTACGGCCTCGACAGTGATCGCCAGGGCATCGTCCATGTCATCGGCCCGGAGCTCGGGGTCACCCATCCGGGCCGCACCATCGTGTGCGGCGACTCGCACACTTCGACCCACGGGGCTTTCGGCGCGCTCGCCTTCGGCATCGGCACGAGCGAGGTGGGGCACGTCCTCGCCACCCAGTGCCTGCTCCTCGAAAAGCCCCGGC
>CAZYEA010000569.1:0-1505 GCA_964646485.1 uncultured Acidobacteriota bacterium
AGCGCCTCCGATGCCATCTTCGTGCGGCAGGCTGTAGGCCGCAGGGCGAGGAGCACGTGGGCCTACTTGGATCGCGGGTGAGATGGCGCGGACTACCGAGGCGCCGGGCTCCATCGGCGTCGATGCAGATCCCACACTGGCTCCGCGGCGATCACGCGGAGGACACGCTCACACACGTCGTACTCCCCCGCTCTGAGATTGGGATGGACAGCCGATTGGAGGGACGATGCCCTCCGGAGGTAGCTGTCCATGAGCAAGAAGCCCCCGTCGCCTGCGGCTCCTGAGGGAGCCCGTAGGGCGACCGAAGGAGCCGCAGGCGACGCATCGTCGGACCGCGGCCGGTTCTCCTCGCGGCGCAAGATGGAGGCCGTGCTGCGCCTGCTCCGCGGCGAGACCCTGGATGCCGTCTCTCGCGAGCTCGGGGTTGGCGGCGCGACCCTGGGCCAGTGGCGCGACCAGTTCGTCGCCGGCGGGCAGGGGTCGCTCCGATCCCGGGATGCCGACGAGCGCGACGCGGAGATCCAGCGGCTGCGCGCCAAGGTCGGCGAGATCACGATGGACAACGAGCTCCTCCGTGCGCGCGCACGGGCCCTGGAGGCCGGCCGCCCTTTAGCCCCTCGGAGGTCGAAGCCTTGAGCCGGGCTTCTTCAATCTCCGTCCGTCGCCGCTACGGCCTCGCCCGCGTATGCCGAGTCCTTGAGATTCCGCGCTCGACGGTGTACGCCCGTCGGGATCGCGCCGCGGACGCCCGACCGGCCGGACGGCCCGGTCCCAAGCGCGGGATCGTGTCCGACGAGGCCCTCCTCACCGCCATCCGCGAGGTGCTCGCGTCGCCGCTGTTCCACGGCGAGGGCTACCGCAAGGTGTGGGCGCGGTTGCGAAGCAAGGGCGTGCGCGTGGACAAGGATCGCGTGCGGCGCGAGATGGGTCGTGCCGGCCTTCTCGCCCCGCAGCGCCCGGGCTCCGCCCACGGGCCCAAGGCCCACGACGGCACGATCACGACCGAGAAGCCCGACCAGATGTGGGGCACGGATGCGACCCAGACGGTCACCCTCGAGGAGGGGACGGCGACGATCTTCGGCGTCGTGGATCACTGCACGGCCGAGTGCATCGGCATCCACGCCTCGCTCAACGGCAATCGCTTCGAGGCGCTCGAGCCGATCCGTCAGGGGGTCAAGGAACACCTCGGCAGCTACGAGAAGGGCGTCGCCCAGGGCCTCTCGATCCGCCACGACCATGGCAGCCAGTTCCTGAGCCGGCACTACCAGAACGAGCTCCGGTTCCTGGGCGCAGTCTCGAGCCCTTCGTTCGTGCGGGAGCCCGAAGGCAACGGCGTCATCGAGCGGTTCTGGCGCACCCTCAAGGAACAGCTCCTCTGGGTCAGGACGTTCCGCAACGTCGAGGAACTCCGGCTCGCCCTTCAGGAGTTCCGCGACCTCTACAACCGCTCCTGGATCCTCCAGAAGCACGGCTACCTCACGCCGAGCCAGGTCCGCGCCAAGCTG